>NZ_JBSXNW010000019.1:0-420029 GCF_056857835.1 Flagellimonas sp. B-3
CTGACCATATTAAGGCCATGTTCCCAAGTACCCCACCATGGGCACTTGTATTTTATTGAAACTGTTTTGTATTTTACAATCGGATTATTGTGGGAAACACCCTATATTTGAGATATGCAGACAAAGATCAAGAACAACCATATAGGCAGAAAGATCAGTAGGATCAGGGAACTCCGTGGAATGAAACAGGAGACGTTGGCCGAGGAACTGGGCATCAGCCAACAGGCCGTTTCGAATATCGAGAACAGCGAGAAGGTGGAAGATGACAAGTTGGAACAGGTGGCCAAGGCATTGGGTGTTACCAAAGAAGGTATTGAAAATTTTTCTGAAGAAGCTGTTTTCAATATTATTGGTAATACTGTTACCAATAACGACAATGCAGCCTTTTTTAATTATATGCCTACTTTCAATCCTTTGGATAAACTGATTGAGGCCCATGAAGAGAACAAAAAACTTTACGAGCGTTTATTGCAAGCAGAAAAGGATAAAGTTGCTTATCTGGAAAAGCTTATAAACTAGAGTTATTCTGCCTCGCTCAGTAAATTAGTTTGGTAAGTTTTGGGACGCTTGCAGCACTTCGCCATGCTTCGTTCGCTTTAAAGTATTTGCTGGCACGATTTCTCACACTCTAATATGTTAACACATACTGACACTCATTTATTAGCAGGGATTTTAACTAAGCTTACCTCACCAGAAAGTGTTGAAATAATATTGGGGAATATGATGTATGACCATGCTTCGGAGCGTAATAGGGATATTGATATATCTGTCAAGTACATCAATGAAAAAAAGGAAGAGATTGCCTTTATTGGAATTCATGTGAAGGATCATACAAGACCTTTAGGTTCGCCGGAAGTCGAACAACTTTGTTTGCATTTTAAGGATACACCATCAATTCAAAAAGGAGGAATTATTTCGGCAAGTGGTTATACAAAACCAGGAATTAGGAAAGCTTTATATCACGGTATAGACCTTTATGAATTAAAAGTTTGGGATCGGTACTCGTCTGTCCTTGAACACATGCAATTTCCAAAAGAGTTCGTGTTTGAGGAGAAAAAGCCCATTCTGATAGGCTCGCCAATGATTACATATTTTTTTGATAAGTCTATAACAGAAGAAGATTTGAAATTATTGACCAATGAAAGTGAAGTATATAGGGAGAACCTTGACGAAATACCAAATACAAAGACCATAAAACATTTAAATAATCACCTAATAACCAATGTCTTTAATACGGACAAGGTAAAATCTCAACTTGAAGCAGCTAACGGAAAGAAAACCGAAGTGAGCATGAAAATGAATTATTCTGACAGTGTAGCAGTAAAACTTGGAAACCAATTCTGTAAAGTGAATGGTGCACATGTTAGATTTATGGCAAAATATAAGATGATAAAAAGTAACGTTGAATTTAAGGTATTAACCAAACTAGGTGATAGAAGCTTTGATGTTGGTGCGGCAATAATGGAATTTTCAAGTGGGAACTTATTTTGTCTTTCAACATCAAATATGGATACATCAATGAAAGTTTTCACAATATCCGTATCAAATCGTGTAAAACAAAAAATACATGAATTAAAAATAAAATAGCTACTTGGATCGATTTAAATCTCAATGATTTAACTCTATAATTTGTGGCTGCTAAGATAAGGCGATTAACAAAATGTCAAAATTTACATAATTATTGGAGCGTGATTTTAAAAATAAGACTATAATAACCCAAGATCCATTTTCGGGCTCAAAGTGTGTAAGATGGCGCTTGGTAGGAGGGCACTATTACCCATTTGGAACGTCAAACATAAGTCCGATAGGAGGTGTTATATTGAATACCGATTTAGGAAAGAATTTAATATTTGCCTTCGAGCATGCTGATAAGAAAGACTTTATAGCTTTTTACTTTTTTAAAAGGGAGCTTTACTTGAAACCCAAAGACACAGTAAGATTTGAATTTAATGATGGGAAATTCATTGAATTTGTAATAATCCGAAAATCTGAACCTGCCGATACCTCATGGTCTGGTCTTTATTCTAATGATGCCGTTATAACAGAGGAGGAAATTGAATGTTTCAAAAACCTAAATATGATAAGTTGGGGGATACTAGATGGCAGTCGAAAAACCAAGTTATCTTCAAAGACAAAGAACTTTTATTGGTATACCGGAGAACAGATATTCAATGTCATAAAGAATTTGGCTTCTGAGTATATCCAAATTCTAAAATATGAACTCCCAGAGCACGAATTCTTAAAAATGGGAGAAAAGGGTAATGATAAAAGAGATGGGTGCCATGTATACCTAATGATTGATACAACGAATGATTTTTATAAAATAGGAATCTCAAATAAACCACAATACAGGGAAAAAACTTTGCAGAGTCAAAAGCCAACGGTCGAACTTATCTGCTCAAAGGAATATCCCAAAAGGCTTATGGCTGAAACTATTGAAAGTTCTTTGCATAAATTGTATGACAGCAAAAGAATCAGAGGCGAGTGGTTTGAGTTAAGTAATCAAGATGTTAGTGATATTAAATCAATGCTTGAATCTTAGAATTTAATGTAAGGAAAGGAAAAGTTCTCTTTAATAAATTTTTACTAAATTTAATTTGTGAAACTCCCATAAGTTTTGCCTCTGGATGTACCGATTTGAACACGGTTCAGGGTTCGGTTAACTGGTCTTAGTTAACGGTGTAAAACAATGAAAATCAACTATTTACGTTTATAGGGATGGGCCTGCCACCCCGACAAAGAGGGTGTCAATAGACACCAATAAAAAGTTAACTGTATGATTTTCAATTGATTTCATTTTTTTTGATATCATACAGTTAGCTTTAAAATCAAAACAAAAGTTACCTATTCGGTTACCTTTTTTCGACCGGATTTTTTCACTACATTGGTAACTCCTTAGCATTTGACTTTCGCTTCGATTTGACTTTCGATATCAAATCGAGTATTAACTTAAAGTGAGAGTCTATGGGCACTACAAGAACTTTTAGCATCCATTTTTGGCTTAATATAGCCAAGAGAAACGGGGATTCGGCCCCAATTTATGCACGTGTAACGGTTGATGGAAAACGTGCAGAAATCAGTTTACAACGACAAACATCGGTTACCTATTGGGACACCAAAGCGAAGAAAACCACCTCCAGGACACCTGAGGGCAAGGCATTGAACACCTATCTGGACCAGGTATATGCCAAATTACTACAATGCCACAAACAGTTATCCGCTGAATTTGAGTTGGTTACGGCAAAATCCATAAAGGCTAGGTTCGTCGGGCATGACGAAAGACATAAAACTTTATTGGAATTAGTGGCGTACCACAACCAAAATATGAAAGGCGTACTCAAACCGGGGACGCTGAAGAATTACTATACCACCGAAAATTATATTCGAAGGTTTCTTGTTAGGGAAAAGAAGACCAATGATATATACCTAAAGCATCTGAAGTACAGTTTCATCATTGACTTTGAACAGTATCTGAGAAAAGGGCCATCCCTCCAAAATTCAAACCCTTTGAACAATAACGGTGTTATGAAACATTTGGAAAGGCTGCGTAAATTGATGAATCTGGCCATGGATCTTGAATGGCTGGAAAAAAATCCATTTACCAGGTATAAACTTAAATTCAAGAGATATAAAAAGGAATTTCTGTCCCAAGAGGAGCTGAAGCTTTTCCAAGAGGCCGATATTGAGGACAAGGGATATGGTATAGTACGGGACATTTTCGTGTTTTCATGTTATACCGGATTGTCATATACGGATGTCAGGTTGTTGGACAAAAGCAATATCGTGGTTGGTATTGATGGAGAACGTTGGATTTTTACCCAACGTGAAAAAAATGAACAACCCGTAAAAATCCCACTACTTGAAGTCGCAAAGCAGATTCTGGAAAAATATGAGGACCATCCCCATTTGAACCAAGGTAAATTACTTCCGGTATATTCAAACCAAAAAACAAATGCCTATTTAAAGGAAATAACAGCCTTATTGGGGATTTCCAAGAACCTTACCTTTCATTCGGCCCGGCATACATTTGCCACCACGGTAACACTATCGAATGGTGTTCCCATAGAAACCGTTTCAAAAATGCTGGGCCACACCAAGATTTCGACCACTCAGGTCTATGCAAGGGTCTTGGAAGAAAAAATCAGTTCGGATATGAGCGGACTGAGAAGGGCATTGAGCTTTTCCAACAATACAAGGGAAAGGGGCATTATTAATCTGTAAAAGAATATCGCCTTAACCAATATCATCGAAAGCTAAGCCCGCAAAAATTTGCCGGACAAGGGACGGCATAAAGCCGCTCCTTTGTCCCTATTTATATACTCTATTAAAAACCAAATTTCTTTAAAGAATTAAGCAAAATTGTTATCGTAAAAGTGTCCATAGCACCATAGAACTTTAGATTATTGAGTCAGTCAAAATCATTAATTACAGCAACCAGTGCCAGATTGTATGGGAGGACAGGCCACTGAACCATAAGAACAAAAAACACAACAATCTCCCTCTTTGGGTTTTAGTACTTTATTACAATTCTCACAGTCGTAGAAGAATTTACAGGCCGTTGTCGGCATTTCTTCTTCTTTTTGATGCCCACAGTTCGGGCAAGTAAGAGTGGATTTTAAGATAACCTCCATTATTCAATGATTTTGTAACCGGTTTTTCTAATGGCGGTAGCTATTTCATCAGGTGTTACCTTACCCTTGTCATACTTCACCAAAGCACTAGATTTTTCGTAGTTTGCATCTACTTCCAAAATACCTTGCAATTGATTGACTTTGTTTTCAATATGGGCTTCGCAACCTGTACAGGTCATCCCCTGAATGGAATAGTTCAATTCACCTACATTGTTTTCGGATACGTAAAGGACCTTTTTCTTAACGCTTGAGTTGGGAAAGAGCAAATGCGAGTAATAAGGAAACGCCAACATAATACCAGCAAAAATGGTCACCAAAAACAAGAATGTTTTTGATTGGATGAATTTAGGTTTGTCATCATCACAGGCGCAATCAATATCCTGTGGACGTGGCTTTAATTTTTTATACCAGGCAAAACCAAGAATCAAAACGGTCAAACCTACCAAAATAGGCCTATAGGGTTCTACCCAAGAAAAGGTAGAGGCAACACCCGTAGTTCCGGAAAGCAACGCCAAAACAGGAGTTATGCAACATAGAGAAGCTACGATAGCCGAAAACAACCCAGCAAAAGCAGTTCGATTTGATGTCATTGTTTTTTTCATTTTATGCAGTTTTTCTTTCAGGTGCTACATTACTTAAAATAGTAGTCAAAAAAGCTTTATTCTCCTCTGAAATTCGATAAAAGATGGTTTGACCATCTCTACGGGTAGAAATGACATTGACATCCTTCATCTTACGTAAATGCTGGGAAATAGCGGGAACGCTCATTTCCAGAATATCCGCAAAGTCACAAGGGCATAATTCGTTTTCCCGTTGCAGCAGATACAACATTTTAAAACGAACCTTATTACCGGCCAGTGCCATAACCTTACTTATTACCTCGATGGAAGCTGATACAGCGTTCAATTCTTCTTTACAGCGTAGTATTTGAACGTAATCGGCCTCTGCCCTAATGCAGCTAGTTTCAAGTTTCATGGGATGAATTTAGTACAAAGGTATAATAAATTAAGCAAATACTTAAATACGTTTAAATTGATTCTTTTAATTTACCTTTAATGGCAAGTTTGTCCTAGTTATATTTCTAGGATCAACGCAAATATGGTTGATATCGTATGGTCTCCTACTTTGGACCACTCCGTAAACAGTTGTTAAAATTTTATTGGAGACATTGTTCATTATCAAGAAATAAGGTTTTCCCTCAAGTTTTTTACGTTGTGCATACAGACTGTACTCCCTATTGTGTGCCACGGCAGCATCGACAGCCGGATCCAGAAGTTTGAAAAGTTGAGAGGCTTGGCGACCATAGGGAACGCCTGAACCAGACCCTTGGAGAACTCACCAAGTTCAACTACAACCAAGACGGTTCCAGTTCATTTTACATCTGGGATTCCCATGGATTGGAGTTCAAGACCACCAACAGCAATCTCATCAATTTGGTGACCACCCAGTTGCAGAAGACTTTGGAACAGCGGAAGTCGGAGATCGAAAAGGATATCCTGATCTTTGAGCTCTAAGTGATCCAAATCATTTAATGGCCCATCCGAATATTCGGATGGGCTATTTTTTTATGTAAGCCTAATTTATACCAGCAAAGTTGGTCCTAAAGATTACTTGTATGAATATGAGTCAGCACCATTTCATTTTTTGCAATCCAATAGCATTTAAAATAGTCCATAATGCCAAACCTATATTGGCAAAACGCTCCACTTTTTAGCCATCCTAACTGCTCCCAAAATCAGGACAATTACTTGAATATATTGTTCTGCAAACCAAGTTTTCGGGTTGATCGACTTTTTTTAGTGGATCAAACAACTTTGGATGGTTGATGGGTTTGAATGATCGCTTTTTCGGTTTCCATCGCCGCATCACAATCAAATCCATCCGTTTTAGCAACCATTTATCTAAAGCCGAAAAATATGTATTGATATTGCTGGAGATTATCTTATTTGAGTATAAGTAAGGGTTTATCGGAACCAAAAACCAATCTTTTTCTTAGTCCTTTCTCCAATACCCGCTCAAAAAATCCGTGTTCCCTGAAGAGTAGCACCAGCAAATCTATTGGGTTTTCCCTTAGAAACTTGTTGATGCCTTCTTCAGTATCTTTATTTTGGAAAATGTTGAAGGTGAATTCCCTTTGGCCCAAAAGGTTTTTATAATATGAAAGCACTTCATTTTCTTTTAAGGGAATATCCTCCTTGTCATTCGTAATTTGTACGAGATGTAAATTGGCAGTAAATGTTTCCAGCAACTTGATCAATAGGTCTTTATCAGCCTCATTGCCCAAACTGTCCCCGTCCAGTGCCAAGCCCAAATGTTCAATAGCATCATACTTTGTGCTTTCTGGAACAACCCATACCGGGCAAGGTGCATTACGACTTACTTTTTCAGTCACGGTGCCCACAAAAAATTCTTCCATCGGGGAGTCTGCTCCTTCGGTCCCCATAATGATGGCGTCAACATTTTCATCTTTGGCAGTTTGACAAATAACATCTACGGTCGCGCCAAAATCAACGAAACCTTTGTAATCCTTGGATGCGAGTTCCGGAAAGCTTTCGAGATAATCCTTGAGTTTTTGTTTGTTTGATTTTTCCTGGGATTCACGGGCTCCCGAAATCGGAGCTGCCATGGTTCCCATTCCCATGGGAGTGCTCGATGGATATGCCACGGTGTAGGCGTGAACAAAAATCATTTTTGTCGTTAGTTGCTTCGATAGGCCGATAACATAGTTCACCGTATTTTTTGCTACGGATGTAAAATCTACTGGAACCAAGATTGTTGTTGTTTTCATATCGCTTTGTTTTTGTTACGTTTCAATAAGAAGGTAAAAGAAATATAGAATGGCCTCTAAAAAGTAAAGGAGGAGAAGTACTATGAACATTGCGGTAAATATCAACATACATGAGACTTTGTCTTTCTTCGTTATTCCTCCATTCATGGGTTTTCTATCTTTTTTCGCAAGCCTTCTCTCCCTTCTGTTCTTGGACATATTCAATAATTTTGATGGCTGTCCACCATTTATTCAGCCCCAGCTTTGGAGCATCTTCAATGACCTTAACAATCTGTTCGAACCCGAACGCGTCCCCAGGTCGTCGATCCCAATACTATTGCCCAAATCTGGATATTCATTGTTTTTTGGTCATCATATTTCTAATCCTAGGCTTTCTGAAGCTACTTCGACAGTTTCAATATTCTTAAGGCGCCCCGCATCACAAACATGAAGACGATGCCACCAATTATCAAATCGGGCCATTTGCTGTTCAGAAAATAGACCAGCACACCTGCAACTATAACACCGCCGTTCACAATGATATCATTGGACGTAAAAATGGCGCTCGCCTGCATGTGGGCCTCTTGGCTCTTGGTTTTGTTGATGAGCCAGAGGGAAATCAAATTACCTGCCAATGCGAAAATTGAAACTATGATCATCCATTGGAACAAGGGCGTTCCAGTATCGCTGAAAAACCTACGCAGTACTTCTGAAAAGCCCAAGAGGGCCAATCCCATTTGAAAATAGCCGCTGATTTTGGCTATATTTTTCTTGCGTGACATGGCTGCGCCTACAGCAAACAAGCTCAGGCTGTAAACGATGGAATCTGCCAGCATATCCAACGAATCCGCCACAAGTCCCATTGAAGAGGAAATCCAACCAGTGGTCATTTCGATAACGAAAAAGCCAAAGTTGATGCCCAAGACCCACCAAAGCATTCTTTTTTGTTTGGATTGTTCTTCCATTACGGGCGGTTCGGCTTCTATGGTTCCCTCTAGGGAATCCCCAAGTTGTAAGCTGGCTATGGACGTTTGTATCTCCTTGGTGCCGTCCAAGTGATATACTTCCAATTTTCTGTTGGGAATATCAAAATCCAAGTGTTTTACTTGTGTATGGGACTCCAACTTCATCCGAATCATCTGCTCTTCTGAAGGGCAGTCCATTTTACTGATTTTAAAAGTGCTTTTGTTCATTAATATACTACTGAATCAATTATATTTCAGGGCTTCATTTTTTTATGCGACCCTATATATCTTTCCAAGAATGACTTTAGGCTATCCAAATATTCCACGAACGGGTTGACGGAAATCTAAGGTGTTTCACAATCACGGATTGTAATGGGATTTTCATCAAGATATTGGTATAGTTCAGGATAGTCCTGCTCAATTCTCAATGTAAATTCGTTAATTTCCTTGGTCAACTGCTGAAGCTTCTTCATCCTTGTTATTTTTTCTACAACTTTTACATACCCCTTTTAATACCAGGTTAGCATTGCTCACTTCATAATCATCAGGCAAGCTTTTTTCTGATATTCTATCCGGCAGACATAGTGTTTTTCCACATACGGTGCAATGAAAATGCATATGTAAGTCTTTATCGTGTTTGTCTATGTGACTTCTATCAGAAAGTGCATATTTTGCAATGTATGTTCCATCATCAATCTGATGGACCAGACCTTGTTCCATAAAGAGGTTGATAGTCCTATAAAATGTTGTTTTATGGACTGTTTTCTTGTTCACGCCTTTTTGGGCAAAAGTTTTTTCCATCTCGACCAAGGATACCGCACTTTGTCTCCGCTTAAGATATTGATACATCTTGACCCTCATCACAGTGGGTCTGATGCCGAGCCGTAAAAGTGTTTTCTCAGTAAGCGTCATTTTACATGGGGATTAAAACCGTGCCATCCATATTCTTATTTTCCATTGTAAGCCAATAAGCGCAAGGCATTGAAAACGACCAATAAGGTTGAGCCTTCATGTATTACCACCGCGATTCCGATATTGGCGAACCCGAATATGGTAGAGGGAATAAGCAATGCCACAATGCCAAGGCTAACCCATAAGTTCTGCTTTATGATTGCTTTTGCCTTTCGGCTCAGGCCAATGGCAAAGGGTAATGTCTCCAACTTATCGCCCATAAGGGCAACATCGGCGGTTTCCAAGGCCACATCGCTTCCTGCGGCACCCATCGCAATACCTACGGTACTGTTTGCCATCGCAGGTGCATCATTAACGCCATCACCTACCATCGCCACCTTGGACTCCTTTTTCTTTAGTTTTTTAATGGCATCCACCTTTTCTTCGGGCAATAGACTGCCCCAGGCATCGGTCAACCCTATTTCTTTGGCAACGGCATCGGCCACTTTTTGGTTATCGCCCGTAAGCATAATCATTCGTTTGATACCGATTTCCTTTAATTTTTTAAGGGTTGCCTTGGCGGCTTCACGAGGGGTGTCCATTAGGGCGATGATGCCTACGTATTCTTCATTCTTCCTAACGAGCATAGTCGTATTGCCCCCCCCTTCAAGACCACGGACTTTTATTGTTATCTCTTCGGAAGGCGAACTCTCATCAAGCCCTTCATAGAGGTCAAGGTTCCCTATATAGATTTTATCATCGCCCAAGGAAGCCTTAATACCCTTGCCCAGTACGGCTTCCAAATCGGAAGCATCGGGTATTTCGCCACCTTTCAGGCGCTCCTTGCCATCTCGGACCACGGCTTTTGCCAAAGGGTGGTCACTAAGGTTTTCTACCGCTACGGCTATTTTTAATAGTTCATTTTCCGATAGTTTCCCAAGGGGGACCACTTCTGTGAGTTTAGGCTTTCCTTCTGTCAGGGTGCCTGTCTTGTCAAATGCCAGGGCGGTGAGTGTCCCCAAGTCTTCCAAAGGTCGCCCCCCTTTGATCAACACTCCGCCACGGGCGGCCCTAGCCACCCCGCTCAAAACCGCACTCGGTGTCGAAATCGCCAATGCGCAGGGGCTAGCGGCTACCAGTACTGCCATTGCTCTATAAAAACTGGCGCTGAACGGCTCGTCTATGACCAAAAAAGCAAAAAGCAATAGTACGACCAGTACCAGTACGGAAGGCACAAAGTACCTTTCAAATTTATCGGTAAGCAACTGTGTGGGCGATTTTTGGGTCTGCGCTTCATTTACCAACTTTACCAATCGGGATAGCGTTGAGTCCTTTGCCTCCTTGATCACCTTTATATCAAGGGTGTTGTTACCGTTAATGGTTCCCGCAAAAACACGGTTTTCGTCCTTTATATCATCTTCCTCTGAATAGTCCCTGTCAATATCTTGAACGGGAACTTTATCTACCGGTACACTTTCCCCGGTTATGGGAGCTTGGTTGACACTGCTTTCTCCATCGACCACAACACCGTCAGCGGATATTTTACTGTTTGGCTTGACCACAATGATATCGCCAATACCCAACTTTTCGATTCCGACCTCTTCGGTCCTGCCATCTTTTTTCAGCAAGGCGGTTTTTGGGGCCAAATCTGCCAGTGCCGCGATGGATTTTCGTGCCTTCTCCATTGCATAATGCTCTAGGGCATGCCCCAAACTGAACAGGAACAATAGGAGTGCACCTTCTTCCCATTCACCCAGAATAGCTGCACCAATGGCGGCCACCAGCATCAAAAAATCGATTTCAAAACCACCTTTGGCAACAGTCTGGACGGCCTCTTTTGCAGTAAAATAACCGCCAAAAAAATAGGCTCCTATATACAGGGATAAGCTTACCCAATCCGGAACTGCCGCTAGGTAGGACAACCCAAAACCTATTCCAAGAATGACTCCGCAAATTAGGGCAAAAATAAGTTCGGTGTTCTTTCCAAAAATACCGCCGTGTGCATGCACATGGTCTTCGCCCTGTTCATCAACATGGTCCTCACCCTTTTTGTGAACGTGGCCTTTGCCATTTGCTTCAAGGTGTTGTTTTTCCTTTTTATTCTGAATAACCCTCGATTTTTCTTCGCCGTTGGATACTTCCATTTGTTGTAAATACAATTCTGTGCCAATGGACGGATCAATAATGGACAACCCTTGTTTTTCTATTTTCTTTTGAATGGCCCCAAATCCTGTAATGCCCTTATCAAATTCCACATGTATCATTCCAGAAGCGGAAACGGAAACTTCGAGTACCCCATCGACCTCCTTGAGGGCTTTCTCGATGGTTCGGGCATGGCGGGTGTGGCGTATGCCATCCACGGCTATCAACCTATGCCCAAATTTATTTGAGATTTGGGCACCGGTTGTTTCTGCCAGGGACTGTACCCTATCAAGGGAAATGACATCGGGGTCGTAATGGAAACAGAGTTGAGGAACACCGTTCGCTTTTTCATCGGATACGTGCACATTATCAATGCCCTCTCGTCCTTTCAGTTTATCAATGAGCCTATTGACACAGGCATCTTTTTCGTCCGGCACCTGGGGAAGGATTACGGGAATCTTTATTTTTAGTTTTTTCATGTCCTTAGTTGTTTTGTATCCAGTTTTTTGCTTTTGCCTTATCTTGAAAACCAAAATATTTGACTTCTGAACCAGTAAAGAAATCCATGGCTTTGACGGCCCATTCCTGCCATTTTTTTTCGCCTACAAATGCCATTTTACCGTATTCCGATATATGTGCGGTATCTACTTTTAAATCTGCCCATAAACCTTTTGGGCCATTACCGTGAAATTCTTCCAGTTCAAAGTAAAAATGTACCTTATGGCCTTTTTTGGTGATGGTGTGGATCAGCGGATGGATTTTTTCTATATCCCTCTTTGTGATTTTGCCCTTGATTTTGGCGGCAATTACGTTTTCTTTTTCTATGTTCAATAGCTGTGTCATTTTTCACTTTTTTATCGGATTTATATCAACTTAGGTGCATTTCCATATAATCCAGAGCTTCAGATAATCCTATTCCCGGGAACCGTTCCCAGTGCTGGTCAAAAAATATGGGCGGCCACCCGGATTTGAACACACGGTTTTACTGATTTAGGCACCTAACACAAGAGATTTCCTTTTTTGTTTAAAACATCAGTGCGATACTGCTTCCCCTTGTGCCGAACAGGACATTTTTCAAGGTTTGGTCCATAGCCCCAAACCCCATGATTTGTCGAAATCCTTCTTAGGACAAATGCCACCAGTTGCCGCATCGCCACCCAGGCCATAATGCAACAGGGAAATGCCCAATGGTTGTGCCATAAATATGCCCGCTATAAATCCAAGCGCAATAGCAATGGGAAGTCCTTGGTTGTCCAGTACTTCGTTTTTGAAATCACTTTTGTCACTAAGCAGTTTCATTATCGATTATTTTTTAATTTTCCCAAAACAACTTTTTTTTGCTGTTCAAACTCTTTTTCTCTTAATTCGATTCACGCCAACCCCCGGATTTTTATTGTGTAATTTTTTTTGTTTCTCCCTGGGACGATAAACATCCAGATACCCCCCGACATATCCTATGTATTTATGGGTAATCTGATTGTATATTATAGTTTTTACATTAAAATTAATTGAACTGTTTTTAATTGTTTTTTTTCTCTATCCATTCTTTGGCCAAATCTTTTTCACTGGGTCCGAAGAATTTCATGTGAGCCCTTGTAAAGGGTGTCAAAACCTCCGTAAACTGTTCGTGCCATTTTTCATTTCCTACCAATGCGACCCGTTTTAGACGTTCCTCATTCGGAAGTTTAAGAACAATATCATTCCAATATGAGCTTGCAGTCCATGCCTTAAAATTTTCCATCTCAATATACCAGTACACTTTGTTGTGTGCCTGTATATGGTCTTTTAGTTGAAGGATCAAATTTTCATGATCCGTAGCATCAAGTCCATTTCGAGCTACCATATAAACTTTACATTCCTTTTTATAGATCGTCACCATTGTTCCAATTTTTAATTAAAATGTTACTCCAGGCCATCATTGCATTTCCCACAGACTCCCTTTGCCACAAGATTGATATCTTCTGCCACATAGCCTTCGGGCAGGTTGATCTGTGGGATTTTATGATCCGTCAGGCACACCGTTTCCCCACAGCTATTGCAATGAAAGTGTAAATGGAGGTCGTTACCGACCTCACATTCACAATCTTCCTCGCATAGTGCATATTTAATGACGCCTGTTCCATCTTCGATTTGATGCACGATGGCATTTTCTTCAAAGGTCTTCATGGTACGAAAAAGCGTGCTCCGCTCCGAACGTTCAAAATGTTTTTCAAGTTCGCCCAAGCTAACGGCAACGTTCAACTGCGCCAACCGTTTATAGGTTATCAGGCGCATTGCCGTCGGGCGAATGCCCCTGCTCTCCAACTTTTTCACTATTTTTTCCATTGGTTGTAAACAGTTTAATGGTCGTAACGTTTTAAGGATTCCCCGGTCTTTATCTGGAAAGCATCTTCAATGTTGGACAGATAGATTATACCATCACCAGGATCGGGCGTCCTGCCATTTTTAAGAATGATGTCTATTGCCGTTTGGGCCTCCTCGTTCTGGCAGACCAGTTCCACTTTTACCACGGGACTGTCCGTCACATGAAAATCAAGTGAGGGTTTGGCACCTTTTGCCTTGAATGCCCCGGTCCCTTCGGCCTGTGATAGGGTCATGCTCTTAAACCCATTATCGCTGAGGGCTTCAATGACCCGTTGTATCCTGTTCGGTTTTATAAATGCTTTTATTTCTTTCATCTTTTTATCTTTTATGATTTTGACCCGGGACTGTTTATTTTTAACTAACTAAGGGGAAAACAGACCCGGAATCAAAACCTTTGATGGTTATTGAATTAATGTCCGTGTTCGAGTTCGCCCTTGACCATTTCAGAAGAAAGGGTATAGGCCCCAACGGTGACAACCTTAATGTTTTTGGCCATTTCTGTAGGAATATTGATTTCAACAAAACCAAGGTCATTTATGCCCGTGCTTACAGGAATTCTTTTAAATTTCGTCCTATTCCCCTCAGTTTCTCCATCCTCTTCTAAAATAAAAATGTATGACTGTTCGGCTTCCTTAACGATAGCTTCCTCTGTAACGGCATATCCAGATTTTTCCCCTTCAGTAATCCTGCCCTCAACATACATTCCCGGAAGAAGGTCGCCATTTTTATTGTCTATATCGGCGTGAACGTGCAATGCCTTAGGGTCTTCCTCGAAAGTCTTACCGACGGAATGGACCTCTGCGGTCAATAGTTCATCAGGTTTAGAGGCCACTGTAAAAATTATTTTTTGTCCCACCTTTACCTTCGGAATATCTTTTTCATAAACTTTAAGGTCCAAATGGATTTTTGAATTATCGCTTACAGCGAACATCTTGGACTGGGGCGCAACATAATCGCCAAGGCTTACCATTACCTCATCCACATAGCCCGAGATAGGTGTTGTTATTGGGATGGCAGAGTAGATTTCACCTTCTTCTACCTTGGACGTGTTAATTCCCAATAATCGCAGTTTTGCCTTTAAGCCGTTAACACTAGAGGAGGTGGAACGAAATTTTGATTGAGCCATCTGGAATTCCTTTCCCGAGGAAACACCCTTGTCGAACAATGTCTTTTTCCGCTCAAAATCCTGCTTCAGGAACACGAGTTCGTCATTTTTTTCCTGATATTCCTGCTGCATACTTATAATATCCGGATGTTCAAGATAGGCAAGTACCTCGCCCTTACGTACTTTATCTCCTTCTATTACCTTGATTGACCTCACGTTACCGCCCATGAACGGACTGATATTGGCCTTGTCCTGGGGGAAAAGTTCGAGCCTTCCGGTAACCTTGATATTATTGCCGAGATTACGTTTTTCCAATATTTTGGTCTCAAGTCCGATAGTTTCGATTTGGTCATTGGTCAGCACTACCACGCCTTCCTCTTCCTCATGATTTTCACCGCCTTCACTGTGTGCACCTTCCTCACCCTTCATATTTTCGGCGGCAGTGCTTTCTTCATTATGTCCCAATTCTGAATTGGGCTTGTCGTTGCAGCCCATTGTCAAAAGGCCCATAAATATGATACTTGTTATCGCTATATTTTTCATTTCTTTTTCTTTTGTGGATTATAGGTTGCCCAATTGGTATTGTAGTTCAATGAACTGCTGGTTGTACTGATATATAAACTGTAAATGATTTTGTTTTATCCTGATGGCACTGTTGAGAATCGTGATATAGTTTACATAATCAATCTCACCTTCCATAGAGGCCAGTTCTGCCGTGGTAATTTGTTCCTCGGCCAAGAGCAATGCGCCTTCCTGATAGTAATCAAGTGTTTTTTGCGTTTTTTCCAAGGATTTTATGAGCTGTGAGACTCTACTTTCGGTCACTGCTTTTTGTTCCAAATATTGATTTTCTGCCATCATGGCTTCGGCTTTGGCCGCCTTTACCCTTGATTTTTGCGGAAAGAACCAAAGTGGTATACTGATCCCGGCCTGATAGGTGTTAAAACCTGATACATCATCCACAACCTGCCTTCCATACGTTAAGTTGAACTTGGGCAGGAACTGCGCTTTTTCCACACCGATGTTTGCTTTGCTAACTTCAGCATTTTGCATGGTATATTGAAGCATGGGATTGTTGGTTACGGAAGTTGAATCCAAGCGGCCTATAAAATCCATGGGTTCATAGGGCATTTCCACGGTTTCTATTTCCTGGTCAATGCCCAGATACTGCTTCAGTGCCCTTTTCGCAATTTCAATATCGTCGTAGGCCTGTTGTCGCAATACCTGTATTTGTTGATATTCCGAAGAAGCAGAAATAAATTCAAGTTTGCCGGTCTCCCCGGTATCATAGCGCAATTGTGCCGCCGTCCTAAAGTTGGCATAAACACTGTCCAGCTGTTCCGCAAACCGCAATTGTGCCTTGTTGAAATTGATACGGTCATAGGCCTGCATTACATTTCGGATCAACTGCTGCTCATTGACCGCATAGAATGTTTCGCCCAACTTGACACGTTCCCTATAGAACCTCGATTTTGAAAAACCTGAAAGCAGATCTATATTCCCTTGTTGTACGCCAATAGTGGTCTGTACACCGGGTAGGTCATTGCCGAACTCTTCCTTTCCGGTAAACACCTGTGTATTTCCCAAATCGAAGCTAGTACCTTTCAGCGCCTGCTCACGCGCAATAAAGGCTTGGCTTTCCTTAAGGGAAGGATAATTTTCCTTTGCCATGGCGATGGCTTCTTCCAAAGTGACGACTTGGCTCATCCGGCCGTCCTGGGCACTTACCGAATTTGGGGTCATGAAACCTCCCAAACTGAATAACACCAGAAGAATCGTTGTACTTTTCTTGATGTAACTTGTGTCGCCTCCATTGTTTTTACGTTCTTTGCGCACCTCCAGCCAACTGTAAAGTACCGGGATCACCACCAATGTCAAGAACGTTGCCGAAATCAAGCCACCAATAACCACCGTTGCCAAAGGCCGTTGCACTTCGGCACCACCCGAGGTGGATATGGCCATTGGTATAAAACCCATAATGGCGGCAGTTGCCGTTAGGAGTATGGGACGTAACCGCTCGTGGGTGGCCTCATATATTCTATCTTTTAAATTTGTCATTCCGCTTTCTTTTAATTCATTGAATTTATTGATAAGGACAAGCCCATTTAATACTGCAACCCCAAAGAGCACGATAAAACCGACCCCTGCGGAGATACTAAAAGGCATGCCTCGTACCAATAATGCAAAGACTCCACCAATGGCCGCCAATGGCACCGCCATGTATATCATTATCGATTGTGAAAACGAGTTCAACGCAAAATAGAGCAGTATGAAGATGAGCGCAAGGGCAATCGGCACTACTATCATTAAACGGTCTGACGCCCGTTGCAGGTTTTCAAAAGAACCGCCATAGGTCACATAATAGCCAGGTGGAAGCTTGACCTCGGCATCCAATTTTTGTTGAATTTCCTCAACCATGGATTTAACATCACGCCCCCTGACGTTGACCCCCACAGATATACGGCGATAGGTATTGTCCCTTGAAATTTGCATAGGTCCGGGCTTATAGCTGATGTTCGCAACCTCTTTAAGGGGTACTTGATTGCCGTTTGGCAAATCGATATAGAGATTTTTCAAATTGTTGATATCCTGTCTATATTCTTTGGCCAATCGAATGACCACGTCAAATCGCTTTTCACCTTCAAAAATTACGCTCGCCTTTTCTCCGGCAAAAGCGGCACTGACATAATCGTTCATTTTATCGATGGTCACTCCGTACTGTGCCATTTTAGGACGATTATATTCCACGGTCATTTGAGGCAAGCCGCTGGTTGCTTCAACATTTATGTCAGCAGCACCGGGAACAGTCCTTATCACTGCTGCAATTTCCTGTATCTTATCGGCCAGCACACCAAGGTCTTCTCCATATAGTTTAATGGCAACGTCTTCCCGGACCCCGGTCAAAAGTTCATTAAAACGCAGTTCCACGGGTTGGGTAAACACAAAGTTCACACCTGGGATCACGGCTATTTTTTCCTTGATTTTTTCGATAAGTTCCTCTTTGCTTTCGGCACTCGTCCATTTGCTTTTATCCTTTTCAAGAATGATATAGCTATCGGCAATATCCATGGGCATGGGATCGGTAGGTATTTCTGCGACCCCAATACGCGATATCATTGTTTTAACCTCTGGGAATTGACCAATGATATTTTGTAGTTTTTTGGAAGCTTCAATGGATTCGGTAAGGCTACTGCCGGGTTTTATCAATGCCTGCATGGCTATATCGCCCTCGTCAAGTTTAGGGATAAATTCGCCACCCATATTACTAAAGATAAATCCGGTGATCAACAACAATGCGACCGCGCCCATAACAACGCCGGCTTTGAAACGAAGTGCAAAGGATAATAAGGGTTTGTATGCTTTATTGAGACCGGACATAATTTTATCACTGAATCGGTCTATACGGTTCTCGAATTTTGCAAACCAACTATTTTTGTTCTTTGCCGGCTTTAGAAACATGGATGAAATCATTGGGACATAGGTAAGGCACAGAATAATTGCACCTAAAACCGCAAAACCAAAAGTAAATGCCATGGGACGGAACATTTTGCCCTCAACCCCTGTCAAAAAGAGAATCGGTGTAAATACAATAAGGATGATCAATTGTCCAAAAAATGCAGAGTTCATCATAGTGCTGGCAGACTCATATGCGATTTCATCCATTTCCGGTTGCTCAATGATCTTGGTCGACTTTTTCATCCGTTGATGAATATGGAACACCATCCCTTCTACAATGATCACCGCGCCATCAACGATGATACCAAAGTCTATGGCCCCGAGGGACATTAGGTTTGCCCATACCCCAAATTGTTTCATTAAAATAAAGGCGAACAACAACGATAAGGGTATAACTGATGCGGTAATCAATCCACCCCTTAGGCTTCCCAATAAAAGAACAAGTACGAATATTACAATCAATGATCCTTCAATAAGATTTTTTTCGACCGTGCTCGTGGTCCTCGCAATAAGTTCGCTCCTGCTTAAAAATGGTTCGATATAAACCCCATCTGGCAGCGATTTTTGAATTTCCGTTATGCGCTTTTCTACATTTTTAATGACATTACTGGGGCTTTCCCCTTTGAGCATTAAAATTTGCCCTCCTACGGATTCGTGCCCATCTTGGGTGAATGCACCATATCTTACTTGGCTTCCGTAGCCAACCCGCTCCGCAACATCCCTTACCAATACGGGTGTGCCATTTTGAGAAACGACAACTGTGTTTTTCAAATCCTCGATACTACGGGCCAATCCTTCCCCGCGTATAAAGTTCGCTTGATGGTTTTTTTCAATATAAGCACCACCTGTATTGGCGTTGTTCACTTTCAGGGCCTCAAAAACTTGACCCATTGTAATCCCAAAACTTTTAAGTTTATCGGGATTGAGTGCCACTTCATATTGTTTTACATAACCTCCAAAGGCATTGACTTCAACAACACCGGGAACCAATGCCATCTGACGTTTTACCAACCAGTCCTGGATGGTACGCAGTTCCATTGCATCATATTGCTCTTCGTAACCCTCTTCCACCTTTAGGGTATATTGGAATATTTCTCCCAGACCAGTTGTAATGGGAGCCATAAATGGGGTCCCAAACCCTTCAGGGATTTCCTCACTGACCTCTGCGAGCTTTTCCTGTACGAGTTGTCGTGGCAGGTAGGTCCCTGCCTCGTCCTTAAAGACAATGGTGACCACGGATAGGCCGAACCTGGAGACGGAACGGAGTTCAACAACATCAGGAAGATTGGCCATGGCCAGTTCTACGGGATAGGTGACAAATTGCTCGATATCCTCTGTGCCGAGGTTTGGCGCGGTGGTTATCACCTGCACTTGATTGTTTGTAATATCGGGTACGGAACCCAAGTTTATAGTGGCCATGGACCATATGCCCGTACCGACCAGTGCCACTATAAACAAGCCAATAATAAACTTGTTATTAATGGAAAATGAAATGATTTTGTTAATCATGGAAATATATTAATTCAGTTAAACTTTTGATATATGCCAAACCCATGGCGTACATCGAAGTGATGGAAACCTTTGGTAGGGGTTCAAAAAGGATAGGGTTATCCTTAAACTGAATTAAACTTTTGGGGGTTGGTAAAGCGAAGGGGTGAAATCTTTGCCATGTTTATCAAAATGTACAAAGCTTTCATTTGAAATATCTACTTGAATCGGTTCAAATTCAAGAATGCCAAAATCAATGGTATGCACATGGCAGCAATGACACTGGCAAAAGGGTGAACAAAGCTCACCATCCTGACTGTGATCACCATCAAAATCCACCACTGAAACGACTTGGGAATCGCCATTGGCCTGCACCGAGTCGCCACAGGGCACTATATTGAGTGCCAAGAAGTAAAAGGACAATATGACGGTTAAAACTTTCACATTGCAAATATATGAAATTACTAATGCAACGCTTGTGCAAAGTTATAAAGGGAGGGTCAACTTAGGTGATAAACAGCCAAGTGGTCTATCGGCGACTTTTAAAAATACGATGAAATCCCAAAAATAAAACCTCCTGTCCTTGCAGGTTCATTGTTCAAAATATCCTTTTGTCTTTGGATGCGATAGTTGAGGCGGAATACCGTCTGTGGGGATGGCCTGAAACTGATGGCCGGCATGATGCTCCAGATCTCATCGCCGATTTCGTCCCCCGTCTCGTTAAAGGTTCCCACGTTCCAATCGACGTATTCAAACCGGCACGCCAGGTTCAGGGTGGCGTTGTCCCAGCCCAACATTTTCCGGTCCAGGACAGGTTGGACAATGTCCAAAAACCCGCCGTGCTGTTTGCTCCCGTATTGTTGTGTATAAGTGTTGGGGATATCCACCTGTACCCAGGCCCATTCACCTGTAAGATAGGTGTTCAGCTTTGGCAGCGTGTTGTTGTAATCAATGGCATAGACATTGACCCTTCTTTTTTTGTCCAGTTCAATACCATCATCTTCAAAAGTGTTGTAGATGCCTCCCATATAGGACAGCCCGATCTCACCGAAGGTATTATGTCTTATCGCTATTTTGGCCGTGGTCAACGGTGTGCCACTTGCCGATTCCTCAAACCGTTCCCCGTTTTCCTTGGCGGCGGGCAGAAAGGTCTTGTTTTCCGAATTGTCAATGATCGAGTTATCGAACCCTCCCGAAAGATACAGTTCATAGCCGAACATCCAGTCCTTGCGATAGGTCTTCCCAAACAGGCCGAACCCGGCATTGCTCCATGTAGCGGGAAGCATCTGTGTGGCAGGGATGGGCCTGTCGGTAAACTCCCATTTGGGGCCGTCATGGTTTTGGTTAAAGGCCCCTATGGGATTCATGATGATCCCCCCCCGAAGGTTCAGCAAAGGGTGGAACTCCACATCCAAGGAGGCAAACTCTATGGCTATTTCCTTACCGCCTTCCTCAAACTCCAACTCGCTCAGGAACTTGAGTTTTTTGCCAATGGACGAGGATACGAACAGGGTCATCCTGCGCATTTGGAACTGATGCCCCTCGGAAACCCCGTCCGTTCCCAGGTGCTGCCAATTTGCTTCCACATAGCCGCCCACGGAAACAGGGACCTTTCCAAAGCTCAAAAAAGGACGGTCGTAGACTGCATCCATATTGAGGCCTTGTTTTGTTGTATCTAACTGGGCTCTCTTGATAAGGGTGGAGTCTATCTGGGCCTGTAACGCTGTTGCAAATAACAATAACAATTTGGTAATGAGGTGTTTCATGCTTTTTTTAATGAGATAAGGATGTTTTGGTCGGTTATCTGCACCGGAAAGGACCTCAAGGCTTCCTTGGCAGGTCCTTGGATCACATTTCCTTTGTTATCAAATTCGCTGCCGTGTGCGGAGCAGACCAATTTATCGCCATAGGCGTTCAGTTCGTTCCCCTGATGGGTGCACCGCAGATAGAGTGCCGTATACTCCGTTTCCGAAAACCGGAATATATAAATGGGAAACTGCAATTGCCCGTTGTCCACAATCAGGTATTCAACGGCTTTTTCGCCTTTCATGAAATCCGTCCTTTGAATTACAAGATGGTCCCTGACAATAGGGGCGGTAATGCTTTTTGTAGTAACACAGCCTTGGAGCAGTATCGCCATGGAAGAGACCCCAAGACAGGCACATCCACAGGTCTTTATGAATTCTTTTCTATCCATTCTATAGGGATTCCAAAAATTTAATAAGGTCGTTTTTCTCGGATTGGGTCAGGCTCTGGTATTGGTTTTTGCTATTTTCAGCCTCACCACCATGCATTAGGATGGCCTCTTCAATGCTATGTGCCCTGCCATCATGCAACAGGAAATATTGCCCGCCCTGGGTTGTGGGCGATAGCCCAAGCCCCCATAACGGAGGTGTACGCCATTCAGAGGTTAGGGCACTGCCCTCGGTATAACCATCATCCAACCCAAGCCCCATATCATGCAACAAAAGATCCGTGTAGGGTTGGAATGTCTTACGGGAGAGCGCCTCGATGGGGGAATACCCGGTTACCAGTTCCGGTCTATGGCATGAGGCACAGTTTATCCGGGAGAAAAGCGACTTTCCGTTCTGAACCTGTGATGCTTCCTGGTTTCTGGGTATGGGAGCCTTTAGGGTGTTCAAGTACGCGACCACGTCCCGGATGGTCTTATCCGACACCTCAGGGTCAATCGTCAGACCGGAATACACATCCTTTGGGTCGAAGGAAGAGGCAATACCGATATCCTGGTTATAGGCATCCACGGTCTGTTGCAACAGGTCATATGCCGCCGCTTTTTTTCCGAAGCGGTGGATATACTTTCCGTCCTGGGCTATCGCATTGTCCAAAGGATCCAGATATTCTTTCAATGTTCCCCAATTGGGAACGCCGGATATCCCATCGCCGTCATCGTCATTGGGATCCGACATGGCCATGATGTCGGCATCGGTCACGTACTGCAAAAAGCCAAGTCCGGTAACGGCCGGAGGTGTGAACTTTGAAAAAGTGGCCCCATTGGGAACCGTCTCCGGCTCATATCCCGGCAACGCCCTGTTCTGTATCTGCGGGCCTCCCAAGTGCAAAAACTGGTTTCCGGTGGCATCCGTCTGTCCAAAACGTGTAAGGGTTGTAAACGGGGTGCCCTTTCCGTCCCCGGCATGGCAACTGGCACAGTTTGTGGCCACAAAAAGAGGTCCCAATCCCGATCGGGAAGTGAATACATCGTCGTTGAACGCAATGTCCCCCGCTAAAAATTGTGCATTTTGTGCGGAGGTCAGTCCCCCCAATGGGCCATCGAGAAGTTCTTCTTCAAGAGGGGCAACGGGTTCATATTTATCACAGGATCCCAACAACAGTCCAAGGACCAAGATTTTGGGAAATAATTTAAGTTCAAGTAACATTCCTTGTCCAATTAAAAACTTAGAGGGGTAAATGTAATAAAGTTAGTTATGACTAACAAATTATTTTTAGATGTATAAAATATGAAATAGGGAAGACTTAATTTAAGCTAGTTCCAAGGAACTCTCTTACCGTTGATGGCTGCAAGGACGATGGTAAGGGGTTGTGTCGTTTAGGTCGATAAAAACGTTTATAAGGAATGGTTTCACTTACTGGACAAGTCCTTGTCCGTGACCAATATTTTATCCCCGACCATTTTGGTCAGGGTCTCTCTTTGTCCTTGACCATAGGAAATGGATAAGCTACCATCGAAAGGTTCGACGGAAATGACCTCGATTTTAGTTTCCAAGGACAGACTCTTATTGTTCAGGAACTTTAAAAATTCCTCTGAAGAACTCTCCACAGCTTTAAATATCACCTTCTGTCCCTTTACACATTCACTAAGTTTATAATACTGTTTTCCTTGTATATTCCCATTGATGTCAGGAATAGGGGATCCATGGGGGTCAAAGGAGGGATACCTCAGAATTTCGTCCATCTTTTTGAAGAATATGGGCGATTTTACATGCTCTATTTGTTCGGCAATGTCATGGACTTCCTCCCAGCCAAACCCCATTATTTCCACTAAAAACATTTCCGTGAGGCGATGTTTACGGATAATGTGCATAGCTTCATTTCTCCCCTTTTCGGTCAATCTAACGGGTTTATATTTTTCATAATGGACCAATTTTTTTTCAGCTAGCTTCTTGATCATATTGGTAGCTGAGGGCATTTTTACGCCCAACCGTTTGGAAAGTTCGTTGACATTGACCTCTCCCTTATCATTTGACAGGGAGAACAGTGCTTTCAGATAATTTTCTTTTACCAAGGAGTCCATAGGGCAAATATAACAATCAATATATGCCCATAACAAAAGTTTTAAATGTGTCTGGAGCAGAGATGGGAGGATATTGAAAATGGTATGAGGTAAAAACCTTTGCCGTAATATTGCAAACAATTTTTGCTCAAACAAATCATTCTTGAAAGCCAAGTATACAAACTGTTCGACGGGTAAAGGATGCTATAGGGCCATTGTACCAAGTCCATTTTGCTATACAACAGGTGGGTGTTATATGCATGTCCCTAATTTCCTTTCAATTTCTCGGCGCATAGTAAATTATGCAAACACCCAATAAAGCGATCAAGGCACCGACAATATCATACTTGTCAGGGGTGTAATTGTCAAACTTCATTGACCATAGGATCGACATCACAATGAATATTCCGCCGTAAGTTGCATAGACCCGTGCAAAATTGGAGGTCTGCCAAGTTGCCACAACACCATAAAAAGCAAGTGCAAGTCCGCCCAAAAGGCCGAACCACCAAGGTCTATCCTCCCGCAACCATAGCCAAATGAGATAACCGCCCCCTATTTCGCAAAGCCCTGCAAGAATGAAAACAGGGATCGATCTTACCACTTCCATTACAGTCCGAGTTCTGAATGAACATAGTCTTTCGCACCTTCCGGTCCCGTCAGTTCCAGCCAAGCTTCGCTTTTGTCCCCACTGATGGAAAGGCCAAAAATGAAAAAAGAACAGCACGCCCTTTCCGTCTTAATGAACTCGGAGAGTTGGTCAAGTACCTTGTCGGTTCCTGGAAACTGGTAAGCGTAGCCATCTTCCAATTCTTTTTTCATGAGCACTTGTTCTTTCAAGTCCTTCAGTACGGTTTCCTTTCGTTGTAGTAGTTCGGGTGTGGTCAGTTTACAGGAAAGTTCTTTCGTTCTGTTCCTTGCTTTGATTTTTTTCATGTCAATTGATTTATTTCCCCCGTCGGCCATTGCCGGTGGTTTTGGGGACGATTTTTTTTCTGGATTGTTGCAACCTGTCAAAGTCAGGGCTGCTGAAAGCAGTAGCATGGGTATTGGTTTCATTCCTATTTTTTTAAGGTATCTTTACAAATATAGACCGTGGAGTATAGTCAACGGTCAAGGGAAATGTGGATTTTATTTTTAAAAATTATGCAAATTGGCCAATTATCCAAGAAAACAGGGCTTTCCCGTGATACCATACGCTTTTATGAAAAGAAGGGCTTGATACCGACAGCCCTTAAACAAAATGAATTCAACAGTTATAAGAATTATTCCCATGAAACCTTGGAAAAACTTCTCATCATCAAGAAAATGAAAGGCTTTGGGTTTACCTTAAATGAGATTTCCGACTTTTTGGGGCTAATGGAATTCAATACAGCTTCGTGTGAAAATGTATCACAAAAAATGCTTGAAAAAGTCAGGTTGATCGATAAAAAAATGAAAGAGCTGAATGAAATGAAGAGCCTGATCATTGGAAGTCTGGATTCCTGTGCGCCAGAAGAAAGCAAATCGACAAGCTGTCCCTTGGTCTCAGTGAATTTTTAGTTGAACGCTCAATTTTTCAAGCTTGCATATAACTTCTAACGGAACCCTGTTCGGTTGATATTCTCCATTTGGTGGTACACGTTTTAATGATCCTCTAGCCCATCAATCCGATTAAAGATGCCCTGCATTAAAAATTATTTAACACTATCAATCTTCTTCGAAAGGTAAGCCCGCAAACTGTTTGCCGGACAAGGGACGGCATAAAGCCGTTCCCCACGGTCACTTTTTATTCCGTTTCCTTGCCGCGCCAAAAATTTGTCTTGCGCTTGGTGCCATGCTCAAATATTGTTTAACATAAATCCAATGATCATGGAAACAAAAACAAAACAAAAGCAGACCAAGAAAGCCACCGCAACCAAACAGGAAACCGTCCTACAGGTGCAGTACCTGGACATCAATTCGATCATTCCCGACCCCTTACAGCCCCGAAAGACCTTTGACGATAGCAGTTTGAAACAACTGGCCGATAGCATTGCCGAACACGGGGTATTGCAGCCCATCACGGTCAGAACCTCCAACAAGGGTTACATCATCGTCATGGGCGAAAGACGGTACCGTGCCAGTAAACTGGCGGAACAAAAGACCATTCCCGCCATCGTTCGGGACTTTGTAAATAACGATGTGCTGGAGGTACAGATCATCGAGAACCTACAGCGAAGGGATGTGGAACCCACGGAAGAGGCTGAGGCCATTGCCTATCTAACGGACAGGTACAGCCCAGAGGATATAGCAAAACGTCTGGGACGCACCGAGAACTTCGTAAGGCAACGGTTGAAATTGGCAGGATTGATCGAAGGCTTCAAGGCATACGTTAGGAGCGGGGAGATGACCATCGGTCTGGGAACGGCCGTGGCGCTTTTTGAACCCGAAGAGCAGCAGATGCTATTGGAAAGTCTGGAGGGTGAATTCAGTGCCCACAGGGTAAAACGGATGGTGGACGGGCATACCTTTGACCTTACCAAAGCCCCGTTCGACCTATCGGACAGGACATTGCTCCCCAAGGCAGGGGCCTGTACCGTCTGTCCGTTCAATGCCGCGAACCAGGGTAACCTTTTTGGTAACGGCAAGATGGTCTGTACGAAAACGGCCTGTTTTGTGAACAAAAAGGCCAAGACCCTGATGAACCTTATCAAAAACTGTAAAAAGACCGGGATGCTATTGGTGCCCAAGATATCCCGTTACTGGATGGACGAGGAGCGAAACCAGTTGATTATGGCCCAGATGGAAAAGCAGGGACTTAAGGTGCAATTGCCGGACGAACTGCATATCATCGAGAAGCCCATCAAACCCACATTGGAATCCATTAAGGAAGAGTTCGGCCATTGCGATTATAGCGATGAAGAACTCAAGGAAGAATTGGATGAAGCCCTAAAATCCTACGAGGAAGACAGGAAACTATACGATGGAGCGGTTGATAATGGGTTTCAAAAGGGCGTATTGTTCCATACGGACTCTTACAGGTCTGAAGAGATTTTCGTAAAGGTCAGGGAAACCAATATGTCGGAAGACGATGTGCGGAGTACACCCTTGGAAAAACGAAAGATGTCTGAATGTTCCCCCGAGGAACAGATCATCAAGATCAATGCCCGTGAAGAGCGCAAAAAACAGATAGAACACAACCGGCAGTTCAAGGAAGTGGTGGAGATGGTACGCGGTACGGATTACATCAACACCAAGGAGGAACTGTCCGTGGACGAAATGGTGGCCTTTTCCATCTCCCTGTATGAGAACAATGTGGGCTATTACAACCAGTTGGACCATTTTCCGGGATTCTTCGGGGATACGCCCGACAAGACCCGTGAAGATATCGTTGCCCAGTTCAGGAAGACCTTCAAAAAGGAGACCCTCAACAAACTGGTACGGTTCCTGTTGACCCAACAGGTACATCTTGGAGAAAGTAACCATGTGAACAACCTGACCAACTGTTCTTTTTACATTGCCATGCAGACATACCATAAGGACGACATTGTCCAAATAGAAAAATCCTATGACATGGCACGCAAAAAACGTGAGAAACGGTTAAAGGAACGGGTCAAGGCCTTGGAACAACAGGTCGAGGCCACCAAGGATTAGATGACCAAGATATAGGATAATGAAAGGGTTCGGGAAACCGAACCCTTCTTTTTTTATCGCTGTCCAACGGGATTCAATAGTCAATGGATACCTCAGGGTAGTCCACCTTATTTATGATTTCGGGATAATTGGAATCGATAGTCCTACTGTATAGGTCCTTGGTCACCGGATGGGCCTCCAGTTCCCCTTCCCAGAGATCATCATCAATGAGATCTTGAACGTCCGATTCATTGTTGCCATTATGTAACCAAGCATCCAAGTTTTCGTCATCCATGATGACGGGTCGCCTTTTTTTTTCATTGTGGATTTCCTCGAACATAGGGGTGGCGTCCTTGGTGAGGACGGAAAAGGTCCTTCGCCCATCGGCGGTGTTGGTGTAGATGCCGGCAAGATATATGGGATCACCATTTTTACGTCTGAAATAGAAAGGGACCTTAAAATCCTTGCCCTTGACCTTCACCTTGGTGTTGTGGGGCTCAAAGAACCCGTCCACGGGAATGATGCAGCGTTGGTTCTCCCAACAGTACCGGTATACAAAATGGTCAAAGAGCTTTTCGGATTTTGCATTAAGCCCACCAAAGGTCTTCGGGTTCTTGAAATACTCTGTATAATTTTCCTGCTTTTCTTTTGAGGGCATGATACCCCACATCGCAGGGAGCAGGTTGTTGGGCTCTTCTTGGCCCAAGGTCCACATCACGGGATGGCTCCAGCCGTTGGCATGGAAATAAATGAGTTCAAGGTCGGTGTCAATGTCACCGTACATGGCCTTGACGGAGAGCAATTTCTCCAGTTCTTTCCGTTCCCGGGTCTGTCTGGTAGAGTAGCACATCTTGAGGTTGAATTATGCCGTATTAAGATAGTCATAATTGTTAAAGTTTTGAAATGGACCATCCCTTTTTATACATTTGGATTTTTTCCCATAAATTGGAATAAATCCATAATGTAATTATGAAGCCCACCATTCTCCATCTCGATCTTGACACTTTTTTTGTCTCTTGTGAGCGGCTGCTGGACAGCCGTCTGATGAAGCGGCCCCTCTTGGTCGGTGGGTTGGGGGACCGTGGGGTGGTCGCGGCCTGTAGTTATGAGACCCGGCGCTTTGGGGTGCACTCGGGGATGTCCATGAAGGTAGCCCGAAGATTGTGTCCGGAGGCCACGGTCATCAAGGGCAATGCGGGGACCTATATGAAGTTTTCCGATACTGTGACCGATGTCATCAAGGAGAGTGTCCCGGTCTTTGAAAAGGCCAGTGTGGATGAGTTTTATGCCGACCTATCGGGGATGGACCGCTTTTTTGGCTGCTATAAGTACGCCTCGGAAATGCGGCAACGGATCTTGAAAGAGACCGGATTGCCCATTTCCTTTGGACTGTCCCGGAACAAGGTGGTCTCCAAAGTGGCCACTGGGGAGGCCAAGCCCAACAACCAGATGAAAATCGACCTTGGACTGGAAAGGGAATTTCTGGCCCCTTTGCACATCCGTAAACTGCCTTCGGTGGGGGAGAAGACCTACGGGCTGCTGTCCAATATGGGGGTGACCACCATCCGGACGGTACAGGAACTGCCCTTGGAACTATTGGAAAGTGCTTTTGGGTTGCACGGGCGGACCATCTGGATGCGGGCACAGGGGCTGGACAATTCCCCCTTGGTCCCATTTCATGAACGAAAGTCCATATCCACGGAACGGACCTATGGGAAGGATACCACCGATATGGTCAAATTGGAGACCACTTTGTTCGCCATGGCGGAGAACCTGGCCTATCAACTGCGCCGGGCCAACAAGATGACGGGCTGTGTGGGCGTCAAGATCCGGTACAGTGATTTCAAGACCTATACCAAGCAGAAACGGATTCCCTATACGTCTGCGGACCACATTTTAGTGCCCTTGGTAAAGGAACTATTTACTTCCCTCTATGACCGGAGGATGCTCATCCGACTCGTGGGGGTCAACTACAGCCATATCGTTGGTGGGCATTATCAGATCGACCTGTTCGCCGATGATGAAAAACTGCTCAACCTCTACCAGGCCATGGACCGGGTACGGAACCGCTTTGGGGAATCCAGTTTGATGCGGGCCTCGGCCATGGGTGCCCATAGCATAGGAAGGGGAGGCAATCCCTTTGACGGACAACCACCCATTTTATTGGCCCATAGACAGCAATAATGTACCTGAACTGCCATACATACTATTCCCTGAATTACGGGGTGCTCTCCGAAACGGAGCTTTTGGACCTGGCCCGTTCCCATGGGGTGGAAGTGCTGGCCCTGACCGATATCAACAACAGCTCGGCCGGGATGAACTTTGTGCGCTTGGCCAAGGAACAGGGCATACGTCCCATTCTGGGGATCGATTTTCGGAACGGGAACGTGCAGGAGTTCGTGGGCCTGGCCCAGAACAATGAGGGGTTTCGCGAGATCAACGCCTTTCTTTCCGAGCATCTTCATAAGGGAACGCCGATTCCCTCCGTGGCCCCAGTATTTGGGAATGTCCATGTCATCTACCCCTTCGAGAAGGTACAGGAAGAGGAACGGACGGATTTTAAGGCCTATGAATATATTGGGGTCTCGATTGAAGAGCTCCGGAAACTACGGTTCTCCCGGTATCGGGATTATACCGACAGATTGGTGCTATTGCAGCCCGTGAGCTTTCGCAGCAAAAAGGATTTCAATACGCATCGATTGCTTCGGGCCATAGGCTTGAACACGCTGCTGAGCAAGTTGTCCCAATCCGAGGAGGGCAAGGCCACCGATACCCTGCGGCCCATGGACGAACTGAAAAAAGCTTTGGTTGATGTGCCCCATATCTGGGAAAACACCCAGCGGTTGATGGATTCCTGTTCCATTGCCTTTGGGTTTGGAAGTGAGCGGGTCTCCCAGAACCAGTCCCGTTATCTGGACTCCAAGGAGGATGATGTGCTGCGGTTGCGGGAACTGGCCATGGAAGGGTTGTCCAAACGGTATGTCCATCCCACGGAAAAGGTCAGGGAACGTATGTTCAGGGAACTGAAGACCATCGAGGAGCTGGATTTTGTGTCCTACTTTTTGATCAACCACGATATCATCTCCTATGCGAGGTCCAAGGGATACCCATACGTGGGGAGGGGAAGTGGGGCCAACAGTCTGGTGGCCTACCTGATCGGGATCACCGATGTGGATCCCATTGAACTGGACCTGTATTTCGAACGGTTCATCAACCCCTTTCGGGCCTCGCCCCCGGATTTTGACATTGATTTTTCCACCTGGGACCGGGACGATGTCACGGCCTATATTTTTGAACGCTTCGAGCATGTCGCCCTTTTGGGCACCTACAACACCTTTAAGTACCGGGCCGCCGTTCGGGAGCTGTGCAAGGTGTTCGGCCTGCCCACCGAGGAGATCGATAAGCTCAGTGCAGGACGGTACGAACAGGGAACCTTGGATGAACTGTCCCGATTGGTGCTGAAATACGCTACCTATATCCATGGGATGCCCAATTATATCAGTGTGCATTCCTCGGGGATACTGATCCTGGACCGTTCCGAACATTGTTATTCGGCCACGACCTTGCCACCGAAAGGCTTCCCTACGGTGCAGTTCGACATGATCATTGCCGAGGATGTGGGCCTGTTCAAGTTCGATATTTTGGGACAACGGGGATTGGCCAAGATCAAGGAGGCGGTGGAGGTCATCAAGGGCAACCAACCCGATGCCGTGCTTTGGGACATCAAAAGCGTGGAGGCGATGAAACGGGATGCCAACATCAACGGGCTGTTGAGCCAAGGGAGGGCGATAGGGGCCTACTATGTGGAATCCCCTGCCATGCGGGGGCTGATGAAGAAACTGCGGACCCACGACTATTTGGGACTGGTGGCGGCCAGTTCCGTGATCCGTCCCGGGGTGTCCTCCTCAGGGATGAAGGATGAATACATCCGTAGGGAAAGGGAACCGGAACGCCGCAAGGAGGCCAATCCCATTCTGTTGGAGATTATGCCAGAGACCCATGGGATCATGGTCTACCAAGAGGATGTGCTGAAAGTGGCCCACTTCTTTGCAGGACTGGACCTAGGGGAGGCCGATGTCCTGCGAAGGGGGATGAGCGGAAAATTCCGCTCCCGGGAGGAATTCCAGGCAGTGAAATTGAAGTTTTTTGAAAACTGTAAGCAGAGGGGGCATGATGCCGCCCTGACCCAAATGGTCTGGGAACAGATCGAGAGTTTTGCGGGCTATGCCTTTGCCAAGGGGCATTCGGCTTCCTATGCCGTGGAAAGCTACCAGAGCCTTTACCTGAAATGTTATTTCCCCTTGGAGTTTATGGTGGCCGTGCTCAACAATGGGGGAGGGTTCTATGATACGGAACTCTATGTGCACGAGACCAAGATGTGGGGAGGCATTATCCATCCGCCCTGTATCAACCGTAGTGACCATGTCAATGCAATCTATGGCAAGCACATCTATTTGGGACTGGGACAGCTCCGGAGTTTGGAACGTTTGGTCATCCAACGCATTTTGAACGAAAGGCAGCTCTATGGGAAGTTCAGGGATTTTGATGATTTTATTGATAGGGTTCCCATTGCCATCGAACAGTTGACCATCTTGGTGCGTATCGATGCCTTTCGTGTCTTTGGGGTGCCCAAGAAACAAATACTTTGGCAGGCCGTGTTCAAGACCAAGGCCCATCGAAAGGATACGGTCCAGAAACTTCTGTTCAAACCCAACCACAGGCATTTTACATTGCCGCATCTACCTTCCCATCCTGTTGAGGATGCCTATGACCAAATGGAACTTCTGGGTTTTCCGTTATGTGGGTATTATGAACTCATGGAGGGCAAGGTGAAGAGTAGGTTGACCGCCGGTGATTTTGAGGCCCATGTCAACCAAAAGATATGGATCTATGGGTCCATGGTCCATACCCGATTGAATACCACATCCAAAGGGGATACCATGCGCTTTACCACCATGCTCGATCTGGAAGGTCACTTTTTTGATTGTGTGCACTTTCCCCAAACGATGGTATCCACGCCCATTCATGGAAAGGGCATCTATCTCTGCCACGGAACGGTTACCGAAGAGTTCGGGCATTATAGCCTGGAGGTAGTTGCCACCATCAAGCAACCCTTGAAACCCGACCCGAGGCAGGTAGGAACTGGTGCACTGATGGCCAAATAAAAGCATGTTGGAACGTATTCCGACCAATACTGCCCAAAGATAAACCCGGGAAAATATTTCTTGGACAAGGGACGGCATAAAGCCGTTGCCGATGTCACTTTTTATTCCGTTTCCTTCCCACTCCAAAATGTTCCCTTGCGTTTGCTGGTCTGCCACTATTGTTCAATTTAAAACACAGATCATGGAAAAACAAAACGTAGTGCAACTGGATTTTCGCTTTGAACTGGAGCCAACAAAAACACCAACTCAAAACACTTGTCGCAAGTCCCTTAAAAAGGCTAAATCCGATTTTGTCATGGACTTTATGGACCTACTGCAAAGTCCCATCATTGTATATTCTTCACAATGGGAGGATACCGTTCCCAAAGATCTTTTGGGGAACATTACCATGGCCCGTCTATTGACCCAGATGCAAGGTGAACACATGGCTTCCTTGACAGAGGTTGTGGCCTACATGATGCCCAGGACCTATGAGGCACCCATGCCCAATGAATGGGCGAACATCTATACCTGGTGTGGGCTCCAGTATGCCAAGACCTTCAACAAAACGGGACAGATCGAGGCCATGGAAGAAGTAGCTCCCCAACAACTGTCCGAATATGAGATGGGTCTTTTGAAACAATTGAGGCTCTGGATCTATGAGAAACGACGACAGGCCCTAAGGGACAAAATGAAAACTTCAAAGCTTCCAGATGCCAAACCTTCCCCGAACGATCAGAGGGAGCTGTTCCAGAAAGACTAAAAGGAAACCAAGTTATAGGATTGTACAAGTATTTTTGACTTAGTACTATCGCAATAGTTGATGTATTATCATTTGGCCAATATGGAAGTCGTCCATACGGATTTTCGGTGTGTCCTTCCTTTGCAAACCCTTCTTGGGGTTTTGCTGTGCAAGGCCACAAATCCGTCTGTCCACCCATCAAATTTTAAGGGTCCCATAATAAAAGAAGCCCTGGTTGTTTTTCGGGTCGTCGAAAAACAGGGCAGGGCCCAGGGACTTCCAATCAGGACACCATCGCCTGCACTCGCTCAACTTCCCGTACACTCCCTTGCCAATGGGTCTGAAGGAATTCCCAAGGGCCCTTATCGAACCTGTCAAGGCCAGGCCCTGTTTTGTCCACAAATAGGGTTTCCACTTCCTTGAAAACCTTGCCCGCCATCGGCGGTCAGGGTTTTGCTACGTCTCGGAGCCTCCCGATTTCCGCCCAAAAGCCTTGACAGAACCCCCTTCTTTTATGGTGCTGCGCACGTAAGAAGCAAACAAACGCCCCTTAAAATTTGGGAAACAAAATCCAAAAAAATAGAGGGGATTTATTAACCCTGTTTGCTGATCTATCCAATAAAGGAAGACGGCAGACCTTTAAAACTTTTTATCATGAGTACATTGAGAAACAAAGTGCAGTTGATCGGAAATGTGGGACAAGATCCCACCATCACAGACCTTGACAAAGGGAAACGTGTGGCAAGGTTCACCATGGCCACCAATGAACATTACAAGAACTCCGAAGGGGAACGGGTGACCAATACCGAATGGCACACCGTGATCGGATGGGGGAAACTCGCCGACATCATCGAAGGATTTGTGACCAAGGGCAAGGAAATTGCCATCGAAGGGAAATTGACCACCCGATCCTATGAGGACAAAGAGGGCAATAAAAAGTATGTCACCGAAGTAGTGGCCAGTGAGATTCTATTGTTGGGCGGTAACAATGATTGATGGAATAGGGGAGTCCAAATTCTTGGGCACCCCTTTTTTATCCATCCTTAAAAACACATGAAATGGAACACCGTGTCAATGAAATACAGATCAGTTATCGGGAAAAGCTCAGTACCCTGAAATCCCTTTCCGTGACCAACTCCAATGAGGTAGCGGAACTGTTGTTCCAAAATTGGGACAATCAGACCATAGGCCTGAACGAGACCTTTAAAATCGTGCTGCTCAACCAGTCCAACAAGGTCAAGGGCATCTATCCGCTTTCCCATGGGGGCATCACGGGAACCTTGGTGGATGTGCGCATCCTTTTTGCCATTACGCTAAAGACTCTTTCCGTTGGGATTATACTCGCCCATAACCATCCCTCGGGACAACTCAAGGCCAGTTATCAGGACAAACAATTGACCCAAAAGATCAAAGCGGCGGCACAGCTTTTTGATGTCAAGATTTTGGATCATATCATCCTTGCCCCTGATGGACGATACTACAGTTTTGCGGATAATGGGATCTTATAGAAATAATACCATGGAAGCGAATACAGATATGACCGATCTTGAAATAGGGTCGGAACTGAAACATGACCTTGGGGATTATCCCGATGGTTTTGACCCTATCCTTTATGATTTGTGAGCAATAAATTTCTTTAACATTGAATTATGGTCTATTTGAATTTTACAAACCTCGATAGCGAAACCCAGGAACGCTTGCTTTCCGTATCCAAAGAAGATGTGGAAAGTCGTTCCGGGACCGAATTGCTCCAATTTGCCAAAACCCATGACAAGGACTATGATGTCCTATTGGAAGAGGAAGCTATGCGAAATCTATACAATTATGATTTTGTATTCAATATGTAAACCACAAAACACACCATCGAAGCCCATCCATTATGATGGGCTTTTTTTATGGGTTCATGGTTGGTTTTTCTATCTTTAAAGGGTTGGTTTTCAACAGCATTTTAAGTACGGAACGTATTTTGATCTGCCTTGGCGGAATGGTTTGACTTTCCTTATGTCCGTACCCATCGATTTGACTTTCAACGAACAGGCAACTGACCCTTGGGTCATGTTGTGCGATACGATTTTGTCCCGCAGGGACAAATCGGAGAAGCAAGAGGGTAGCACGCTCGCGCGTCCTACCGATCATAGTTGCTGCGCAAGGCCCCCTGTTTTTGGGGGTTTTCGGAATCAAGAAAAATAAGCGTTCGGCAGTTTTTTACTAAAAAAGGCCTCTGGCCCAATAAAATCAGGTCGTTTTTTACAAAAAAATGGATAAAGGATACGAAAAGGAAGGGTTTACAACTCTGGGCATTAAAAACTCAGTAGTGGTAAAATTTAGACGGTTTTCCAAGCTTTTTGGAAAATCCCAATCCCTAACCCTTTTGGCCATGATGGACTTTTTTGAACGACATGGAATCTCCCCGGACCAACACCTGGGGGAGACCATGGCCAGTATGAAGCACTACATAAGTCGGCGCTTCAATGCCATGATCGCCATCATGCGCAGCATCGAAAAGGAACAGACCCTGCCCACCGTTGGGATGATGCAGGCGCTCTTTGAGCAGGAGCTGGCATCCGAGGATGAGGAATGGGACAGCGATTTTGATTTTATCGAACAGCAATTGACCGAGGCCAAGCCACCCAAGGAGACTGAAGCTTTTGATGGAGAGGTCACCGTGCCCAAGATCCGTTATGACCGACTGGAGGAACAAATGGAGGAGCTCAAGGAGGATTTTAAATACGTGCTAGACCATGTGAGCGTGTTCCATAACCGCTTTGGCAAGGACCACCTCAAATTGGACTTGAACCCCGAGGCCATCGAAAAATACCGCATAAAACTTAAAAAGCAATAAGTATGTACATCGCCATCACACGCCAACAACTGGGGGACAATTTTAAGGGCAGTGCCCGGGATTTTGTCAATTATCTCGGAAAGGAGAACGAAGGAAAGGAACCGGAACAGCAGGAGGGGTATTTTAACCAGGAAGAGAACAACATCGATGCGGAGCGGGTCATTGCCGAGATCGACGCCAATACGGCAAAGCTCAAGAAACGGGAGCCCAAGTTCTATTCCCTGGTGGTGAGTCCCTCCCAAAGGGAACTCCAGCATATCGGAAACGACCCCGAGAAACTGAGGCAATATGCTCGGCAGGTCATGCAGGCCTATGCGGCCTCCTTTTACCGGGACCGCGAAGTGACCGTCAAGGAAATCCTCTATTTTGCTAAATTGGAACGGGAACGCACCTATTCCGAAAAGGACCGCGAGGTCAAGGAGAACCAGGCCCATGCCAGCAAGATCTTGGAACTGCAACACCGGGTCAGGGCCATCCAAGAAGGACAGGAGCAAGGGGAAATTACCAAGCTCCGGGAACAGATCAATGCCCTTGAAAGAGAGGCCCCACACCAACTCAACGGGAAGCGCATCGTTCCGGGGATGGCCAAGGAGGGCCACCAAAGCCATATCCATATCATCGTGAGCCGAATGGACAGGACCAATACCCATAGCCTTTCCCCAGGGTCCAAGTTCCGAACTTCCGAGACCACCCTTCATGGACAGAACGTCAAACAGGGCTTTGATCGGGATAAGTTCTATCGGGCAGCGGAAAAGACTTTTGACAAACAGTTCGGGTACAAAAGAAATTTTGTGGAGACCTATCATGCCCGCAACCTCTTGGACAAGGATCCCAAACGCTTCTTTTCCGCATTATTGGGACTGCCAACGAATGAACGGCAAGCGGCCAAACAATTGTTGTTCAAGGCGGGCATCAACGTTCCCACTATTCCCGCCAATAAGGCGCAATTGGCCTATAAGGCGATGATGCAGCTCAAAAAAGGGATTGGAAAGGCCTTGGAATCGGGGTCGATCGGAATTTAAAACAGTATTGCTATGGAAAATTTAGGATGGATTGAAATTGTTTTTTGTTTGTTGTTTGGGGGAGGATTATCCTACGCGGCTATTCGGTATCTCAAAAACGGATTTATTTACTTTATAACGGGTCTTATGGTACTCGTTTTGTCCATAGGATGGATGAAGGGTTGGGATGTACTTTTGGAGCAGTCGATGACCTTATGGCTCCCCTTGTTTTTTGTGCATACCGTCATTTATGGGCTGGTGGATTATTATAAGAATTTGGACAAACCTTCCAAAGTGTTCGAGGTCAAATTAAAAGTCCGCGGAAGGCCTTTGGTGCTGGGCAATATCCGCAGGGGCGTGTCCGTGATGGCCTCCGCAGGGAGCGGGAAGACCGAAAGCGTCATCTATGGCTTTTTGGAGCATTTTAAAAGAGAGGGTTTCTCTGGGGTCATCCACGATTACAAGGATTTTGAGATCACGGAAATGGCCTGCCCCCTCTGGAAAGATCAAAAGGTACCCTTTCACATCGTGTCCTTTGGGCCGATCTACCATCGGGTGAATCCCATCGCACCCCGTTACCTGCCCGATGAGGAGAGTGTCCATGAGGTGTCCCGGGTACTTTTGGAGAATTTGATGGAACACCGGGACTCCGATGAAAACAGTACCTCCCGTTTTTTTAAGGATGCAGCGGAAGGACTGATAAGTGGACTGATCTGGCGGCTCAAGACCGAATACCCCGATTTTTGTACGCTGCCCCATGTGATGGCCCTCTACCAACAATTGGGCACCAAAAGCCTGATCAGGTTTTTAAGGGAGAACCTTACCTCACGTGCCATGGCCGATGCCTTTATCAGTGGGGTGGGGTCGGAGCGGCAGACCGCTGGTGTGATGAGTACCTTGGCGAATGCCATCAAAAAGATCAGTACCCGAAAGATTTTTATGGTCCTGTCCGCCGATGAGATTCCATTGGACATCAATAATGCCGAGAATCCCTCGGTCATTGCCCTGGTGAACAATCCGCAAAAAGATGCTTCCCTGTCCCCGGTGATCGCCACCATTATGCATACCATTTCCAAACAGATGTCAAGAAGAAACCGCAAACCTTCCTTCATGCTGTTGGAAGAGGCCTCTACCTTACGGTTGTTGAACATGCACCGGATTCCGGCCACACTTCGGAGCTATGATATTGTGAGCGTTTATGTGTTGCAGGATAAGGTGCAAAATGATATGATGTACGGGGAGAAGGCCAGCAAGGCTATTTTATCCAATCTGTCCTATCAGTTCTTTGGGAAGGTGAACGACCCGGATACGGCAAGGTATTATGAGCGCTTCTTTGAACTGGTCAAAATGCCCACCCGGAGCGTGAGCAAGAGTTCGGGACTGAACTTGGAACGACGCATTACGGAAGGGGAAAAAGAAGTATCCAAACGCAGGGCGGAGGTGTTCTTTCGGTTGAAGCAGGGGGAGTTTGTGGTCTTTGCGGATGGGAAGGACCGGAAGGTACAGTTCCGAAGGCCCGAAATTCCAAAAGGATTGCCCAAGCCCCTTGAAATCAAGGAGGGGGATTTGGAGCGGCATTATTTGAAGGTGCACCGGGAAGTCAGGTCGATATTTGATAACCAAGGAGGAAAGTAAACCTTGATCGGTCAATTCCCCTTGATATGGTCAAGAATGAAATCCGCCCTTTCTTCAACAGTTGCTTTGGGCACCTCTATGAGATCGTATTGATATCCGCGATAGGTCTGTATCATTTTGTTATAGGTGAATATCGCCTCGTTCCAATCCTGCTTCCGCTGAGCATCCGTTTGGTAGATGTCTTTCCATGGGGGCAAGATGAAAACCTCGCCATTGTATCTGTTGGTTTCCGCGAATGTTTTCATTTCCTTATCAATGGGAATGCCTTCCAGCGCTGCATAGCACAGAGCATCCAAAAAGCCCCGGTCGAAGAATATTGGAATATTGCCCTTGAAACCTTCCACAAACCCTTCAAAGCTTTCAACGGAACGCTGAAACATCATTTCCATGTAAAGCTTTTTGTTCTTCCAAGGAAGTGCGTCACCGGCCATGGCCTGTTGTTCTTTGATGAGTTCACGGGCTATTTCCGGGACCACTGCCATGCCCCGTTTTTTAAGCTCATCCAATAGCGTGGTCTTGCCCACTCCCGGGCCGCCTGTAATGACGTAAAACGGAAAATTATTCAATTCAGTTTAATGGGTTGGTATGGTGGTACTCGCTTTTACCTTCAAAACAGTCGGTAAAATTACAAACTTATTCGGAATTGTGCATGCCGAAGGAAGATCTGTCAATATTGCTGGGACGGACTTTATTTATCCAGTGTGTTTTGACTATTTTCCATCTTTTATGGTGAACTTAAAATTGATTTGCTCTATGATTCTCAGTTTATTACACTTAATCTGAAAAAACCAACTGTTATTTTATGTCTTTCGAATTGGAATCAATTTAGCATGAACACTTTGGAAACCGATCAGTTCTCAAAGCTTTAAATTTATGTATGTTAAGCGTTATGTAAAAACACCCTCCTTATCCATAAAAAAATTGCTTGCAAAGAATTCATGGCTATGATTGGATTTGAACTGAATTTGGGTCATAATTAATCGATGGAGTTTTTTGGGTTTTATATTTATAGTAGAAAAAAACTATATACCATCAAGGTCAATTTTGATTTTAGCTAAACAAAAAAACCAGAAAATAAATATTTTCTGGTTTTCAATCCATAGTTGGAATCCAAGTCAATCCGTTACAGGAAGGGGCTAATAGCCAAAGATTTCCTCAAGGGTCAACTTTTCCACTTCACCAATTTTTTTTAGGTCATCTTCACTGATTCTCTCCTGAGACCCTATAATACAATAGGTATAGGGTTTATCGGCCAATTTCTCCTCATGAAATTGCTGGACTTTGTCCAAGCTGATATCATCAATGGCTTCATACACCTTTTTTCGCATATCATAATCCAACCCTTTCTCCTTGGCCTCAAAATAGTGATGAATAGGTTCAATTTCCACTACACGTTGGGTTGCTATCGATTGTTTGATAGCCGCTTTGTTGGCAATAAATTCCTTGTTGTTCAAGGGGAGTCCATCCAACAGATCATCCATGGCATCAACGGCCTGTAGCATCTTGTCGGATTGGCTTCCAACATAGGCCATCATCCTAGACATACGTTCATTTTTGGAAGGAATGGCATAATGGGCATAGGTAGCATAGGCCAAGGCCTTTGACTCTCGAATTGTCTGAAAAACCACAGAGCCCATACCTCCTCCAAAATAAGCGTTGAACAGATGGATCACTGGCTCTTTCTCAGCATCGTAGTTTTCAACATTACGTATCCATTGGATCTCACTTTGGACCATATCATAATCGGCAAACAACACACGATTTTTATCTTGTGTGGTATAGGTATATGTGGTCTTCTCCGGATAGGGTTCAAAAGAACCGGGAAAGGAATGAAGGGAGGTTAATCCTGATTTCAATTCCTTTTTTGCTATGGGGCCATAGTAGATGACATCATGTTCAAAATCCAATAGCCCTTGGAGAATTCCGATCAATTGTTCGGAAGTCATGGCCAATATCTCCTCATTTGACAGCACATCATTGAATGGGTTATTTGGTCCGTAAATGGCATAATTGGTCAACCCTTGCAAAATATTGCGTTTCTCCAATTTACTGTCCGAGCGCCCTTTCAAAATCCGTTCCTTCAATTTGGTCAGTGCCTCCTCATCAGGCTTGCAGTTTCGGATTACATGTTCAAAGAGACTGACAACTTCGGTGAAGTTTTCTTGAAGCCCGGTAAAAGTCACACGGGTAAGTTCCGATGAGGCGCTTGCCCTATAGTTGCTGGCCAGCGCATATAATTTTGTATTGATCTCTTCCGAGGTATAGGTATCGGTGGACAAATAATTGAGATAACTTAATGCCAAGGGCAAATATTTATTGTTGTACGACCCCATTTCGAATCGGTACTCCATGGTAAAAAGATCATTTTCCGTATTCTGGATATAGAACAAGTCCGCGGGACCGACTTTATCAATATCCAAGTCCTTTTCGAAATCGATCCACTTGGGCCGTATGGGGGCCACCTCCATCTGTTTGATGGATTGCACATATCCGGACTCTTTTCCCGCATTGGTCTCAATGGGCGTAATCGGTGGTTTGACCACTTTCACCACATCTTTGTCCTCTCCCTGCCTTTTGTAAAGGGTGAGGTAATTCTCTGTCAAATTTGTGTTGGCCACCTTTACAATATCCTCCTTGGTGAGCTCCGACATAGTGTCAAGGGACGCCACATCATGGACCCATGCTGTGTTGTTGCTTTTGATAAAAACGTTTAGAAGAGCGTTCAACCTGCTATTGTTCGACTTCAGGGCTTCTTGTTCCTGTAATTTATGATTGGCCACTATGGCATTTAATAAGTCAAGGTCAAAATCCCCTTTTTTTAGTTTTTCCAACTCAGTCATTAAAATGGTCTTGACTTCTTCAAGGGTCTGTCCTTGTTTGGGTCCACCCCCGACCATAAAAACACCATGGTCTTTATATTGCATCAACCAACTATAGGCACCCTGTACTTTTTGCTTTTGGTTGATATTGATATCAAAAAGTCCTGCTTTTCCATTGTTCAGTATGGCCGTGATCAGGTTCAGCACCTCGGCATCTTTTGTATAGGCAGCGGGAGAACGCCATACCAATCTGATATGCTCAGGGCTAGGCCCATAGACTTCCCGTACCAAGGGCGAATCCATCGGTTTCTCCGGAGCGGGGTCATAAGCTTCAAAGGGTTTTGGGCGCATATAGGAAAAATGTTCATCAACCTTTTTTATCATTTGGTCCGCATCAAAATCCCCTACCATGATAATGGCCATATTGTTTGGGACATAATGGGTTTCATAATATTTTTTTATGGCCGTTATTGATGGGCTCTTAAGGTGTTCAATGGTACCTATGGTGGTCTGCTGTCCGTAGTTATGGGTCGGGAACAGTGCATCGTTCATGACCTCGTTCATTTTGCGGCCATCATTGTCCAAGGACCTGTTCTTCTCTTCATAGACAGCCTCCAATTCGGTATGGAACAACCGCACCACAGGGTTTCTAAAACGCTCTGACTGTACGGTCAGGAACTTATCGATGGCATTGGAGGGGATATTCTCCTTATAAACGGTTTCTTCCATCCAAGTATGGGCATTGGTGCCCTCTGAACCAATATCGGTCATCAATTTATCGTATTCCCCAGCAATGGCATACTGTGAAGCTATTTGGGACACACTGTCTATTTGTTGGTAGATTTTTTTGCGCATCGCGGTATCCTGCGTTGCATTGTGCTTTTCGTACAAGGCCTCGATTTTATGCAATAAGGGTCTTTCCCTCTCCCAGTCCAGTGACCCGAATTTATCCGTCCCCTTGAATAGAATATGCTCCAGATAATGGGCCAGGCCCGTATGCTCCTTTGGATCGGAATTACTCCCCGTCCTAACCGCAATATTCACGGCGATTCTAGGGGTTCGGTGATTTTCACTGAGCACGACCTTTAGACCATTGTCCAACGTATAAAACCGGGTTTTCATCGGATCATTGGTCACATATTCATAGGAATACCCGTTGGAAGTAGCTTTCTCCCATTCGTATTCGAGCTTTTGGGAAAATGCCCATCCCGAAACTAAAAAAACTATGCATGTCGTCAGCATGCCCTTCAATCTAAATGAGTTTGATTTCATATACCTGTTTTTCATTGATTTTACTGATTTGCCATCTTCTTTTTGAGGAGCCACCCAAAAAGTGGGCAGCCCCCTAACTAACTCAAAAAGAAAAATGAAATATTTTATGGTAGGGAAGCAGGATTTAATGTGTGTTATCTTCAATAAGCTTACCCTACAAGACTCCAATTACCTTTTAGCAATCATTTGTTGTTTTATGTTTCATTACTTTGATATTTCTAAATTCATTGAGAACAAAGGGTTACAGTTCAAAAAAAGAATGGTGTTCCGAACTTGTATATTTCCCGTGGATGTACTCAAATTCATTGTTCATGGGATTGTACCGATAATCCTTGCCCCAATGCTCCCTGTTGTGTACAATTTCCCGAAGAGCACCTGTAATATATTTTACATCATCAGCGTCCATAATGGGATGCAGGGAGACACGGACCCACCCTGGTTTGTTTTGAAGGTTCCTTCGGTCAATTCCATTCATTATCCGTGAAGACCTGGCCCGGTCCAGTCCGAAAAGGTAATGGGCAAAGGTGCTTGCACAGGACCATCCTCCCCTGACCTGGATCCCGAAGCGGTCGTTGAGCAAACGGACCACCAGATTATAATGGATATCCTTTAGGTTAAAGGACAGACAGCCGATACGTTGGGCATCTTCATTTCCCAAATACTGTACTTCCCCAAGATCCTTGAGTTCATCCCGAAAAAGCCCCAACAGGGCCTGTTCCTTTATGGCCATAAGTTTCGTATCCATCCTTTCCTTCAATTGTATGGCAAGGGCGGCCTTAATGGTCTGGATGATACCCGGTGTACCCCCGTCTTCCTTGGTCTCCAAGTCCTCAAAATAGCGGTGTTTTCCCCAGGGCGTGGTCCATTTCACATTGCCGCCTCCCGGGATCTGGGGCACTTCATTTTGGCAAAGTTTTTTATTGAACACCAAAATCCCGCAGGCGCCGGGACCGCCCAGAAATTTATGCGGGGAAAAGAAAATGGCATCCATCCCACATGCTGGGTCATCAGGGTGCATATCGATGTCCACGTAGGGAGCGGATGCGGCAAAGTCAAAAAAGCAGACGCCCCCATGGGCATGCATGGTCCTTGCCAGACCCTTGTGGTCGGTCAGCTCGCCGGTGACATTTGAACATGCGGTGAACGCACCTATTTTATGGTTCCGGTCCTTATAGTTCCCCAACAGCTCGTCCAACTTGTCCGGACAGGGCATCATATTCTCCCCGGGAGGGACGATCACAACATCGGCCATGGTTTCCTGCCAGGACACCTGGTTGGAGTGGTGCTCCATATGGGTGATGAACACTATCGGGACCTCCCTTGGGTCGGACGGCCGTGCCCCTTTGAGGCCCATAATGCCCTGCAGTCGGGCCAATGCACCCGTCATACCGCTGCCCGTGGTCACCAAGACATCATCCCCAACGGCATTCACATGCGCTTTGATGCGTTCACGGGCCTCCATATAGATTTCAGAGGTCACTTTGCCCGTCTCACTTGAATAGGAATGCGTATTTGCCAGATAGGGCCCCAGACCATCCATGAGCTTCTCCTCTATGGGGCGGTACAGCCTTCCGGTAGCCACCCAATCGGCATATAGGATCTGCTGGGTTCCATAGGGGGACCTAAAATACGTGTCGTTGCCGATCACCCCCTCCCTGATTTCCCTAAAGTGTGATTCCAAGTTCATGTTCAACATATTTTCCATAAGATCTCTTATAAAGTTGTTACCGTCCATAGTTGTCGATGCCCTGCCTCAACCAAGTTTCATACGCTCCTACATCCGGTGTGTACCCCACAGGTTCATTGAGCTTTTCCCCGTCGTGGCCCACCAATACATAGTAGGGTTGGGCGTTGGCCCTGTATTCCCTGATCTGGAAATCGCTCCATTTGTTCCCGATGGTCCTGATTTTCTTCCCCGTTGCCTCGGAAACATATTGCCGGTCTTCCGGCAGTTCTCGCTTATCGTCCACATAAAGGGAGACCAGCACCACCTCATTGTTGAGTATCTCCAATATTTGCGGTTCGCTCCATACCCGTTCCTCCATTTTCCTACAGTTCACACAAGCGTGCCCCGTAAAATCGATCAAGACGGGCTTGCCCACTTTTTGGGCATAATCCATCCCCTTTTCGTAATCCTTGAAGGCCACAATGTCGTGCGGACCATAAGTTGCCCCTTCGGGAAGAGGTTTGTTCGAAAAGGACCCGCCTACCGTACTCGCAAACCCGACCCCGTTCGGGGATTCACTGTAATGCATGGGCGGCGGAAAACCACTGACCAACTTTAAGGGAGCGCCCCAAAGCCCCGGGACAAGGTATAGGGTAAAGGCAAGTGTCAGCAGCCCCAATCCGAGCCTGCCCACGGATATATGTTGCACGGGGGAATCATGGGGCAATTTTAGCTTCCCGAACAGGTACAGGGCCAATATTCCGAAAATGGCGATCCAAATGGCCAGGAACACCTCCCTTTCCAACCAATGCAACTGCAATACCAAGTCGGCGTTGGAGAGGAACTTAAAGGCCAGGGCCAGTTCCAAAAAGCCCAAAAAGACCTTTACGGAATTCAGCCACCCTCCGGATTTCGGGAGGGAATTCAGCCATCCTGGAAAAAGGGCAAAAAACATAAAGGGCAGCGCAAGGGCCAAAGAGAAGCCGAGCATACCGATAATGGGCGCCATTCCCCCTTTGCCCGCTGCCTCGACGAGCAGCGTCCCCACGATTGGACCCGTACAGGAAAAGGAGACAATGGCCAAGGCCAAAGCCATGAACAATATGCCGATTACCCCTCCCTTGACCGCCTGTTGGTCCACTTTGTTTGCCCACGAGTACGGTAGCACGATCTCGAATGCCCCGAGGAACGATGCCGCAAAAACCACGAGGAGTATAAAGAAGATAAGATTGAACCATACATTGGTCGAAAGGGCGTTCAAGGAATCCGCCCCAAAAATGGCGGTCACCAACGATCCCAGTACCACATAGATCAATACGATCGAGATGCCATAAAAAATAGCGTTCTTGATCCCCTGTGAGCGGGTCTTGCTCTGTTTGGTAAAGAAACTGACCGTCATGGGGATCATCGGGAACACACAGGGTGTCAACAGGGCCGCAAAGCCGGAGATGAAGGCGATGAGAAAAATGGACCATAGCCCTTTCCCGTCTTCATCTCCCATTTCTTCTTCAACCAAGTCATCGGTCCCGGGCAAAGCATTATCCTCCATATAATCATTGGTGCTGGATTCAATGGCTCGCTGCCCGCTCAGGTCAAATACCAATGCCTCTTCCGCAGGGGGCAGACAGCGCGTATCATCACATACCATATATTCCACAATGGCATTGATAGTGGAGAGGGTGCCATCAACAGCGACCTGTTGTTTGAACACGGCCTCATCCTCGAAAAACTTGATTTCCATTTCAAATACCGGGTCATACACCGTATGGCCATCATCTTCAGAGGTATCTCCAATAATGTTGAAAGATCTATCCGTGGCATCAAATGCAAAGGATGTGGCAACGGGCCCGTCCTTGGGGACAGTTTGTGAGTATAAATGCCAGCCTGCATCGATGCTCGCTTTGGCGACCAGTTCATATTCGGTCTCCGATATTTTGTTTACGGAGGTTGTCCATTTGACAGGTTCGAGAATTTGCGCATTCCCCATCCATGCAAAAAGCAAGAGCAATGCAAGGCCGATATATTTTTTCATTATGGCTATAGGTTTAGTATAGGGCAATGGTCCAAAAAGGGTTGTTTGGGTAAAACAACCCCTTTTGCCATTTTCCAATTGTAGTTTTTGGCTAATTCAAATAACTAGTAAACAGGAAGGTGTATGGGCAAATTTGAACAATAGATCATTATTGGATATCTGCCCGTTCTTTTTATTGTTAAATTCAGGAATCAATTCAGCAGCTCGGCCAATTTATCATCCAATGCTTTTCCCCGAAGGTTCTCAGCGACAACGACACCATTTTCGTCCACCAAAAATGTGGCCGGTATTGTTTTTACCTTGAATTCCTTGCTCATGCTCCCCGTATCGATAAGGTTGGGCCAACTCATATTTTCTTGGCCCAAAGCCTTGATCCAGGCATCATGTTTCTGATCTATGGAAACACTCAAGATTTCGAAGCCCTTGTCCGAGAAGTCCGCATAGGCTTTTTTAAGATTGGGGATTTCCTTGCGGCATGGGGCGCACCAAGACGCCCAAAAATCAATCAGGACATACTTCTTTCCGGAAATAATGTTTTCGGTATCAAAGGATTTTCCATCCTTGTCCTTAAGACTGTGATTGGATACCTTTTCTCCGATGAACCCTTTGGGATATACAGATTCATGGACCAACTTCCCATAATAACTTTTTTTGGCCTCTTCGGAAAGCTCATCATAGATAGGTGCTTGCTCGGGGGTCAAATACGTGTACTGGTGCATCATGAAAAAGGGACCCCACCAAGAATCCTTATGGTCAGAAATCAATTTTTTGGTCGTGGATTCCACCTTGCCAAAAAATGCTTTTTCCTTTTTATCCATTTCCTCATATGCGGTTGTGGCCATAAGGGAATCCAGAAGCTCCTTGTCCCCCTTGCGTCTCGCATTGCCCAGCAAATTGGCAAGTTCTTCCGTGGCTTTGCGCATGGAGGTATAATCGCTTTCAAGTTCTTTTTTGAAGGCCGTCATTTTCTTGTAATACCCATGGACTTCAGATCCAGATATGTTTTCCTGGGAAATGCTTATCCTTCCCGTTTTGGGATCATCCACCGTGGCCGTGGCCGTGACCTCGACCTGTGCGTTTTCGAGCATAACAGGTATCATTCCCTTATTGTCCCCAAAAACCAAATAGAAAAAGCGGGGTTCTTCCAGTGTTCCGGTCAACTTGAACTTACCTTCCTTGGCTGTGGTCTCTGCAATGGCAGGTTCGTTCGAATGGGTTGCGCCGGGTACAAGTTTGACCGCCGTTCCCTCTGGCAGGCCAACTATGTTCCCTTCCAGTTCGAATGCATTATCGAGCTTTGTCCCTTCTTGCTTACAGGAAGCAATAAGGAGCAGCAAACACATTCCGATTATGGTATATATACTTTTATTCATTTTTAGCGTATTTCTAATTATTTATCCACGTTTTGGGTTGGTCCCATTACCAGGGTTATCGACTGCCCCTTGTGGGAAGGGCATGGTCCACAAATGTGATTCCGGGCTCAATGTGTAGCTATCACCATTGTATTCCTTCGAAAGACCTACGGTATAGGTGCCCTCGGCATTTAACCGTCGGGCATCACAAAAGGGAATCAAGGTCAAAATGAGTTCGTTCATCTTGGTTTTCATGATGGCCTCCATGGCCTGGGCTTCGTTACTTGCGGTCAGGTCCGCATAGGATTCAGGTAAAATCCGGGTCTTTCTGACCTGGTTAAGGATATCCATGGCCGCTCCCCATTGATTGTCGCGGGCCAGGCATTCGGCCTTGATCAAATATACCTCCACCGTGGTGATGCCCCCATAATTGAAATACCCTGAAAGTGTGGAATTGTAGAAGGTCTCCGCTCCCACGGTCCTGACCTTCCACCTTGAAAGAAAACGGGCGTCGCCTGTTTCAAACCGTTGCGCACGGTGGGCCGGAATGTTGTTTTCCGTTGTGATCCGGGTAACCGCACCGTGTCTGAAATTATAGCTCTCCACATAATCAAACCCCATGGGCGAAGGTGTACTCACGTAGGATTCGGGATCCTCAATGACCATTGCATTGGCCTGATAATAGGCTGTCCAGTCATATAAGCTGTTATTTTCTCCCAAAGCTCGATTGGCATTGGCGAGCGCCTCATCATAATCCCCCATTTGAAGATAAAGCCGTGCCAAAAAGGCATAACCTGTCCCCAAATTGGGGTGTAGCACGGTCACAGATTCCTCCGGCAAATAAGGCAGGGCCTCTTCCATGTCAGACACCATAAAATCGTATATCTCCTGTATGCTCACCTGCTCGCTCGGCGCGTTGATATCGGCGCTCGTAATCAAGGGCACCGAAAGTTTGTCAGTGGCGTTGGAAGCTTCATAGGTGTCCGCATAGAAATTGGCCAGATTAAAATAACTCATGGCCCGTAAAACTTTGGCCTGTGCCCAAAGCACACGTTGTTCCCCTTCCGAGGCTTCGGTAGTGGCCAGCGCGTTTTCAATGATCAAATTGAAGGTCGAAATACTGGCATAACTCGCATAATAGGTGGTTTCGTCCGCACGGTTCAGGGCAATGCGATCTGCCGATTCGTCCCATAGATAATTGGCCTTGTCCAAAGGGCTGAAGGACAGGGTGGACTCATTTAAAAACCTATCGTTCAGTAAGTTCAAAGCCTGATTGACATTAACCGTATGGTTGGTGTATTCATTCCGGACAAAAGCCTCATAATCAGCCAATGTCATGGGGGTCTTGGATCCTTTGGGGACATCGTCCAAATACTCTTCACAGGAAGAGAATCCAACAAGCATTACCAAAGGACATATGATGTATGTATATATTTTTTTCATGATCTTACTTTTTGATTAAAGGTTTACATTGAATCCAAGTACAAAATTGGGGGTTTGGTACCCGCCCAGTAAATACTTGGCATCCCTACTTTTGGCCAGGGTAAACACATTCTCCACATTAAAGTTGATCCGTAGCCCTTTCATGCCAATTTTGGAAACCAGCTCGGATGGCATGCTGTAAGCCAGCGACACATTGCTTAATCTCATATGGGAAGCATCCAATATATTGATGTTCGCATCGGAATAAATCGATCTTAGGTCATAGCTGTACTCCGGATCATATTCATAGATCACCCTCGGCACATCGGTACGGGCCTCATCACCAGAATTCCTCCAACTGTCCTCGATGCGGTTGTTCACCGGTCTTATATTGGCAATGTATCCACCGGCCGCACCCGAATAGCTACTGTCAAACATGGGCAGGAACGTATTCCTGATCTTGTGGCCCATCCCATAAATGAACAGTGCGGAAAGTGAAAAGTCCTTATAGCTTATGGAGGTATTGAACGATCCACTCTGGATCGGAACTGTGGTACCATAATCCTCAATGGCCTCAAGATCTGCGGGATTATAGGATACCGGATTCTGTTCGGCATCATACACTTGGGGCAGTCCGGTACTGCTCAGCCCCGCCCATTGGTAGCCGTAAATGGAGTTATAGTTGGTTCCGACCCTGGGAAATTCGGACGGGTAGTCCAATTGTAGAAAGTACACTGGCGCTTCCACATTGACATAGGTCACCTCATTTTTGTTATGGGCGAACATGACCCCTACATCCCAAGAGAAATCTTCGGTCCTTAAAATACTTCCATTTAGGGAAACCTCAACCCCGCGGTTGACCATCTCCCCATTGTTCAGGGTATAGGTGGAATAGCCCCATCCTTCCGTTGGCACACCATTGCTGTTGGCCAAAAGGTCTTCTCCTTTCTTATGGTAATAATCAACTGTTCCGTTCAGCCTATTTTTAAATAGGGAAAAATCGATACCGACATTGGTTGTGGTGGTCTTCTCCCAAGACAACTGGGGATTGGGCCTGGAAAGAACATTTCCCTGCAATCCACCAACATTGTTATTGGCGGAGTAACTGGCCGTTAGATAGGGCGCTGAATTTTTTGCGATATTACCCCCAATACCGTAGGAAAAACGTAGTTTGAGCCTATTGAGCCAGGCCTTGTCCATAAAGGTTTCATTATGAAGGTTCCATCCTGCACCGGCCGACCAGGTCGGTTTGTTCTGGTATTTATTATCGGTACCCCATAGGTTGGAACGGTCCCAACGCAGGCTTCCCGTCACCGAGTACCTTGAATCATAAGTATAACCGGCGTTGCCGTACACAGAAACATAACGGTTGAGCAGTTCTCTTTCTGCCGAGAAATCATTTTGGGTCATGTATCCCCCAAAAACAGAACCATACACTTGCAGCAGATCCGCTTGATTGATCGGTGTATAGGATAAAGTTTGGGAGTCATAGCCATAACGGGTATGTTCGCTATATTCCAATTTGGAATGTCTCACCTCCGTACCGGCAATGGCGCTCAAGTGATGGACATTATTGAACAGTTTGTCAAAATTCAGTTGCTGGCGAAAATTGTAGGCATTGGAATATTGGTTGCTCCGGTCGGAAATATCCCCATAGGGCAAATTATATATAGCTTGGTTTGTCGGTGAGATGGTCACCAAGCCATTTACCAAAGAACGCACAGCATAGGAATCAGCACTTCTCAATTGATTTGAACGGTCAACCCCGTACTCATATTGGAACATGGCATTATAGGAAAAGGCATCACTGATTTGAACGTTCAATTTGGCAAAGGTCCTGTTCAAAAAGTTCTTGCGTTCCCTCAAGTTCCTGCCCAACTCGTCCATGGGCGTGATATCCATATTGTACAGTCCATAGGTGTCCATGGACTGTAGGGTAAAGGCATTGTAACGGGATTCAGCCGTTGACACAAAGGAAGATCCATCGGGATTGACCAACCTATCGTAGGGCTGATAGACGAATCCGGGGTTCAGGGCATTGTACGTTTGTTCCTTCCCATTGTTGAAAAACAGATAAGTACCCACATCCAATGTTAACCAATCGGTAATTTGTGCCGAATTGTTCAGGTTGATCCCCAGGGATTGCTCATCCGAGTATATATCTTCGAACTTATTGTCCTTATAGGTAGCTGAGGCATTAAAACTGTTGTTTTCCGTTGCTTTTCCGAAACGGACATTGAACTGTTGGTAATATTGATCACGCTTGGCATATCTATCCAAATCATCATAAAATTGGAAGCCCGATGCCGCTAAACGATTGAGCGTATTGTTCATTTGGGATTCTGAACTATTGCCGGCGTAAAAATTCAGCAGGGTCTGCATTCCCTGGCTGGTATATACGGCATTGTCCAATAAGGATGAGGCATAAGATGCCGCGCCCCCACCTTCAAGGTTGGGGTTGCCATTGGCCCAATCCCTCTCGAAACCAACAATGGCATCGGAACCGATCAAGTTCCCTGTATAGTATTTGTATGGAGATAGGGTCAAATTGCTTGAGAATGATACGTTCGTTTCACCGGCCTTGGCCTTTTTGGTCAATATGACCACAACGCCGTTGGCGGCACGGGCCCCATATATCGAAGTTGCCGCCGCATCCTTAAGTACCGTAATGCTTTCCACATCCTCGATATTGATGTTGGGTAGGTTTTCCTCCAAAGTATAGTTCGCGTTATACCTGGTCTGTTCCACGGGAAAACCGTCAATAACGAACAAGGGAGTGGTCAAGCCGTTCATGGAGGTCACGCCCCGAACGACCCCGTCACGAAGTCCGACGACCCTACCTTCCAGCACAGCGTCAAGGCTGTTCAACCGTTGTGCCTGAAAATCATCCGAGTCCAAAGTGGAATAGGAGCCTGTGACCCGTTCACTGGAAATGGCCTGGTACCCGGATTGGATGACCACCTCTCCCAGTTCCGTGGCACTTTCCTCCAAGGTCACGTTGATCTCATTTTCAACACCCACGGTAATCTCTTTGGTCTTGAATCCAATGTAGCTGAAGACCAAAACATCGCCTTGGTCCGCTCCAATCAGGTATTCTCCATTCTCATCGGTGGTGGTTCCCTTTCGGGTTCCTTGGACAATTATGGTCACTCCCAACAATGGAACACCATTTTTATCGGACACCTTTCCAGAAATTTGGGTTTCTTGCTCCTCCTCAGCCTGTTCCTGATGGCTTGGAGCGGGCGTATTTTGCCTTCGGGTGAGCACGATGTGCCTATCGATTATCTTGAATTGGACATTGGAGGCTGCAAAAACTTTTTGGAGCACATTTTCAATCCGCTCCTTGTTTACATGGATGTCAACGTTCCTGTCCACATTGAGTTCTTCACTGCGGTAAAAGAACCTAAACTCCGTAGTTGACTCTATCTGTTCAATAATTTCAAAAACGGTAGCAGATTCCATGTCCAGGCTTATCTTTGTGGTCTGGGCATAACCGGTTTCCGCCTGCATCTGAAAAAATACGATAAGAAAAAATGTGAGTGTGAGTTTCATCTTTAAATCGAACAATGGGGCAATGGTGCACCAATGATTCGACACGGGTTTAATTTTTTTCATAATTTTAATTTGGTTTTTGTTATTCAGACTTAAATCATTTTTTCATCGGGGGGTGTTGCCGCACCCTCCGATTCTTTTATGCCCTTCCCATTATTATATTTCATCATGAAATGGTCGGACACTGATCAAACCTAATGGTATCCCTAGGTTCAATTTTATTTTTTTTGGTTCATAGGCTATTGGTTTTTTTGTTAGTTAGTTGTTTGTTATGGTTATGGTATCCCCATTTCTGGTGTAAGCGAAGGGGGTATGTTCTCTACAGATTCTCAAAATTTTCTCCAAAGGTTCACCATAGGCAAAGGTTCCCGTAAACTCCATGTCGTTCAATGCCTCGTAACGATTTTCGAACCGAACGTTAAAATTTCGTTCCAGTTCCTTGAGGATAAGTTCAAAACGGTCGTCCACGAACACTAGTTTTCCTTGCTTCCAACCAATGTACTTGTCGATGTTGGCCTTTTCCACATCTATGGCGCCATTTTCATAAACTGCCCTTTGTCCGGGAACAATGGCAATGGGCTTGGAACCCTGGACATTATTGGAATGGTAAACGCCGACACTTCCTTCTACCAGTACCGTAAAGGTGTTTTTTTCATTTTTATAGCTCGACACATTGAACTCGGTACCGTACACTTGGGTGTTCATATCATCGGTCACAACCGTAAAAGGTCTTGTCTCGTCCTTGGAAACCGAAAAATAGGCCTCACCGTCCAAGAAAACATCCCTGGCCTGGTCTTTCAAAAATGTGACGGGGTAGCGAAGTTTTGACCCCGAATTCAAAAAGATATGGGAACCATCGGACAGGATCAGCTCAAACTTTTTTCCATAGGGCACGGTCAGCTGGTTATACTCCAAGGTTTCCCCATCACCATCACCTTTATCACCATCATCATAGACCAGTACATTGTATTGTTGGTTTACGACCTTGTCGCCCTCCGATGTACTGATGGCCCCCGATCGGGTTTCATTTATTGTTTTAATTGTTCCATCCTGCAGTTCCAATGTGATTTGAGGTCCGGTCGGTAGGGAAAGATTCTTGTCCGAAGTGAAAGAACCGTACTGATAAACAGCAATCGACAATGCCATCAGCCCCACAAAAACAGCGGCTATCCTTAAGATTGCCCTTGGTCCGAACTTCGTCTTTTTACTTTCATGGGAAACATAGGAGCTTGATTTCGAACGCTGTTCAACAATATGTTGCCACATCGAGTCAAAATCTTCCTTGGCAAGTCTATCCTCATCACTGGCCAATAGGCGTACCATCTCTTTGGCCTCTTCGACCACATCTTTCTTATCCGGATTTCGGACCAACCAATTGTCCCAAAAATTATCGGTCATGGAATCGCTGTGCAGGACCCATTTCTGGAAATATTCATCTTGGACAAAATCATCCAGATTAAAATTGTTGTACTTCATCTTGACCGTTAATTTGAACTTGGGACAACCCTAGTTTATTAACAAGAGAGAAAAAATGACTTTTTACTTCAATTTTATTTAAGTTTTTTCAAAAAAGTTGAAAGACCCCAGTATTAATGGGCTTTTAGAGAATAAAAATATTGTGGGCAATTTAAAGCGAGGACAATAATATCCCCATAAAAAGAAAGGTAACGAGTATGGAACGAAGCTGATGGATCGCTCTTGCCATAAGGTTATATACCGCTTTTTTGTCCAAGTCCAGTGTCTCGGCAATCTCCTGATAGCTCAGACCCCCGTTATATTTTAAATGGACGATTTCTTGTTGGTTCTTGTTCAGGGATGAAAGGGCTTTCTTTATTTTTTTTCGTTGCAAATCGAAATGTTGCTTTTCAATAAGGCTACGCTCTGGGGAAGGCTCACATCCAGGGGTAAAATCCCCATCGATATTTTCTGCCGTAACGGCCCTCAATTTAACGGCCTTGGCTATTAACTTTCTCCGAAGGGATTTGTAAAGGTAGGATTTGATGGACCTTACTTTGCCAAGGCGTTCCTTGGCATCCCATAATTCCACAAAAAGATCCTGGATGGCATCCATGACCAGTTCCTTATCCCTGACCAATTTGAGCCCATAACTGTACAACCGATCGACATTGTTCTTATAAATGGCCGCAAAGGCAGCTTCACTCCCGGATTGAAATTCGCTCCAAAGCTGTACATCGGATGGACCGGACACATTACCTGGCCCCGCCTTGGATACCTTACCTGCATCATTGGCCTCTGGATCCCGATTATTTGCAAAGTTCAATATCAATTAACAATAGGGTTTGTTGAATTCCAACCGATTATAGGTTGTTAAAGGTAAAATAAAAATTACAAAACCTTAATCATACCTTAATGTCGGAATCAAATAATTGAAATCAAAAGGCCTCCACAGCACACAGCCTATTAAACACTAATATCAATATCCATCACATAAAACAAAGGGCAAAGCCAAGACTGCAAGCCGAATTCCGTTAGCGATGGGACTATACAAAAAAAACAATAAAGGGGCTTAAAATAAACTTTTTTACCTACCGAAGGCTTGTGCACATATCCGCCGAAGGAGAGACGTATTCTCCTGTGTGCAGTTATTTTTTCCTTTTAAATGTTTGTATTACATTCTTGATATCTGAAATTGCTTTATCGCTTCCAGTCACGTAAGTGCCAACAAAAAGGTAATAACCTCCCTTTTTGTCAAACAAGATAACTTGATACATTTCCTCACTTTCGTTATCGTTGTTTTGGGCTAAAAGTTCAAATCCCTTCAGATTGTCAATCTTTACCTCGTTAATCCCTTTAGCCTGAATTATAGCATAATCGGCTGGATACTTCTTCAATCTTGCGATACAAAACAGTTTTTCGTTTTTAATCTCAACTTTTGCAAATGATTTGTCAGTCAACAATGTAGCTTTATCGACACTTTCTGTCGGTGTTTTCAAATCTCTGTTGAACAGCATTCCATTTCCAACGAAGGCTTTGAATTTTAGAGAGCCGACATTTTCATTAAGCGAATAATTTAGGGCTTCTCTTGGATTGCTTTCCGCTTCAGAATCCACCAAAAAATGTGGGTTAATGATTTATCGTTACATGTGGATATACAGTCCCCATATTTATAAATTTTAGACGCTTACCCCAAAGAGATAACCCACGAATGCAGAAAGTCCCATGGCGATTGTGCCCCAAATGGTAATCCTGACCATTCCCTTCAACATATTTGAACCACCGGTTTTTGCGGCCGTTGCTCCCAAAATGATCAAGAAAATAGTTGTAAATCCATATAGCCAATATTCCATTCCTTTTATTGGGGCAAAAAGAACGACTAAAAGAGGTAACATGCCCCCAACAGTAAATGCAGCACCTGACGCCAACGCGGCCTGAATCGGGTTGGCTTTACTAATCTCATTGATGCCCAATTCGTCCCGTATGTGCGTTCCCAGGGCATCGGCCGCAGTTAGTTCTTGGGCAACTTGCAGCGCTGTTTCCTTTTTCAGCCCTCTTTTTTCATAAATCTGGGCCAATATGTTCAACTCTTCTTCCGGCATTTCGACCAGTTCTTTTTTTTCTCTTTCGATATCTGCCTTTTCGATGTCGGTCTGTGAGCTTACAGATACATATTCTCCTGCTGCCATTGATGCCGCTCCTGCCACAAGGCCGGCCACCGTTGCTAAAATAACAGGCTCATTTATCGAACTCGCCGTTGCAACGCCGATTGCGAGACTGGAAATGGAAATTATGCCATCATTGGCCCCCAAAACGGCCGCCCTTAACCAATTGCTCCTGTGGATGTAATGACTATCAAGGTAATTGTCGAGTGTTAAATTTTTCATTTCTTGCCCTGTTTTGGTTGCCATTGGGCCTAAGTTTAACTGAACTTTTTGTGAGCCATCAAATAAACCTCCTAGTCTTGTTTTTTACCTATAATGCGAGGTGTGATGTCATTGATTTTGATTAAGTATTGGGGTGATCCAGTGACCCAATGTAAGAAAATCCTAGAAAACTTGTGAAGAGTCAAATAAGGATTTTACATAAGGTGTACGGATAAATATAATAAACAAGTTGGAATTGCAGAAAAGCGGGTTCATTGCCAGTCCTAAAAGGGGTAAGGCTACAAAGGCTACACAGCTTCCTTATCATTCAATAAATCTTTGGGGGAGTACAGGAACTAAATGTAAGAATTTTCTAGAAAACCCTTACCTTGAAAATTTGGGTTCAATTAAAGTGCTAACCTAAAAAGCCACCCAAAATTCAAGTTGAAAAACTAGCCTATGGCCTAAAAAAAAAAGCCCCAAAAAGAGCTTAAAATGGGTTCTTTTTTCTGCTGTTCAAGGGCTTGTGCACCTGTCCGCCGAAGGGGAATGGTGACCATTGTTGCGCCACGTTATTTTAATATTTTTTTAATTCGTTCACTGTCAAGTTTATTCATTTTGCATAAAGGTTTTAAACTTTTGTCTACATAGTTATCTGTCAACAGAGATTTGTTCTTGCTCGATGTGTAATAAGAAGGTGTTGAAAAGCTCTTTGGGTAGTATTTTCTATCCGTTACGTGTTTAATTGATCTAGAGTCTTCAGAACAGATTAATTTACATTTAGTGGCAATTGAGATTGCGGGTAAATGAGGGTCATCAAAATCTTTATCTTCATTAATGTCTTCAACTTCGGCTTGTAGATTATCAATAGTTTTTTGACAGCCTTCTAATACTTTTCCAACATCTCTTAAAAGACGAATGATTGGTAAATATTTCGGTGTTTTTTTTAATTCAGCCTTGTATTTACTGCCACCATAAACCATAATTCCTTTTCCGACAAGAATCCATTCTAAAACTGGTTTAAATTCAGAATGTTTATTAGAATTTGGCGAAAAGACATTTCCAAAGCAATTAGTATCTATTATTATCGCCATACTATAATTCTAATAATTTAAGCTCCTCATCAATAAAAAAGTCTCGGTAACTTGTAGGAACTTTTTTTGAATAGGTTCCATCTTTGTTTAGTTCAATATTTGTAATTTTATTTCCATCTTTTGTTCTTTCAAAGAATAAAATTTTAGAAGTAAATTCGACTTCTTTTTTTGATGAACTAAGTTTGTAGCGTAGTCTATTTATTGTAAAATCACTATGCGTTTCAATTATGAACTTATTATTGTCATTTTTTGCAGCGTTGAATAAAAAACTTCCAAACGCAGATTGAGCTTTTGGGTGTAAGTGAACCTCTGGTTGTTGAATCGAAAAACAGGTTTTCCTAGTTGACAATACCTCAATTACTATTGGCAATGATTGTGAAACTCCGTAACCAACATTGGGAAGTTTAATCTCAATGTCTTTGTATTTAACAATTATCTCGAAAGGTGAGCTGTTTTTCTTGCCGAGTTCCCGTATTTCAATCTTATCAAATAAATTGCTGTCTTTTCCAAAAGATTCAAGTATCGAAATGATTTTATTTTTTTCCGAACTAGTTCGATTGCCTAAAATTTGCCTTAAAATAGAAGGTATGTGGTCACCTTCTGGTGAAAACTTAATTTTATAAGATTCATATGTTCGTTTTGCTTTTGCCCTAATGGGTGCTAACCATTTATAATTTGGGTATAGCATTTCTCGACCAAAAGATGTTCCGAATCTGAACTCATTATCGTTTTTAAGAATCTCACTGCCAATTAATCTTATTAGTATTGATAATGGGATTTGTTTTTGAGGAATATTTATTCTTTTGTATGTTCTTGAAAACTCAAAATCTAAAGCCCATTTCTCAAAATCTAAAACTTCAGTACTTTTAGTTCTGTAAGTAATTTGTTTCTTGGTGAACTTTATAAGAACATCATAATCTTCAATTTGAACTTTTGCTCGAGTAAGAATAGGAACAGATTTTTCCTCTGAAAATTCAAATATTACTCTAAATCTTCGATTGCTTTTGTTTTTATTGTCGTCCTCTTCACTAGGTTTCTCAATGCCGATTTGAAAATATTTGTCCTCAGTTTTCTTGTTTAGAATTTCCTCAAAATAACCTAATTCAACTTCGTTGTTGTTAAATTCATAGTTATACCAAAATTCAGGACTTGATAGAAGATTTATAATTTTAAGAAAAGATGTTTTACCTGTACTATTTTCTCCAACAAGAAAATTAACATCTTTCAGTTCCACAAATTGTTCTTTGAATCCTTTATAATTTTTTAAAAATATTTTTTCCATTTCGTTTTTCTAATGTGGTACAATTTGTTTATACTCCAATTTTCTTCATCACACCACCAAATAAGAGGTCTACGCCCAAATTTTGTGTTTTAATGCAAAGCATAGTTCACACTGTTCAAGGGCTTGCGCAATTATTACTATTGTTATTGGTATTAGCTTTTATTTATTCAACATTTCTTTATCAATATGGGCTTCAATAGTTTCGGTTACGGTATTCGCTTTAAATACAATTCCTAAGTCAATCATTTCTTGACTAACTGAAATATTTTTGTTAGAAGTAGGAATTGGAATGCTTATAATTTCGTTAACTGAATTTCTAAAAAAAACAGCAGCTACAACCCCTAAAAAATAAAGCCTGCTACCAGCAATTAACCCTCCTCCCTTATTTGTAAAAGAGCCTGAATTATATAAAAATACGGGACTTCCACTTGAACCGCCAAATACAGATGCGTCAATTAAAAACTTTTTTTCATTTTCAAAATCTACAGCATAATGTGTGGCAGTAGTTCCTCGTCTCAAAATTGGGGTGTAATTTTTCCTATCCCAAATTCCATTTGGATAACCAACAAAAGTTATGTCCTCAATTGCATCTATTTCTTTGATTTGAGAATCTGTAGGTATATTTTCAGATGAAATATGGTTGAAATATATATCTACGTTGTACCTTTTCTTAATTTCGTCTAACAATGGAATTAATGGCGTTACTGTAACATCTACATTTGGGTCAGCGTGTCCTTTCCATAATTTTTCAAAATCATTAAATTCAAGTCTAAATGAATTTCCAAGAGTTGGTTTCTCATCCTTTTTCTTCATAAAAGTAATTCCACCTTTTATCGCATTTTTAACAACGTGTTTATTAGTTACAATACATAAAGCATCGTTTCCTTTATACTTGTGCGAAAAAATAAAACCTGTTCCAGAACCATTTTCCCCTTTTGTATTTACTGTGTCAATTCTTACAGTTACAAATAGTAATTTTTCTGCTATAGATGTTACTTCCATTTCTTTCTTTAAATCAATGCCAATGTCTTAAATATCCAATTTTTATCGGCAATTACCGCCAAATAGGGTTGGATATACAAAAATTTTGCATTTTAAAACAAGGCACAGCTTTTTTATCGTTCAACAAAGTTTTGGGGGAGTACAGGAACTAAATGTAAGAATTTTCTAGAAAAGGAAAATGTGAATATCTGTAAGGGAATATTTAAAAGACAACGGATGCTAATTTTATTTTCAAAGTCCTGCTAGTTTAAAAAATTCGCTAAGCTTAATACCCTTTGCTTCACAAATTCTATTTAAAGTTTCAACGGGTATTCTATATTCGTTTCTACCTTTTATTTTTCTTACAGTACTTTCGTCAATATTGTGTTTAATAGCGAAGGAACTCTGGGATTTGCCTTCCTTTATCCAAGGGAGTAGCCACTCCTCGGTTATATAGCTGCATATTTCCACATTAATGTTTGACATCTAAGCAAAGGAATAGGATGGGAAATAAAATATCTCGGTCGTTCGACCGAAAACTGAAATATTTTATTATATTGCATCCAGTTATTTAAATTTGCGATTCTTCGTTTAGAACATATTTGAAGCAATCGCTTTGATTCTCGGATGGAAAACTGGTAATTTTTTATGCGAACGAGATGATAAGCAGTTTGCTCACGACCCGGGCGTGGGCTCACTTATCGTTTGCAGGGCATTTACCAGTGCCTCCGTCCGTTAAGTTGAGTTTCCACGCCCAACTTTTTCTTAGCGTTTGGTTTCTTTGGTCCTTTCGGGGCATCGCCCAACCATTTTGGGTTATGGGAAATATTTGGCAATTTTTTTATGTGGGGTTCACACCGTGTTGTTGTCCTGTTTTTGGGGCAGCGCACTCGGTGTTCGATATCCTGTTCAAAAAGAAGCCAAAGAACCCCGTATAATCCCAAGGCCACGGTTGTGGGATACACCTTACATACTTTTCCGGTTCACGATATCCTTTTGTCCCACCACCAACGACTACACTTTTAGGGCAACCGGCCCAATCACGAAACCATGGTCTTTTTTGGTTTAGGAATCCTATTTCCGAGAGCTTTTGCTCCTTGGACAGGATGGCCTATGTCCGAACCTTGATGTCCTTTTTGGAAGTTACGGCTTTTCCGTGACTTATGGGGCAGTGTAGAGAACAACTAACGCTTTAATTAAAAGAACTCAATTTATGCAACATTCAATAATATGCATGCGCAGGGGAACCCTACTTGTGCTCCTATATGTCTTTCTAATGCCCTTTCTTTCATTTAATCTGCAAGCGGGCACTTTCTTGGAACCACCACAGGCCACCGTTTCCGGCACCGTCACCGATACTTCGGGAAATCCCCTGGCCGGGGTGAACCTTGTGGTGGAATCCAAGCATATCGGGACCATGTCCGGTCTGGACGGTTCCTTTACCATTAATGCAGGCCCTGATGATGTGCTCATCTTTTCCATGGTCGGTTTCAAGACCCTTACCGTGCCCATTGGGGGTAGGGAAGAGGTCTTTGTTTCCTTGGAGGAGGATGTCACACAGTTGGGGGAAGTGGTGCTCAATGCGGGCTATTATACCGTTTCCGAAAAAGAACGTACCGGGAATATTGCCACCATTGATGCTACGGTCATGGAGAAACAGCCCGTGGCCAACCCCTTGGCAGCCATGCAGGGGCATCTTTCCGGTGTCAACATTGTCCAGAATACCGGGGTGCCCGGAGGGAGTTTTGAGATCGAGGTGCGCGGCCGTAATTTTATCAATGGGGTTTCCGATCCCTTGTTTATCGTGGACGGGGTGCCCTTTGGTTCCCAGTCCATGGGCTCCACAGATGTTTCAGGACAGATTTTTTCGGGGAATATCAGTCCGCTCAATGCCATCAATCCCAATGATATCGAAAGTATAGAAGTGCTCAAAGATGCAGATGCCACGGCCATTTATGGATCTAGAGGGGCCAATGGAGTGGTGCTGATCACCACCAAAAAAGGTAGGGTAGGGAAGACCCGGTTTGATGCCCATGTGAGCAGCTCCTTGGGTCGGGTCTCCCATTTTTTAGATCTCATGGACACCTCACAATATCTGGAATTGAGGCGAGAAGGGGTACTCAATGATGGTTATGGGGATGCCCTGGAAAATCCGGCCTATGACACTTTTTGGCCCGATATTACCTTGTGGGACAGCAACCGTTATACGGATTGGCAAAGGGAACTGATCGGTGGGACGGCCTATCGGAACAATGCCCAACTTTCGGTATCGGGGGGCAGTGCACAGACACAATTTTTGATCAGTGGGGCCTATCAACGGGAGACCACGGTGTTCCCCGGGGATGCCAACTATAAAAGAACCACCCTTCACAGTAATATCAACCATCGATCCAAGAACGATAGATTCAGGATCGATCTGTCCACCCAATATGCCCATGAGAACAACCTCATGCCCCGGTCGGACTTTAGCCTGAAAGCCTATACCCTTGCCCCGAATGCCCCGGCACTGTATGATGACAAGGGCAACCTGAATTGGGAAAACAATACTTGGGACAATCCCTTGGCCTCCTTGGAGGAAAAGTTCGGGGTGCAGACCAATACCCTTATGGCCAATGCCATGGTTTCCTATGGTCTATTTGACAATGTAGAGGTAAGGACCAGTCTGGGCTTTACGGATTACCGTTTGGAATCGTATAGGACATTGCCCAGTTCCGCACGGAACCCAAGGCTCAACCTGACCCCCCAGGGCTATTCCAACATGAGCATGAACCAATCACAGCGAAAATCATGGATTGTGGAGCCCCAATTGCACTGGAACAGGGAATGGAAGGACGTTTCGGTCGATGTATTGGTAGGGACTACCTTCCAACAGGAAACCACCCAACAGTTGGTGTTGCGCGGACGTGGTTTTCCCAATAATGGCTTGATAGAGAACCTGGCGGCAGCGGAACGGGTGGAATCCTTGACGGATGTGGACAGTGACTATAAATACAATGCCGTATTTGGCAGGGTCAACTTCAAGTACAGGGACCGATATATCCTCAACCTGACCGGACGGAGGGACGGATCATCCCGTTTCGGGCCCGATAGACAGTTCGGGAATTTTGGTGCCGTGGGCCTTGCCTGGATTTTTTCCGAAGCATCCCTCTTTCAAAACAGCACCCTATTGAGTTTTGGAAAAGTGCGGGGGAGCTATGGGACAACAGGGAGTGATAATATTGGGGACTATCAGTTTCTGGATACCTACACCATTACGGGGGACGATTATGATGGGGTTGCCATTTTAAGGCCAACAGGCATATTCAACCCCCTTTTTGGGTGGGAGGAAAACAAGAAGTTGGAACTGGGCCTGGAACTCGGTTTTTTTAAGGATCGATTGAACCTCAATGCCTCTTGGTATAGGAACCGCTCCTCCAACCAATTGATCGGGATCCCTTTGGCAGCCACTACGGGCTTCTCCGAACTGACAGGGAATTTCGATGCCGTAGTGGAGAATTCGGGAGTGGAATTGGATCTCCGTTCAGTGAACCTTGTCTCGGGAACGTTCAAGTGGTCCACAAGTTTGAACCTTACCGTGCCCAAAAGCAAATTGGTGGAATTTGAAGATTTGGAAAACTCCACTTTTTCCGATAGGTATATCATAGGAAAGCCGTTGTCCATTGTCCATCTCTACCATTCTTTGGGAGTGGATGCCGAAACTGGTCAATATCAGTTTGAGGATTACAATGGTGATGATGCCATCACCAGTTCCGAGGACCGCAAATGGGTGGAGGACCTGGCCCCGACCTTTTATGGAGGGATGGGCAATACCCTTGCCTGGGGGAATTTCACCTTGGATGCCTTTTTTCAGTTTAAAAAACAAAAGGCCTATAATACCCTGCGGTTCAATGCAAATCCCGGTTATCCCGGCAATGCAAGCGTTGAGTTATTGGACAGATGGCAAGAGCCGGGCGATATCAAACCATTTCAAATAGCTACCGCCGGATTGGCCGGTGGAGTGGATAGGGGCGCATTGCAACGAAGAAGCAGTGCCGCGGTCTCGGATGCTTCCTTTATCCGATTGCGGAATATATCCCTGAACTATAGGATACCCCATTTGGAAAATGGATTGGAGGTCAATGTGTACGTGCAGGGGCAGAACCTATGGACCTTGACCGATTACAAGGGGCCGGATCCCGAACAGACTTCCAATACACGACTGCCCCAATTGCGGCGGCTGACCTTAGGTGTCCAAGTAGGCTTTTAACTTAAAACAAACAGCATGAAAGATTTCAAGAAATATATCAAGAGTGTTTTAAGCATCTTTTTTGGTAAAGGTTGCTTACTAATTTTTCCCATAATGGGACTGATCGGTTGTTCCGATTTTGTGGAAGTGGGGCCTCCCAAAAATACCTTGGTCTCAGCGACCGTATTTAAAGATCCGGCAACGGTGGAGTCCGCATTGGCCCATCTGTATTTTGCCATGAGGGAGGAGGGGTTGGCCTCCGGCTACTTTGGACTGACCGCAAGAATGGGCATATATGCCGATGAACTGGATTATTTTGAGTTTGATCCCGAACTATTGGAGTTCCATCAAAACCGGGTATTGCCGCACAATGCGGATCTCTTGACCTGGTGGAGCCAAGCGTATCAAGTGATATACGGCGCCAATGCCATTATTGAAGGGTTGGAGGAATCCAATTCCCTGGAAGAAGGTGATCGGGACAGGTACATGGGACAGGCCCTTTTTGTCCGGGCCTATATGCACAGTATTTTGGTCTCCCTGTTCGGGGATGTGCCCTATATCACCACTACGGATTATACCCAGAACAACAAGGTGTCACGTATGCCACAGGAGGAGTTATATGATGCCATCATTGCTGATCTTTTGAGCGCAGTGTACCTATTGGAAACTACCGAGACGCAGAACGGGGAACGGGTGGTGCCCGACCAATATGTGGCCAAGGCACTCTTGGCACGGATGTACCTCTATACGGGCCAATGGGAACAGGCGGAATCCGTTTCGACGGTCCTTATCAATGCGTTTGAATTGGAGGATGATCTGAACAAGGTATTCCTTAAGGAATCAACGGAGACCATTTGGCAGTTGAAACCCGGAAATTCCCCCGTGAATACCCAGGAAGCCGGCCAAATGATCATCATCGCTGTTCCTGGGCAAACCTATGCCTTGACCGAAGGGCTTTTGGCAGCCTTTGAAGAAGGGGACGGGCGTAAAGTGGCCTGGGTAGATAATATATCCAATGCCGAGAATACGGTCACGCTTTCCTTTGCCCATAAGTACAAGGCCAGGGTAACGGAATCCCAATCCTTGGAATATTCCATCCGATTCCGTTTGGCGGAGCAGTATTTGATCCGGGCCGAGGCACGGGCGCAATCCGGGAATGGTGTTGGGGCACAACAAGACCTGAATGTCGTTCGAAACCGTGCAGGCTTGCCGGATACCATGGCAATTGGAGCGAATGACCTATTGGCCGCCATTCTAAGGGAAAGACGTGTCGAACTGTTTACGGAACAGGGACACCGCTGGTTTGACCTGAAACGTTTTGGTCTGGCAAACGAAGTATTGGGGAACCTTAAGCCCAATTGGGCGGATACGGATTTGTTGCTTCCCATTCCCGAGGCCGAGTTGGAGAACAACCCCAATCTATTGCCACAGAACCAAGGATATTGAACAGCTAAAGGAATCCCTGTGACCTAGGCCCGGATTGGATCTAGGCAGCAGGGATATCACCTAAAAACAAAGACAATGAAAAAGTTTTTTAGCATGTTGGGTTTTTGTATGATAACCCTTGTGTGCATGGCCCAGGCCATAGAACCTGTTGGTTCGGTCAAATATCAAAATTCGAAAACCCCATTTTTGGCAGCTTCCATAATTGAGGATAGGCTTGTTTTGGATATCCCCATTAGTTCTATGGAGGAACCCATACTTTGGACGAGGGTGGATGATGGGAACCGGTATGATTTCAAGCAGATAATCTTCAGACGGGACAGGAACAAGATTTATATGGAAGAGCATCGCATATGGTCAGAGGCAGGTATCTGGATACCCCTGAACGGGGATCGTAAATTGGAACGGAACATTTTGGGCGTTTTTCCCATTCTTGGGGATTCTAGCCTTGTATACCGAATTGACCTAACAGATGTGCTGTTCGATTCTTCCTTGGGATGGGAGTATTTTCCCAGTGGTCAAAAGGCTCCTGAATTGAATGTAGTGGAGGGAACCAAACAGCTGAATGGAGAAGTCATGGTCAAGGTCCATCTGGGTATGTCAAAGAAGGGTGCCAAATATACCCGACCCATGTATTTCAGTTTTATGGAACTGCCCGAACTTATGGAACACAGAAACTTTGATTATCGAATGGGTTTTTGGTTAGAACGTTCCAAAGGTTCAAGGAATCTTGGTAAAAACTATGTGGGCAGCACGGCAAGATGGCGGTTGGAAAAGAAGTTCAAGGACAGCAGGGTAAGTGTGCCCATCAAACCCATTACCTTTATCCTATCCCCGGACATTCCCAAGAAGTGGAGACCTTATATCAAAGCAGGGATTGAAGAGTGGTTGCCGGCCTTTGAATCCGTAGGCTTTAAGGACGCCCTTGTGGTCAAGGAAGTGGATAGCTTGGATCAGTGGACGGAATATGGCTTGGGCCATTCCATAGTAAAATGGACGGGCAACAAAAACATCCGTGATTTTCAAGAAGAAAGCAAAGGCTCTTCCGTGAACTTCGTTATGGACCTTAGATCTGGTGAAATTATCAAATCGGACCTTCTTTTGGGCAGTCCCATTACCCGTTTGATGGATGAGTATTTTATCCGCTGCGCTCCCCTGGATCCAAGGACCCGGGTCTATCCCTTTCCCGATGAGCTTGTTGGGGAATTGCTCCAATCTCTAACGGCCCATGAGACCGGGCATTCCTTTGGGATCAGGGATAACCACTATGGTGAGCATAGTTATCCCGTTGAAAAGATGGGCGATACGACGTGGTTAAGGCAAATGGGACATACGCCCAGTATCATGAGCTATTCGAGGCACAATAATATGGCCCAACCTGAAGATAAGGTCCCTCCCTCCTTATTGATGCAAAAGGTGGGACCGTTGGACCATTTCTATATCGAATGGGCGTATACCGAATTTCCAAAAGGCATTTCATCCGAAGAGAAGGAAGAACGGTTGGAACACATCATCCGAAGGCAGGACTCCGTTCCCTGGTATCGATTTATCAATGCAGGGTATGAAGTGATAGGGCCGGGAGCCACCGATGAGGTGGTGGATACGAACGATCCGGTCAGAGGGGCATCATTGGGTCTGAAAAACCTGGAGAGTGCGATTGCGCTAATGCCCAAAGTACATAAAGATCAAAAGGATCATCATAGGTTGGAACGTATGTATGGGGAGGCCTTGGAACTATGGAACAATACCATGAGGCATGTCCTTTCCTTGATCGGGGGATATGATGTCCAATATAAATCCATGGATCAACCTGGTAAAATGTACATGCCGATTTCCAGGGAATCCCAAAAGGAGGCTCTCGATTTTTTGATGGTGTGGGCCTTTGATCCACCGGAGTGGTTGACCAGACCGGATTTCATTTCGGAAATCACCTATTCCACTTATCCGGACCACATTTTGACCCGTCAACAGTTATTGCTGTTCGAGCTCTTACGCCCCAAGCGGATGAAAAGATTGGAACATATGCAGACCATCAATGGGTACGAAAGGATTTTGGAGTCTTATTTAATCGATTTACAAAAAGGGCTTTTCAAGGAATTGTATGGTAGTTCTGGTACTGTAGGGCGAAGAAAGCAGGAAGTGCAGTTGACCTATTTGGATCGGATGCTTACTGTCATTGATGAGGATCGGAAGCATTATGAGGCTCATGATAAAGGTTTTGTCCATTCCGATCATACCAAAGGCTTGATGATGGGCAATCTCATGGAATTGAAGAGGGAAATTGAAAAGCGAATGAAAAGAAACAAGCAAATGGAGTCCGTGGGGCACTGGAAGTTGTGCTTGAAGAAGTTGGATAGCCTTTGGCTAGCGGAAAGAGACTAGGACAGATAGTAAGGTTTTGTATAATATTCCACGGTTTGGTCTCCGTGGGAATTTTTGGATTAGCAATAAAGGTGTCCTTTTGGGACACCTTTATATCTTACAATGAAAGACAGGACTTATTCATCTCTCTCGTACAAGGGAATGGATAGATCCTCATCCAGATATACAAGAAAAATGCCTGACGTACATTGAATTTCTGAGATTTCCTCAACGCAATCAGTTTCCACAGGCTCAGGACCATCGGGAGTAGCCGCATAACCGGGCTGCATCAGGTTGCTTTCTTCCGTTGCGAAGGCCAGGCCGACCGCCATGATGATGGCGAAGGCCGGTAAAACAAGTTTTAAAAATTTAGATTTCATAATACGTTGTATTAAAAATTAATGCCTACTCTTTTCTAGGTTTTCGGCTTCCCCTGCTGTACAGTATTTTGATGTGATTGGAACTTGTATCGTTTATTGGACCAAAGTATGCCTAATAAGGCCATAAGCATAAAGGCGGTATTGAATAGGATATGGTCTTTCCATCCCATGGCCGAAATGACCCCGCCACAGGAACAAGGGATGGAATTACTGTATTTTAGAACGATGATGATATAAGTGGTGAACAGGCCCAATAGGACCAAGCTGGCATAAAGGGCCGTTTTTCGGTATTTGGGGAACCACAGAAGGCCTGCGATGACCAACTCTAGAAAGGGCACGCCCCAAGAGATCAAAGGGGCATGGGATGCAATATAGGGCATACGCTCCACCCTTAACTGAAAAGTGTCCAAATGCATCAATTTGCTGACCGCTGTATACACGAAAAGTATGGTCAGCAAAAGGCTGAACAGGGTAACAAACTTGGAGTGGATTCCTTTGAATGACATATCTTTTGAATTGATATGACAAAGTTCGTGAGTCCGATTTACTTGAAACGGAGCATTCCTTGATTCAAACGGAGTAATTCGTGTATTTTGAGTGGGTTAGCTTCTCAGGTCGGTTGGGGTTTTGCCGTATTTGTCCCGAAAGGCACGGGAGAAATGGGCGGCGCTCTTGAAACCGTTCATATGAGCAATCTCCTTTAGGGAAAGGTTGCTGTGCTGGATCAAGGTCTTTGACTTTCTAAGACGTTCTTGTGTTAGGAAACGAAAGATGGTGGTGCCATAGATCTGTTTGAAGCCATACTTCAATTTGTATTCATTCGTTCCCATTTGAAGGGCAAGGTCCTTGAGCAAGGGGAGGTCCTTGTCCAAGTTGTTGAGGATCATGTCATGGACCTCCCTGATCATTTGGATATCCTCCTGGGTCAAAGTAACCTTGTGCTCCTTGATCCCCTTGGTCACTTTGAGCTTATTTTTGGGCAATCCCGTTTCAAAGGGTTCCCCTTTGGAAAAGAAAACAGAGTTCAACACAATTTTCTGGCCGCTGCCATCCAAGGCCTGATAGACCGAAATTTGACAATCCTTGGCAAGCAAAAGACCATCCTTTGTGATGAGTTCCAGGAACAGTACCGTTTCCGACCGGTCCCGCTTCAAATGCTTCACCATCTTTTTTGTCCATACATTTTTGGAAGCCTCGGTCATGAGATCCGTGATATTTTTTCCAATGATTTCCTTTGGCAGCACTGACAAAAGGGAGCAGGTTCCGTTAGTGACCAATTCAATTTGCCCATGGTCATCCAAGATAAGGGACAGTTGGATGACACATTGTGGGGTGTTGTGCGCATTGGCAAAGCCCTGATGGATAAAGGCTGCCGCTATTTCCTCATTGACCATGTTCAGCAGGACCACCAAGGAGGCAATATTATCATTTTTATCGGAAGGCTCAAGGGAATAGAAGAAGTTGCCCTTGGCCATTTCCAGGAGCATCTTATGGATGCGCTTTACCCTAAAATCATCGGAGTTTGGCATGGTCATCGGTTTTTAAACAGTGGATCGTTTTGGCTGTTGTTGGTTTCATAGGGGTCCATGTTTTTTTAAGAAGGCCAAGGCCTCGGATTTTTTGGTAAAGGACCGGGTAGGGATCGTTTGCGCATGGGTGCCCAAGTATATGCTACTGATCACATCCGTGACCGGGGGATCGATCAAAAAGGCCAAAGCGGTTATCCATTGTGACCCTTCCAAGGCCAAATAGTCCCTTGCCGGCTTATTGACCCTTCGCACCTCACGGATGTTGCAGAGTACGGGCATTTCCCTTCCGTTTTGGAGCATCATCCTATCCCGGACGATGAGTTGGGCGGCCTTGAGGTCGATACATAGGTCTTTTTTATAAATGATGTGCATCAGCGCTTCGGTCAGCAGATAAATCGCGTATTTGTTTTCATGTGATCTTCTCATGTGGCGAAAACTGGTAAAAACCCTGAATTTACAAAAATACTTCAATCGGTTTCGTAACATGGGGACACTGTCCCAAATTAAAGGTATTTGACTTGACTGAAACGGAATAATACTTGATTGAAACGGAGTAAATGATTTAAGAATAATATTTAATCCCACAATTGCCATTACTTTTTAGGACAATTTAAACCAAACGATATGGCAAAGATCAAGCACCACAATTTTTTGAACACCGTGCATGAAGTGTTCACCGATGCAAAACAGGCCGGGGTACTGCACCTCTATGCTGGGGGAGAATCTTTTTCGGGGCGTACCATCAGGGTGGGCGGGAAGGATATGTTCCATTTTGGGACCACGGGCTATTTGGGACTGGAACAGGATGCCCGATTAAAAGAGGCCGCCAAGGAGGCCATTGATAAATACGGGACACAGTTTCCACTTTCCAAGTCCTACATTTCCAACCCGCTGTACGAAGCACTGGAATCATCCATTGGGGAAATGTATGGCCATCCCATTATCATTACCAAGAACAGCACGCTTGGCCATTTGGGGGTCATCCCCAGTGCCGTGGACGATGATGACGTGATTATTTTAGACCATCAGGTACACTGGAGCGTTCAGAACGCGGCCAAAATGCTCAAAACACGGAGCGTGCCCATCGAATTGATACGGCACAATAATTTGGAAATGTTGGAGGACAAGATCAAAAAGTACAGGGATTCCAAACGGCACATTTGGTATATGGCCGATGGCATCTATTCCATGTACGGGGACTATGCCCCGGTAAAAGAGCTGATGGAATTGTCCAAGACGTATCCACAGCTCCACTTTTATTTTGATGATGTGCACGGCATGAGCTGGGTGGGGCAGAACGGAACGGGCTACGTATTGGACCAATTGGGGGATTTGCCCGAGAATGTGCTCCTGTTCGGGACCCTGAGCAAGACCTTTGGGGCCAGTGGTGCCGTTTTGGCCTGTTCCAATTCAGAAATGTACGATAAGATAAAGACCTTTGGTGGCCCGCTGACTTTTTCGGCCCAGTTGGAACCGGCCTCCGTGGCCACTGCCATCGCCTCGGCAAAAATCCATCTGTCTCCTGAAATATATGAACTGCAAAAGGAGCTTCGGAACCGTATCGATTATTTCAATATATGCCTGTCCACTACCGAGCTGCCCTTGATAGACCGGAACGAATCCCCGGTATTTTACATAGGAACAGGAATGCCCAAGACGGGCTATAATTTTGTGAACCGACTGATGGGGGAGGGGTTCTATATCAATCTGGGTATTTTTCCAGCGGTACCTGTCAAGAACACCGGGGTACGTATTACTATTTCACGGCATAACGAAAAGCCTGAGATCAAGGGATTGGTGGAAGCAATGGAATATCATTTCCCTCTCGCCCTGGAAGATACCCAGACGAATCCCGAAAGGGTCTTCCATGCTTTTAAATTGGAACATAAGACTCAAAACGAACCGCAGGCATCCACTGAACTGGAAATCGAAACTTTGGATTCGATTGACCAGGTCGATAAAACACAATGGAACCGCTATATGGGTGGACAAGGGGTCTATGATTGGGAGGGACTGCAATTTTTGGAAGCGGCTTTTCAAGGAAACCCTTGTAAGGAACACAATTGGTTGTTCCGGTATATCGTTGTCAAGGATTCTAACGGTATTCCCATCTTGATGACCTTTGTAACCCTTTCCCTTTGGAAGGATGACATGCTTGCCCAATCACAGATATCCGCTGCCATGGAACAAGAGCGGTTGGAAAAGCCTTATCATTTGACCTCTATGGTTCTGTCCTTGGGTTGTTTGTTCACGGAGGGGAACCACCTGTATTGGGATACATCACATGAACAGGGGGCTGCTGCAAGGGTGTGCCTTTTGGAACTTTTGGAAAAAATGGAACACCACTTGGGTGCAAAAATGACGGTGCTGCGTGACTTTGAAGCAGAATCAACTTGGAACGAGACGCTTTATGGCCATGGGTTTTTGCGGGTGCAGATGCCCAACTCCTGTACCGTTGACCTGAAAGGGATTGATACTATGGAAACCTATATGGAACAATTGTCATCCAGAAACAGAAGGCATTTTCGGAAGGATATCCAACCGTTTTTTGACTTGACTCAAATCGAAACCACTTCCATGGCCGATGCTTTCCAAATACAGGAATTCAAACGCCTTTTTGGAGAGGTACAAAAAAGGAACCTCGGCCTGAACACCTTTTCATTTCCAGACCAACTGTTTGACTTAATGAATGACAATGAACATTGGGAATTTATAGTTCTTACGCCAAAAGGGAAACCCAAAACCATCCTCGGGGTGATGTTCTGTTATATCAATCAGTCAGCTGTCTATGTTCCTGCCTTTGTCGGCATGGACTATGACCTTTTGGAAACCTATTCGACCTACCGCCAATTGCTGTACCGGACCATTGAACGGGCCTTGGCGCTGAACATGCCCAAAATCGATTTTGGGATGACGGCCTCCTTTGAAAAACGGAAACTCGGGGCTGTTGTCCATGAAAAATTCGCCTACCTCCAGACCAATGATAATTTTATTCTGGAATTGCTCGGAATCATGGAAGGACAGCATTAATGGTCGATTGTCATGAAGTACCAAAAGTTGCTATCGGAATTTGAGGGTCAGTTGGAGGCCTTGGAAAGCGGGAACGGTGATATCCTTTACAAAGCGGAGAAAGGCATTGCGATTGTGGAGAAGTGTATCCGTAAATTGCAGAAACAGATTGTGGGCAAGGACTTTGAGACGCAATCCGATGAGATTTATTTTTTCAAGCATGTCAAGCCCCAGATCTTTAGCAAGCTCATCTATTATATCAGGCTCTTCAGCATTGAGAGCAAACGCCCGCGGGGAAAGGATGTGGCCCAGGTCAAATATCTCCAGCAGCAGATTGATAAGCTACAGACCTTTTTTAACGACAACCTTGAATTCTATAACTATTACCGGCGTGGTGCCATGTCCATGGACGAACAATACTTTGTTCGCGGCAATCGGGACCTGCGCATGCCCCTGGAATCTTTTCACTTTTTGATCGATGACCAGTTCTCCACCTGTCAGGACGGCACGGTGGCCACCATCATGGCCTATGACATGCTCATTGTGTATCTGAGAAAGGAAGTGGACGATCTCAATAACAATATGGAACCTACAAAGAACACACCAATGGAAAAACCATCAAAACTTTTTTGGACCGGGAGCAAGACCGACCTGATTGAACTGTTGTATGCGCTCCATGCCAGTGAGTCCATCAATAGCGGCACGGTCGACATCAAGGAGATGGCCTCCCATTTTGAACATTTTTACAATATCGATTTGGGCAACTACTACCACACCTTTATAGAGATACGGTCAAGAAAGACCAGTAGGACCCGCTTTTTGGACAAGCTCATTGAACTGCTTAACCATCGCATGGAATCCTTGGACGAATAACCGAAAAAATCCCCAACTCTATGCTAAGATGAAGGATTTCAATTTTGGCGTAGTACATCATTGTTGATCCAGATATTGAAAAAATTCATCAAAGCACACCTTTTAATGGAAAACATTCTCCAGCTTGGAATGATTTTAACGCTATGGTAGAAAAAAATGCCTTTAACAACCTGTAATAGAAAATATTCTCTAAAAAATGAATTAAAACAGAAAATATTCTATAAATTTGGATATTGAAAGCAACTATAATGGAAAAAAATAGACCAATCCATTTACAGGAGATTATTTTTTCTTCCAGTGACAAGGCATTGAGCAAACAGATTTCCAAACTGGAAAAGGAAGGGCAAATAAGAAAGATCGCCCCGCGCATCTATACCTCCAATTTTGTGGATGAGCCCAGGGAGATCATTAAAAAAAATATTTTCACGATTCTCGGGGCCCAATATCCCAATGCCGTTTTGAGCCATAGATCGGCATTGGAATTCAAGCCCACTGCTGCGGGACATATCTTCGTGACCTACACCTATACCAAGAATATCAAGCTGCCCGGGATTACCATTCGTTTTTTGGAGGGAAGGGGGCCTATGGACGGGGATACCAAATTTTCGGGCAATCTGTTCGTATCACAGCAGGAGCGGGCCATTCTTGAAAATTTGCAGGTATCCAGAAAACAAGGTCCGGAATCAAAGACAATACCGCTTCCGGAACTTGAGGAAAAGCTGGAGCAGATTGTTCGTGTCAAGGGAGAGAAGGGGCTGAACGCGACCAGGGACCGTGCCAAGAAAATTGCTGTAGAATTGGGGATGAACAAAGAATTTGGAAAACTGGACAAGTTGATCAGTGCCCTGTTGACCACCAAACCTTCAAAACTGTTATCCTCTCCGGTTGCCCTGGCCAGGGCCTTTGGGAACCCATATGACCCCGCTAGGATTGCACTGTTCGAAAAACTTTTTCAATATTTGAAGCAATTGGAGTTTAGACCCATCCCAGAGGTCAATGGTACCAAAACGGCATTTAGGAACTTTGCTTTTTATGAGGCCTATTTTTCAAACTATATAGAAGGGACCGTATTTGAACTGGAAGAGGCCAAGAACATTGTACGGACAGGAATGCCACTTCCGACCAGGGATGAGGATTCCCATGACGTGTTGGGCACCTATGGCATTGTCAGCAACAAAAAGGAAATGGCCCTGACCCCCATGACGCCCGAGGCATTGATCGATATATTGCAATACAGGCACGGGCTATTGCTGGAGGCCAGAAAATCAATGAACCCAGGGCAGTTTAAGGATAGGAACAATAAGGCCGGACAAACCCATTTTGTGGATTTTAATCTGGTACGGGGGACATTGATCAAGGGGTTCGAGTATTACAGGGTCCTAAAAGATCCTTTTTCAAGAGCGGCCTACATCATGTTCATGGTAAGCGAGGTACACCCTTTTTTGGATGGAAATGGTAGAATGGCCAGGGTGATGATGAATGCGGAACTGGTCAAGGAGGGTCAGAGTAAAATTTTGATCCCGACAGTGTACAGGGATGATTATATTGGGGCTTTGCGGCGTTTGACCAGACAAGGGGACCCAGCGGTATATGTGAAAATGTTGAGGAGGGCCCATGAGTTCAGTTCGACCATTCTGGCAGAGGACATGGACAGGGTTGAGGCCTATTTGGAAAAGTGCAATGCGTTCAGTGATGAAGAGGGGACAGTCCTTAAGTTCAACTATGATGATCGGCCTTGAACGAAGGTCGCACATTGAAATTATGGCATACAAGAAGAAGCTGTTCTTTTTTGCATCAATATCTATAATAGAAGCATAGCTGGATTGGGGATGGACCCTAGGATCAGGTTGCTGGGAAGCCCATCGATATTCCAACAACGGATGTAATCCTTGGATGAGTGGATCTTGGATTTTCCCCAAGGTGGTACCCACCTTGGGAGTTTTGTTTTTGGGCCTGCTAAGGGCTCTTTTTTGTACCCTGTTGCACCGTAGAATTGATTACCATGTATCAAATCACTCCATTTGTGACCAAATTTTATGTTGCAAAAATCTTTCCCAAGGTGGGTCCCATCTTGGGAAGTTTTTCCAAAAACCTTTTTGAGTTTTGTCCTTGAAAGTCAAATCGATGGAAGGGCCATCAAATGAAATGACAGTAATGCGATGGTCCTTCTTTTTAAAACTCAGAAACTATGGGAGCGACCATTATCACAACACAAGACCTGATGGAGTTCAAAGTGGAACTTTTGGAGGACATCAAGGAACTATTGCAAAACCACAACGGCCCAATGCCCAAAAAATGGCTAAAATCCAACGAGGTTCGGGAACTCTTGGGAATTTCTCCCGGTACTTTGCAAAATTTACGTATCAATGGCACATTGCCCTATACCAAGATCGGTGGCGTCCTCTACTACGAGTACCATGAGATTATGGAGGTATTGGAACAGAACAAGATACATAATCGTATCTAGGTTTGGAAGAAGTCAATTATATCAAACATCTCAATGGGGTTTTTGAACAATTCTCCAAGGACAGTCGACTAAATCCCACACATATCAGCCTCTATGTGGCCTTGTTTCAATTCTGGAACACCAACTACTTTAAATCGGAGTTCTTTATCAACCGGGACGAGGTCATGCAGTATGCCAAGATCGGATCCAAATCTACCTATCATCGATGCATCAAGGAACTCCACCATTGGAGTTATATCGTTTACACCCCATCCCACAATCCTTTCAAAGGGAGTAGAATCAAGATGTTCGATTTTGGGACAAGTACTGGACAAGTGGTGGACCAAAGCCGTACCCATATCGGGACAAGCAATGGACAAGCAGTGGTACCTATAAACAAACATATACAAACCTTGGAAAACCAAAAAAACAATAACAAACGGGCCGATTTTAAAAATCTGGATTTTGATGGTTTGGAAAACATGGGCAAACAGAAGGCCAGTGTCCCATATCGGGACAACCTTAAGACCAAGAAGCACAAAAACTACAATGAACCCCTGTGAAGTACCATGCCCCACATATCATCACCGAAGGAGCCATTCAATATCCGCTGGGCACCCTCAAGGGCAGGGAAATCCATTACGATTTTGAAAAGATCCTTATCTATCTTGATGCCAAGGGAAAGCTCCTGTTCGGCAAAAAGTTCAAGATTTACCGAGAGGATCGGGATACTCTTTACAAGCTCTGCCTTTATTTTATCCAAGACAAGGCCCGCTGCTCCCAATTGGGCATTGATATCAACAAGGGCCTTCTTCTTTCCGGACCTGTGGGATGTGGCAAGACCAGTCTCATGAAACTGTTGAAACACATAGTCCCCCATCAACGTCCCTATGATGTCATCCCCTGCCGGAACATTGTCTTTGGCTTTAACCATATCGGTTATAAGATTATCGAAAACTATGGAAATTCACAGTTTTTCTGTTTCGATGATCTGGGTGTTGAACCCACTGGCCGGCATTTTGGGCAAGACTGTAATGTCATTGGGGAGATACTGCTCTCCCGCCATGAACTCTTTATCAATGAAAAACGTAAAACACATGCCACCACCAACCTCAATGCCGAAGAACTTGAAGAACGCTATGGCAATCGTGTACGTTCTCGGATGCGGGAGTTGTTTAATTTGGTGGCTTTTGATAAAAAGAGTAAGGATAAACGAGTTTAATCTTTATACTAAGATTTGGCAATTATATAAATTTACTGCCGAATCTTAGTTTTTCGTATATTTGTATAAAGCAATAGGAAATCGCAAACAAATCCCTACATATTGATGCACTAAAGAACAGTTTTGATAAGGAGCAAATAATTACCGTTGCTGATATTATTGAGTTTTATGGCCAATTTGAGGAGAAGGTAAAGCGTTCCACCATTGATTGGAGGTTGTATAAACTGACTCAAAAAGGTATTCTTTATAGACAGTCCAGAGGCATCTATTCACTTACCGAGAAAAAAAAGAAAACCTATACACCTGAAATTACGAGGTCGCTAAAAGTTCTAGCGGGTAAAATTCATAATCAATTTCCATATATTGACACCTGTTTGTGGACAACAAAGTGGCTTAATGAATTCATGTTGCACCAACCTGGAAGATTTTATACCGTACTGGAGGTCGATAGGGATGCCGCCGAATCGGTATTCTATGCCTTGAATGATATGGGCAAGGAGGTGTTCCTAAATCCTTCCCAAGACATATTGAACAAATATGTGTCTCACTCAAAAAATCCCATCATTATTGTCCCACTTATTACGGAAGCTCCTGTTCAAGAGGTAGATGCCTTTAGTACCTGTTCCTTGGAAAAAATGTTGGTGGATATCTACTGTGACCCGGAATTGTTCTCTACATTTCAAGGTGCAGAATTGAAAAGAATTTACCAAACAGCTTTTGATCGATATAGCATTAGTATAGCCAAGATGTTAAGATATGCGGATAGAAGAACGAAGAAAGCTGAAGTAGAATTGCTTATATACAAACAAATAAACGGCAGTTAATGGTAATTACTGCCAAATCATAGTAAAATGATAGATACGGAATCCCTGACAAAAAAATGGATAGATCACATGGCCAAAGAGAATCGGTCAGATTCCATTTTGGTGGAAAAAGTGGTGCAGGCACTTTACTTGTTGGAACAACTTGTGGAAAGCGGTTTGGAATTTATTTTTAAGGGAGGAACAGCCTTGATGCTTTTGCTTCCTGAGCCTAAAAGGTTTTCTATTGATATAGACATTATCGTTTCAAAAAAGCCAGAAGATTTGCACACTATTTTTGATGCTCTAATCAAAACTTCTCATTTTAAGGGTTGCGAAAAGGATGTCAGAAAACAAAGTCTGATATAGAAAAAGCGCATTATAAATTTTTTTATAATCCAGTTACGAATACGCTTTCTGACCAGGAATATATTTTACTCGACATTTTATTTGAGGAGAGTCACTATGGGGAGCATACCGATATGATTCCAATAAATTCACCTTTTGTTCAAATAAAGGGTGATCCAACATATGTTGCCGTACCTACCGCAGAAGCCATTCTTGGAGATAAGTTGACCGCTTTTGCCCCAAATACCACTGGTATTCCTTATGGTCGGGATAAGGAAGTGGAAATTATCAAACAATTGTTCGATGTGGGTCACTTATTTGATATGGTGTTTGATATTGAAGTAGTATCAATAGTTTTTGATCGATTTGCTAAAACAGAACTTACCTAGAGGAATATTAATGAATCTCCGGAGGTGGTCTTGGAGGATACATTGGAAACAGCCATGGTTATTGCAACCAGAGGGAAATCTGGTAAAGGACAATTTGCCGAGCTCCAAAAAGGGATTCAAAATATCAAAAATTATATCTTTTCAGAAAATTTTCATCTTGAGAGAGCTATGGTTCCTGCTGCCAAAGCTGCATATGTATCTGCAATGATACAAAAGGGTGCCAAAGAAATTCATCACTTTTCAGATCCGGAAGAAATTGTTGATTTGATTATTGAGCAACCCAACGAAACAAGGTTGAACAAGCTAAAAAAAACCAATCCAGAAGCATTTTTCTATTGGTGGAAAACCTTAGAATTAAAAAAATAAATCACAAGCTACCCATTGGTCAAAATCAAAAAAAGCAGTTTTCACGACCATAAGCATACTTGATTTTTTCTTTATTTAACATTCATCTGTTGATTTGCCATAAATTCTGTGCTCAAAACCCAGCAAAACGCCCCATTCCAAAGCAGTTGATATTTTATTCACAAATAACTGATATTCAATTGTTTGAATTCAATTCTATTATACCTTTCACATATCAAAAATCGTCTAATCCCAAAGCGTTTACGATATGCGAAAATCACTGTTCATCACCATTCTTTTCTTATTTGTTTCCAGTTCCATTTTGGCCCAGATCGGGGGTATCGAGGATTCGGTCAATGATATTTCCGATACCATCCGGGCCATCTTCCCCATCATTTTGGGCGTTATCTTTTTGGTGGGCTTTTTGTTCAATGCGGGACACTTCTTCGGGGAGAATTCCGATCTGAAAAAAGGGATAACCCGTGTACTTGTCTTTGTCCTGATCGCCGGGGCGGTGGTCGGCATCTTTACTTACCTCATTGGAATCGTGGTGTAATGAAAAAATACGAGGTCTACCGAAATATCCGCAAACGGGCCATGATCATGGGCCTGCCACTATCCTTGTTTGCCTTGCTAATGGTATCGGTCATCGGTTCCCTGCTGATCATCATATTTTCCTTCAGTTTTGGTGTCATCGTAGCCCTGCTGCTGTTCAATGCCCTGTTGTTCGGGGCATTGGCGCAGTGGGCCAAAAAATCCCAATTATTTGCTATCCAAAAGGTCTTTCCTCGGACCATCAGCAACAAACGCTTAAGCCCCTTCTCCTATGCATAAGATCAACCTAAATTCATATCATCCCATTCTGGATATCCAGGGGCATACCGTGTTTGCCAACAACGGCAATGTAGTTTTGTGCTATGAGGTGGCATTGCCCGAAGTGTATTCCCTTTCCGAGCCCGATTTTGAGGAACTGCACAGTATGTGGTTCCAGGCCTTCAAATCCCTGCCCTCGGGAACGGTCATCCATAGGCAGGACAACTACCAAAAAGTGGGATATGATGCCGGGCAATTACCCGATCGTACCTTTCTGGAAAAGGCCACCCATGATTATTTTAAGGGCAGGGAATACCTAAAACATCAAAGCTTTCTGTTCTTTGTACTCCCCTTGGACAAGGCCCTGAATGCGGCCAAGTATGTGAACCCCTTTCGGAAAACGGAAAAAGGCTATTATCGAAAATTGGACGTCCAGGTAGCGGAATTCATCACCGCGGTGAACGATGCCGTTTCCTACATCAACAATGGCCAGAGAGTGTCACTGGTGCCCATGGCACCCGCCGGGATTCTCACCCATACGAACGATTATTACAATGGTTTCAATCAAGATTTCGATACGGATATTTTATTGGGCAAAAAACATATCGAGATCGGCGACCATTATTTTGATGCCATAGCCGTCAACAATGAAGGGTGTTTTGGAGGAACGGTCCAGAGCAGTAAGATCAATGAAAAATTCACCTCGGATGATTTTACGTTTCATCAAGGGTTTATTGATGGGCTGGGACTGGACCTTAACGAAAACCACATCATCAACCACATCCTCTATCTGGATGACAAACACAAATGGCGCAAACTCTTGGACAAGAAAGTGGAGGAGCTCAGCAAAAGTTCCAATTTTGGCTCCCAGAACAAGGTCGTCCTTAAAAAGGTCCAGCATATCCTGGACCGGATCAATACCGATGATTCCTCACGCATCATCCGCGGCCATCTCAATCTTGTTTTCTGGCATTCGGAGGCGCAACACTTGAAACGAATCGCATCCCAGATCAAGGCAGGATTTAAAGAATTGGACATCGTGCCCTACCACCCCAATGGGGAGGAACGCAAGCACTACTTTTTGAACTCGAATCCCTGCCATGCCACCAACTTCTCCAATGAGGATCTGTATGTCACGGATCTGAAACATGCCCTCTGCCTCTACATCAACAACACCAACTATAAATCGGATATCACTGGGATCCTCTTCAATGATCGCCAGCACAACATCCCCGTATTCAAGGATGTTTGGGACGAACAGAAAAAACGCATCAAGGCCCGGAACTTTGCCATTTTTGCACCTACGGGGGAGGGCAAATCCTTTTTGGCCAACAATATGTTGCGGCAGTATTTTGAGCAAGGGATCCGACTGGTCCTTATCGACTTGGGAGGCTCCTATGCCAAGTTTGCGAAGCTCTATCCCGATCAACATATCATCCTGCGTTATGAGCAGGGCAAAAATTTGGGCATCAATCCCTTTTTCATTTCAGATGAATCGGATCTGACCCCGGAACGTTTGGAAGACCTTGCCATTTTTTTATTGGAATTGCTGGCCGTGAACCAAGCTTCCAAATCCCAGGAAGTGGCCATGAAAAAGGTGCTGCTCCATTATTACAAAACTGTACGGGAACACCATTCCCTTGCCTCACTGTACCGGTTTGTGGACCATCATAAGGACAATCTGATCAAGGAGCTCCATATCAGGGAAGAGGATTTCAGTGTTTATGGATTTCTGCACATCCTATCGGAGTATGTGGCGGGTGGCCTGTACAGCTTCCTGTTCCATGTTGGCGAGGACCAGGCCTATACCATCGAGGACAAGCGGATGATCATCTTTGAACTGGACGAGGTGCGGGACAACAAGGAAATCCTTTCGGTGATGCTCAAGCTCATCAAATCGGCCATCCAACGGACCATTTGGAGAAACCGTTCGGAGCGGGGCATTATCCTCTTCGATGAGTTTGCCAAGCAGCTGAAGTTTGCGAACGTGCTGGAAAGTGTGGAATTCTATTATCAGGCCATCCGGAAGCAGAACGGGGCCATTGGCATCATCCTACAGTCCATCAACCAATTGCCCAACAATTCCACTTCCGCGAGCATTTTGGAGAATACCCAGGTCATTTACAGCCTCCGTAACGAAAAGGGCTATGATGAGCTGAAAACCAGATTGAACCTATCATCCCATGACCTGGACCAGCTGCGGTCCATCCGCAATAACCTGACGGGGGATAGGAAGTACACCGAAATCTTTATCAAAATCGGAAAGGAGAGCAACATCTTCCGTTTGGAAGTCCCGCCCGAAGTCTACGCTGCCTATCTCACCGATGGCTCAGCAAGCACCGAGATTATGCACCTCTATGAAGAAACCCAAAACATGGAACAAGCCATCAAAGCATTTATTCACCTTAACAAAGAAACCCTATGAAGACTACAAAGCTACAAGCCATCAGGAAAAAAGCTCTGACCTTGGTCATGGCCCTAACCACTAGCCTATTATTGCCAGCAGGCGCTGCCTGCCAGGGGATGCCGGTGTATGACAATACGAACTTTATCAGTATGACCAAATCGCTGGTGGAGTCGGCCAAACAGACCTCAGAGCTATTGAAGACAGTGCAATTTCTAAAAGAGCAAAAGGACAATATTGTAAAGGTCAACAATACAATCAAACAATTGAAAGCCCTACAGGAGCTGACCAAGAACAATGAGACCCTGTTCCGAACCGTGCAACGTGATTTAAGGGACATCTTAAATTCCCCCTATATCAAAGCTGGGGAAGTGGAACAGGTATCGCGCTCTTTTGACCAAATCATGGATACCGCCATTGACGATCTGGATTTTGTCAACCAAATCCTGTCCAATGACTTTTTAAAAATGACCGATGCGGAGCGTACTGCCATTCTGATGGAAAAGAAGAGGCGGTCCCAGGAAATGGTCGCTGAACTTCAGGTCAAGACCCGACGGTACCGGGAGATCATCTCCTTTCGGAAGATGCAGGACATCATTAATAACAGGGAAACCGAATATTGATGATGGCGGGGTTCTTTTTGGGCATAGGATTGGAGTATGTGGACGCGGTCTTTCAAACGATAAAGGACAGTGATTTTTCACAATATACCATCGTGGGGATGAAGGCCTTGGCCGTACTGTTCTTTTTGGTCAACATTCTGAAGAAATACAACGAAGGCATCGCAGCTACCGATGGGCATACCTGGGGACTCACCCCCACGGAACTGGCCAAGAACTTTTTGATCGTGCTCTTGGTGATATTCTCCACAGAGGTATTGGGGGTTTTTGACGACATCTTGGTAGCCATTGAATCCCAATACCGGGACACGGCTCCGGCACTTCTCCCCTTACAACTGCAGGACGTGGATCTGGAACGGGATGTGGGTGCCCTGGAAGCCGCCAAAAAGGCCATGGCCCTGTTATACGAGGCCCTGGTCACGCCCTTGTACGGTTTAAAGGTGCTGGCCTTTATCCTTGGGGTCATGCTTTGGTTGATGGACCTGTTCATCTATCCCTTGTTCTTGGCAGAGCGGTATTTCCTGTTGGGGGTCATGCAAGCGTTTTTCCCCTTGGTCATCAGTCTGTCCGTGTTCGAGAAATTCCGCTCATTGGCCTATACCTTTTTTAAGCTCTATGCCGGGGTCTATATGCTGGTGCCCGCCTTCTTCCTGGTCAATGTCTTTGTGAACAACCTCTATACGGAGATCAGTACCAATTTCTGGGGCAACCTGTTCGGTACGGATTGGGGCAGTGAGTTCTTTGCCTCCATCATCGAATTGGGGACCATCGGCTTTATCGTTTTGCTCAAGTTCAAGCTCTATCGACGCGCGACGCGTTTTACCCTTCGATTGTTCACCGGTTAAATTTTGATCTATGAAAACACCTTTTAAAAATATCCAACAGCTTTTGCGAATGAACCGCTTCGTGGTCCTCTCTGTTATCATTGTCTCGGGATTGGTATCGCTAGTTTCCGTGATTCTGGTCGTTCGAACACATCATCAGGCCCTAAACCAAGCTTTTATGGTCAGTGATCAGGGGGACGTGATTCCCTTGAAGCTCATCGACCAAAGGGAGAACCTTGAAGTAGAGGCCTTGGCCCATTTGGAACAGTTTCATCGATTATTCTATGAAGTGGATGCGGCCAATTATGAGCAACATATGGAAAAGGCCCTTTGGTTGGGCAATGCTTCGGTGGATGCCCTCTACCGACAGAAAAAAGCGGAAGGGTTCTATAACCGTTTGCTGCAATATTCCCTGGTACAGAAAGTGCGTAGCATTGCATCCAAGGTGGACCTGCAAACGGAGCCTTACACCTTTGAGACCGTCACCGTATTTGAGATCAACCGTGGGTCGGTCACCGATACCTATGAGCTGACCACCACGGGAAACCTGATCCATGTGGACCGGAACTTTCCGAACAATACCCATGGCCTGTTGATCACCAACTTTTTTGAAAATACCTTAAAAAGAATTGAAAATTATGAAAGTAGAGAAAAATAAGATTGTCTTTGCGGCAGTCGTTCTTTGCGTGGTCCTGTTCATTGTGGGCTATGCGACGATGGCATTGGGCGAGGACGAAGAGCCTACCATTGACAATAACCAGATTCCGGTACCGGAACTGGGGGAGGAGCAGGAGCAGTACAAAACCAAACTGGAGGCCCTGGATGCCATCAAGGAAGAGCGGCAGATCAATGCCCCGAGCATCTATGATGAGAACCTGTTGGATTCCACAGGGGTATACGACCCGGACCTGATGGAAAAGAAAAGGATACGGATCATTGACAGTATCTACAATGAAGGGCGCATTGATTACTCGGAAGGGACATATCGGAAATCCAAGACCGGGAAAATGGCAATGGGCAATACCAAAAGGGATACGGTATCAACTTCTAAAAAAGTTAATGACAAAGACCCATCCATTGAAGTGAAGGAATTGGGGTTGGAGCACGAGTTGTTCTTTGCCTCAAACCCCATGGAAAGGCCCATGGAGGTGAACGAAACCACGGATGCTCAGCTCTTGGTCAGGGTGGATGGCACCCAAACGGTACGCCAGCATAACCGATTGCGGATGCGGCTCTTGGAAGAGGCCATGATCAATGGTACCGTGATTCCAAGGAATACGGCCATTTACGGATTCGTGAGCTTTAAACCCAATAGGGCCATGATCAATATTGAACATATCGACCACAACCCCATAAATCTCGGAGCATATGACCTTCAGGATGGCAGTGAGGGCATCTATATCGAGAACAGTTTTCGGGCGGAGGCCGGAAGGGAAGTGGTGGGGGATGCCATTGATGATATCAATATCAGTGGTGTGCCGCAGGTAAGGGGCATCAAATCACTTTTTCAAAGGGACAACCGCTTGGTCAAGGTCACCATAATGGACAATTATCAACTCATTTTAAAGCTAAAACAATGAAACGTATTTTAATAATCTCCATACTTATAATAAGTAGCCAAATGTCGGCACAAAAACATTTGGACACCATCTATGCGAACGAGCATAAGAACGTGGCTTTGTTCTTTCCTGAACCTATCCGTCAGGGCATTGTGGGCGCTCCGAATTTTGTGTTTACCTATAACCGGGAAAAGGAGCAGTACCTTGGTTTGGTACAAGCCAGTCCGGGCAAAGAAAGCAACCTATTGGTGTTGACCAAGGATGGACGGGTATATTCCTATATCCTGAAATATCGAAAACAGCTCGGCAAATTGAACCATTTTGTTGCCGATTCTGAAAGTATCGGGACCGAAAGATCGATTGTAATTGGCCAAAAACAAGAGGACAAAGAACTGGACAGTACTGCGAAGCGCAGGGAATATTTTGAACGTTTTTGTAGCTACCTTTTAAAGCGCAAGAACGAACGGTTGGCCACCAAGCGGAAAAGAAGCATTAAACTTCAGTTACAGAAAATGACCTATAACGGGGATGTGACCTATTTGGTCATGCAAGTGTCAAATAATTCGAACATTGATTTTGAGGTGGACTATCTAAAAGTTTATAGTATTGCCGGGACAAAAAAGAAAAAGGCCTCCCATCAAAGACTGGAAATGGTTCCGATGTACAAACACCAAGGGCAGAGTAAAATTAGTGGAGGGAGTTCCAAAAGGTTTGTATATGTACTTCCAAAGTTTGTTTTGGGGGATGACGAGGAACTTGAAATCGATCTTAAGGAATTGAATGGAAACCGAAGGATCAATCTTTGGCACAAAAATCATCAGATCAAAAGATTGAATGCTTTTTGGCGCAAAAACATTTCGCATGGTTCCCAGTTTGCCAACATAGGTTCGATTGGCTGTTTGGTTATCACCGTCAGTAATATGTTCCAAAAGTTCAATTTTTACCCCTCCAGTAGAAATGATTTTGGTACGGATGTTGAATGGAGAAACTTCTTGCCTTAAACCTTCCGATATCACCTTTACAGTACTTTTTGTTGCAGACCCTAAAAAAGAAATGTGTCCAGCCACAGAAGAAACGTTGATAAAATGATCGGATTTTTGCTTTTTCATATGAGGAGGCGTTATTGCAATGCCGTAAAGTACATCCTTTATGTTCTCCTTTATCATTTCTGATTAGAGATGCGTTGATTCCAAGAGAAAATCAATTGCTATAGGATGGCACTTAAGGTTGGCAGCAGATTGTTATCAGGGGAGGGGGCACCTTATGATCAAGCAAACAGAAAGACCTGGAGCGACTTTTGCTTTCAAGGAGATGCTGCTGCTGAGCCTATGTTTTGTTGTAAATGGAATGGATTGATTTCAAGCAATTCCAGTTTTGAATGCCAGACCTGTAAAATTGGTTGTAACATCAGTAATTCAGGTAGTATCCGGGGCCTGTTGCCGTATTATTTTTGTGGCCCACGATAAATTAACACCCTAATAGAATACGAATGGCAGGATTGGTGAAATGGTATGCGACAGCTTTGGTCTTTATTTTTTGCATTGAAGCCTATGGGCAAACGACCTCGAAAAAAGTAACTGCAAAATACATCGATCAGGCCATTACCTTGGATGGGGTTATGAATGAACCGATTTGGCAAACCGCTGAGATTGCAGGCGATTTTCAACAATTTTTCCCGTCGGACCAAGTACAAGCGGAATATCCTACCGAGGTACGGGTGTTGTTCTCGGATACGCATCTATATGTGGGTGTCCATGCCGTAAAGAAACCGGGAGACTATGTAGTGTCCACCTTAAGAAGGGATTTCGGCGCGGCCACGAATGATAATATTTCGTTGCTATTTGACACCTTCAGTGATGGGACCACGGCCTACTTTTTTGGTGTGACCCCGTTTGGTGTGCAACGTGAAGGGCTTGTTTCTGAAGGTGGCGCGGCATTCAACAATACTTGGGACATCAAATGGCAAGCCGAGGCCACACGTTATGATGACCATTTTGTTATTGAGGTGGCCATACCTTTTACATCCCTCAAATTTCCGGAAAACTCCAATACCTGGCGATTCCGTCCCTATCGCTGGAACAATCAGGTGAACCAGCAGGACACCTGGGTCAGGGTGCCACAACAACAATTGCTTTCCAGTCTTGCCGATATGGGGGAATTGGTATTCGAAAAACCATTGGGGGAATCGCGCATGCCCATAGCCTTGATCCCCTATATAAATGTCCTTACTGACAAAGATCATGGGACCGATGTTGCCAATGCCCAATTCAAGACTGGGGGAGATGCCAAGATAGCCATAGGGAATGGGATGAACCTGGACTTGACCCTTAACCCCGATTTTTCCAATGTGGAAGTCGACGATATTTTCACCAACCTGACCCGTTTTGAGGTCCGATTACCCGAAAAAAGACAATTTTTCATTGACAATAGCGACCTTTTCGAGAATTTTGGCAACTCCTTTAACGAGGCCAAGCCATTTTTCTCCAGGCGTATCGGGCTTGCCCGTGATACCTTGGGCAACCTTATTCAAAATGATATTATCGGGGGTGTACGGTTGAGTGGCAAACTCAATAAAGATTGGCGTCTCGGGATTCTCAATTTACAGACGGCCAAGGACGAAACCAACGAGATAGCCTCCAACAACAACATGATGTTGGCCTTGCAACGAAAAATTGGCAGTCGTTCCAACATTGGGGCGTTCTTGGTAAACCGTCAAGCCGTTGGGGACGACGAATATATCACGCCCGATGAAAACTATAACCGTGTGGTGGGCATCGATTATAACCTTGCTTCCGCGGACAATATATGGAACGGAAAGTTCTATGTGCACAAATCCTTTCAACCCAATGATAAGAAAGGCAACTTTTCATCACAGGCCACCTTTACCTACAACCCGCGCCGATGGGAGATTATTCAGGATTTGGTCTACATCGATCAAGATTTCACGGCCGACCTTGGCTTTGTTCCAAGAACCGATATCTTAAAATGGGGCAATGGCATTAAGCGCATATTTTACACGGGAAGCGGAATCATAAATACCCATGCACCGAGATTGTTGACGGTGAGCTACTGGAGACCTTCCTTGGATTACAAAAAAACAGACCACAGGTATAGTGCCAGCTGGGAAGTTGCCTTTAAGAACCAAGCCACGGCTGAAGCAGTCTACACGAACAACTTTATATACCTTACACGTCCCTTTGACCCTACCCGTACCGAAGGAGCCACCCCATTGCCGGGAGACCAAGGGTATCATTTTAACCAATTGGAAATGACCTATTCCTCCAATACCAGCAAGCGGTTCACCTATACTGCCACTGCTGTCCTGGGCCGTTTTTTTAATGGTGATATTCAGTCCATCAGGGCTGAAATGGGATTGCGCGTACAGCCCAAGGCACAATTTAGCGTGGGCATCGATTACAACGGTATCCGTTTACCGGAACCTTATGCCGATGCCGACATTTTCTTTGCTACGTTCAAGGCGGATATCACCTTTAGCAAAAGTGTGTTCTGGTCCACATTGGCCCAATACAGTAACCAACAGGAAAACCTGGGTATCAACTCAAGGTTGCAATGGCGTTTTGCACCCTTGTCAGATCTTTATTTGGTGTACAATGACAACTACTTTACCGGAACTTTCGGTCCCAGGTTCCGTTCGCTAAATTTAAAATTGACCTATTGGTTAAACCTTTAAAGCACAATGGGCATATTGGGAATAGATTTGAAAGTATCTTCTATTGGATACGAAAGCAAAAGCCTGCTGTTGTTTATAAATACGGTACGCTAATCATTATTGGACCAACGTGGTCCCGTACTTTGAGGTGGAACCTTCACAGAGGTAATCCTTAATTGTAAAAAATTGAAGAAATGCAAGGCATCTTTTCTGCCTTTCCGTTACTCCTGCTAATTCAAATTTCTGTACTCATTGGGCGAGTAGCCTACTTTGTTTTTGAACAAGCGGCTAAAATGTTGGGGATATTTGAACCCGAGTTCGTACGCAATTTCACTGACGGATTTTTCCGTGTTGAAGGTTTTTGCCTTGGCAATTTCAATGATATGGTCCTGAATATGGTCCTTGGCCGATTTACCGGTTTCATTTTTGATCAGGTCACCAAAATAATTGGGCGATAAATGGAACTCATCGGCAAAAAAGGAGACCGAGGGAAGGCCTATTTTTTGGGGAGCATCGGAATTGAAATAATTTTTCAAGGTAGTTTCGAACCGTTCCAGGATCCCTTTGTTCTCGTTGTCCCTGGTAATGAACTGGCGATCATAAAAACGATCACAATAATTCAAAAAGAGCTCAATGTTGGAAGTGATAAGTTTTTTACTGTGCTTGTCCACGCCCTGTTTGAGTTCATAATTGATTTTGTCCAAACAATCCAAGACAACTTCTTTTTCATGATCGGATATGTGGAGCGCCTCGTTCGAATTGTACCCGAAATAATTATAGGAGTCAATGCTCTGTGCCAATTGGGTGCCGTGAATCAAGTCCGGATGAAAAGCCAGTGCATGGCCCATGGGCTGGTAGACGGTACCGTCCGTTTCCACTTCCAAGATTTGCCCCGGGGATACAAAGACCAAGGTTCCTTCCTGGTAGTCGTAATATTGACGGCCATAGCGAAGGTCACATTCTTTGACCTGCTTTAAGAAAACACAGTAAAATCCGAAATACAGCCGTACTTTTTTATTACCGTCCCAATCCCTTGGTTTGGCCTTGGAGAAATCAAGAACGCTTACCAAAGGGTGTAAGGTTTTGTGGTTGTTCAACATATTATAGTCGTTCACGGTATTAAATCGGTATGTGCCTTTCATGTTCCAATTGTTTGTTAGAGACAAATTTAGAAAAATTGGGACAGCGTGTGCCACCCTTATCTATATATCAGTAATATTGGTAGTATATCCAGTATTCTGTATACAATTCTTCCCTACTTCTGTGACGATATTTGTAACATGAAGCAGATAAAATTGAACAATGGGGTCGAAATGCCACTACTGGGATTTGGAGTTTTTCAAATTCCGGACCTCAAAGAATGCGAGGAAATTGTCCTCCATGCCTTGGAGACCGGATACCGATTGATCGATACTGCAGCTTCCTACGGCAATGAATTTGCCGTGGGCGAGGCCATTAAAAAAAGTGGGGTGCCCAGGGAAGAACTGTTTATTACAACGAAACTATGGATACAGTCCCAAGGGTATGAAGGTACCTTGGCGGCTTTTGAAAAGTCCATGGAACTCTTGCAGTTGGACTATTTGGATCTTTACCTGATCCATCAGCCCATGGGTGATGTGCATGGCTCCTGGCGAGCCATGGAGCATTTGTACAAAGAGGGGCGGATCCGAGCCATCGGGGTGAGCAATTTTCATCCCGACCGGGTGATGGACCTGATGGTACACAATGCTATTGTGCCTACGGTGAACCAAATCGAGACCCATCCCTTTCACCAACAATACGGGAACCAAGAGTTTTTAAGGGAAAACCAAATCCAAATGGAAGCATGGGGCCCCTTTGCCGAAGGCAGAAACGACCTTTTCAAAAATGAAGTATTGGCAGACATTGGCGGAAAATATGACAAATCCATTGCTCAGGTTGTTTTGCGTTGGTTGATCCAGCGCGATATTGTGGCCATTCCCAAATCTGCCCATAAGGGGCGGATGGAGGAAAATTTCAACATTTTTGATTTTGAACTGGGGCAGGACGACATCGAAACCATGAAGACCATGGATCTAGGGTCCAGCAGTTTTTTTGACCACCGGGATCCCAATATGGTAAAATGGCTGGGGGAACGATCACTTTAAAAAAAATGAATATTGGAATTGAATATGATGAAAACATTTAGATTAAATTCTAGCATGGCTTTGGCACTGTTGTGTGCCATGCCCTATTTTCTCCTTGCCCAAAAAAGCCCTATATTGATAGAACAACAAGGCAGTTTTACCGCAGGCGGCACGGTAAAGATCAGTGCGGGAACCTTTGATCCCATTGTGGATGGTGCCTTCAATCCATCTGACCAAAGTACGGAGGGTCAGACCCTGCACGGGGACCATGCGACCGTACTGTATCAAATACCGGTGGATGCGAGAGAACTTCCCTTGGTGTTTTGGCACGGGTACGGCCAGTCCATGCGAACTTGGCAGACCACGCCCGATGGAAGGGAGGGATTTCAAAGCCTGTTTTTGCGCAGGGATTATTCCGTATACCTATTGGATCAGCCGCGGCGTGGTCTGTCCGGTCGGGGAACAGAACCGACAACCATCGGTGCGGCCACGGATGACCAGTTGTGGTTCGGTATTTTTAGGTTGGGACTGGGAACCGAGTTTTATCCCGGTGTCCAATTCTCCAAAGACCCAAAGGCCTTGGACCACTATTTTAGACAGATGACGCCTGATACCGGGCCATTGGATATCCATGTCAATATCAAGGCGGTATCGGCCCTTATTGATAAAATCGGACCGGCCATTCTTGTCACGCATTCCCATAGTGGGGGGCAAGGCTGGGTGACGGCCTTGGATAACAAAAATATCAAGGCCATTGTGGCCTATGAGCCGGGAAGCAATTTTGTGTTTCCCCAAGGAGAGGTGCCAGAGACCATTCCGTATTTGGGCGGGGCCTTGAGTGCCCGGGGAGTGTCCATGGATGATTTTAAACGCCTAACGGAAATCCCGATTGTCATCTACTATGGAGACTATATCCCCAATGAGCCTGTGGAGAACCCAGGGCAGGAACAATGGAGGGCGGCCCTTGCCATGGCAAGGCAATGGACCAAAACCGTGAACGATCATGGAGGGGATGTGACCTTGGTGCATTTGCCCGAGGCGGGGTTCAAGGGGAATACCCATTTTCCCTTTTCAGATCTGAACAATGTGGAGATCGCCGATCTACTGTCCGATTGGCTGAAAGAAAAAGGATTGGATCAATAAGAAAGACTATAAACCATAAATTCTAAATAAATGATAATGAATATTAAGTATGCTGCTGTTATGGCTTCGTTTTGTATGTGTGGTGTCGTTGGAAGTATCCATGCACAAGAAGCTATATTTCCCATGGGAGAAAAAGCACCAAACGTTCACCATACCGGTGATGTTTGGTTGACGCACGTCATAGATGCCGATGAAACATTTGACTATAATGTGGCACAGGCAGTCTCGGCGGCAGGAGCCAAACTCAATTGGCATTTACACCCTAAGGGACAAAAATTACTGATTACCCATGGGGTTGGTTTTTATCAGGAAAAAGGTAAAGAGGTACAGGTCGTGCGAGCTGGGGATGTGATCAAGTGTACACCTGATGTGGAACATTGGCATGGAGCGGCACCCAATAGTCCGGTGACCTATTTGGCCATCAGCGGCAATGCACCTACGCAATGGACGGATGAACTCACCGATGAGGCCTATAATAGTATTCCTGCTCCCGAAATCAACAATGCAACACTTGAACAGGAAATAAAAGACCTTTCCATGGCGAAATGGCAATGGATGGCGGACAAAGATGTGGACAAACTGGACGATTTTTTTCATGACAAGGCCAAATTTGTGCACATGAGCGGTTCCTGGAAAAAGGACAGGGAACTCGAAATCATTGAATCCGGAAGTATCTGGTACAAACAGGCAGATGTCCACGATGTGGCCGTCGAGCTTTTTGGCGATGACACCGCCGTGCTATGGAACAGGATCACCCTTGTGGCCCATGTCCGTGGCAATGATGTGTCCAATGAGTTTACGGTGACCGAATTCTATAAAAAAGAGGGCGGTGACTGGAAGCTGTTGGACCTTACTTTTAGCAGTGTCCGCGATACCCATGAAATCGAACATTAAGAACACTGGACAACAATAAAAACAAACATCATGCACATAAAAACACTATTTTTTGGATGTATCCTCTCGATGCTGATGGTTCCCGCGTGTTATGCACAATCGGACCTGGAAGAGGAGATCAAGGCGCTCTCCACCCAAAAGTGGCAATGGATGGCCGATAAGGATGCGGACCGGTTGGAGGCACTTTTCCACGACAAGGCCAAGTTTGTCCACATGGGCGGTACCTGGGGCAAGGAGCGTGAAGTCGATATTATCAGACAGGGTTTTATTCACTATAAAAAGGCGGATGTCCATGAGGTCATGGTAGAGGTGCTGAACGAAAGTACCGTTATCCTTTGGAACCAGATCACCCTTTTGGCCGTTGTGGGCAGTAATGAGGTGACCAATCCCTTTATGGTCACCGAAGTCTATGTGAAGGAAAACGGGACTTGGAAATTGGCAGATCTGACCTTTAGCAAAACCATGGACAGGAATTGAGACAAACACTGCTGCTCCATCGAAAAGTTGCTGGCCAGCTTTTGCGGGCAGCTAAACATTTAAAAGAAACATATGAAAACATTTATTTTAGGATTGGTATTGACCTTCAGCTTCTCGTTGGCCGCACAGCAAAATGGCAACGATCCATCACAAAAAAATCCACCAATGGTACAAACAGCCTCAGGAACCCTTCAAGGTTCCAGTGAAAATGGAGTGCACAGTTTTAAGGGCATTCCCTATGCCGCTCCACCGGTAGGGGAATATCGTTGGCGACCACCACAACCTGTAACACCCTGGGATGGGGTGCGTGATGCTAGCCAATATGGGCCCAACTGTGCACAGTCCGGGTGGGGAGCAGCTCCGGGAACCATTGTCGAGGGCTCATCCGAGGATTGCCTGTACCTGAACCTTTGGAAACCCTCCAGTGCTTCTGAAAACGCCCAACTTCCGGTCATGGTGTGGATCCACGGTGGTGGTTTCGTTGGGGGCAGTGGTTCGGGGCCCGGAATTGCCGGAACTCAATTTGCCGGACAGAATGTGATCTTGGTCACCATCAATTACCGATTGGGACGTCTGGGACATTTTGCCTTTCCCGCACTCAGTGCCGAACATCCAGAGGAACCCAAAGGGAGCTATGCCTATATGGATCAAATAGCGGCGCTCAATTGGGTGCAGGACAATATTTCTGCCTTCGGGGGCGACCCGGACAACGTGACCATTTTCGGCTTTTCGGCCGGGGGGGTGTCCGTACATTCTTTGATGACCATACCAAGTGCCCAAGGCCTTTTTCATAAAGCCATCAGCCAATCCGGCGGCGGTAGGGACGGTGTACTTACCGGAAGACCGATACGCGAAGAAAATACAGATGCATTTTACCCGGTTTCCGCAGAGACCGTAGGAATCAATTTTGCCAAAAAACACAGTATTGCAGGTACCGGTGCCGAAGCACTGGCACAACTTCGTGCCCTTAGTGTGGAGGAAATCGTGGATGGAGGACAGGAAACCGATGGTGAAGGCGGGCCCCGAATCTATTCGGGACCTATTTTGGACGGGGAGCTTGTCGTGGAAACTGCTGAAACCGCCTACAAAAATAACAGACAGGCCAAGGTGCCCCTGATCATAGGGTCCAACAGTGCCGAAGTGGGCGGTGGGTTTGTCAACAACAGCAGCTCCAAGGAAGAACTATTTGCCTTGTTCGGTAGGTGGAGCGATGAGGCGAAGGCCGCCTACGACCCGGAAGGAACCAAAGCATTTGCCGAAGTGCTCACAAAATTCAACACGGACTGGGTTTGGGGGGAACCTGCACGGTTCACCGCAAACGCATTTGCCGCTGTCGGGGAACCGGTCTACATCTACCATTTCGATTTCGTTTCCGACGCTTTCAAGGAGCGTATGCCACACGGTGCAGGGCACGGTTCCGAAGGTGCCTATGTGTTCAATACCCTGGATGCACGATGGGGCAATCCAGAATCGACCCCGGAAGATATCCAGTTGGCCGAAAAAATGAATACCTATTGGGCCAACTTTGCCAAAACCGGTAATCCCAATGGGGAAGGATTGCCCACATGGCCCTTGTATACAGAAAGTGAAGGTAAAATTCTGGATATTCAACCCAATGGGGAACCTGTAGGGAAAAAAGATCCAAGAAAAGCCAGATTGGATATTATTGAAAAGGCCATGGAACTGAGGCACCAAATACAATCAAGGGGTATATAGGCTTTGACGGTACGGTCTGTTTTCCCAATCGAATTATAAGTAAACCCAAAAGAAGAAAGAAGTATGATGAAAAGGATGTTTTACAAAAACAGGATAATGGGCTTGATCGTGCTTTTGTGCGTTTGTTCCACCCAGGCACAAAGTACAAAGGATAGCAATGGCGCATTACGTCCAGCACAGGAAAGTATGGTCAAGATCGCCTCTTTGACCGCACAGGGCAATTTGGAGCAATTGTCGGATGAGCTCAACCATGGGCTGGACAATGGCCTTACGGTCAATGAGATCAAGGAGGTGCTGGTACATTTGTATGCCTATTGTGGCTTTCCGCGGAGCATCCGTGGCCTTCAAACGTTTTTGGATGTCTTGGATGACAGAAAGGAGAAGGGCATTAAAGATGTATGGGGCAGGGAAGCCTCTGCGATCACGGATACCCGGGACAAGTATGATCGTGGAATCGAAACACTGGAGGAATTGCTACAGGTCAAAATGGATGGCCCCAAACCTGCTTACCAACAGTTTTCCCCTGCAATGGATGTGTTCCTTAAAGAACACCTGTTCGCCGATATTTTTGAACGGGATGTGCTGACCTATGCCCAAAGGGAATTGACGACCATTTCCGTCATTGCCTCCTTGGGCAATCTGGACCCCATGCTGAGAAGCCATTTGTCCATTTCCTTAAAAGTTGGCCATACGCCCGAGCAATTGAAAGCCTTTGTCGGGATTATTGGAACAACCGCGGGTAAAGAAAAAGCCAAAGCGGCCCAAGCCGTTTTGCGCGCTGTTTTATCGGAAAGCCAATGAACAGGGGAAAAATGTGGAGCCTTATGAGAACAATGAAATTTTCAATACTATCCTTTACGATGATGCTGCTGGCAACAAATACGGTAAAAGCGCAAGAGACCTTGGGAGAGAATCCATTTGGATTGGTATATGCAGGCGCCATTACAGCAAATGTAGACGGCAAAGTAAACATACATCCTGTTACCTACCAACTGAACGGAATCACTATTGCCGCAAATGTGTACACACCTGCCAATTATGACCCCACAAAGACTTATCCGGCAATTACTGTTGCACACCCCAATGGAGGTGTAAAAGAACAGACCGCTGGACTTTATGCGCAAAAATTGGCTGAAGCAGGTTACATTACCATTACAGCCGATGCATCCTACCAAGGAGCAAGTGGCGGTGAACCACGTCATACGGATAAACCACAATTCCGTACAGAAGATATTCACGGTATGGCTGATTTTATCCTACAATACCCAGGTGTCGACGCTGCGCGTTTGGGTGCTTTGGGCATTTGTGGCGGTGGGGGATATACGTTGAAAGCGGTCCAATCGGATAAACGGTTTAAAGCGGTAGCCACTTTGAGTATGTTCAATACGGGAGTCGTACGAAAAAATGGCTTTTTGAATTCCCAGGTGTCAACCATTCAAGAAAGGTTAAAGCAAGCTTCCGATGCAAGAGCGCAGGAAACTTCAGGTGGTGAAATTGTGTATTCCGGTGTTGACGGTATTACCGATGAAGCAATGGCGAAAGTGTCAACACATTTTTATCGGGAAGGGTATGAATATTATTTCAGGACACACGCCCATCCCAATTCAACTTTTCTTTATACCACAAGCAGTTTGATGGACTTAATGTCTTGGGATGCTACCGACAATATAGACCTTATCGACCAACCTTTATTAATGATTGCAGGAAGCAATGCACAAACATTATACCTGACTTTGGATGCTTTTCCCAAAGCGACCAACGCCAAAGACAAAACACTGTTTTTGATTGAAGGAGCGACCCATATACAAACCTATTGGAAACCGGAATATGTGAACCAGGCGGTATCCAAGCTCAAAGTTTTTTTTCAGGATAACCTTTTAAAAAAACATAAAGATGAACTATAGGGCGGTATGGGTGCTTTTTCTGATCGGAACCATGGTGCTTTCGTGTAAAAAAGAAACAGCAAAAGACCTCGAAAAAGAGGTGAAACCGGAATCCAGCCTTGTCTTTGATAAGGGAGAAAAAATAACCAATGCCAATTTCGTAGGCAACGCGTGGTTGGAAATGTTGGTCCATGCGGACAGTATCAACAGAAATTCCGTTGGAAGCGTCACTTTTGAACCGGGGGCGCGCACCAATTGGCACACCCATCCGAATGGACAGATTATTCTGGCCATCGACGGGGAAGGATTTTACCAGGAGAAGGGAAGTCCCAAAAAGATATTGCGAAAAGGGGAGGTGGTCAAATGCCCGGCGAATACCCCTCATTGGCATGGGGCGAGCACCGAACAAACATTTATTCAAGTAGCCATCACAAGTAGGGTGGCTGGACCAACAGTATGGTTGGAACCCGTAACCGATGAGGTTTACATGGGATCAGTAGAGTAAAAAGTAATACAAAAAACAATAGGCATGAAAAAGACAGTCCAACAATCGGAAAAAGAAGCAGCTAAGGTGGAGAAGAATACCAGAAGGGATTTTATTTCTAAATCAGCACTTTTGGGTGCAGGTATGGCAGCCACCCCCATGGCTTTTGCGCAAGGGACCACATCAGGTAAAACCAAATCCGTGGATGCAACGGCAGCACCAAAAAAAAGAATGTTGGGGACCTTGGAGGTATCGCCCATTGGTCTGGGATGCATGAGCATGAAAAGCGGTAGTTATAACCCGCCCAGGGATAAAAAAGATATGATTCCCGTTATCCGTGGGGCTGTGGATATAGGAGTTACTTTTTTTGATACCGCAGAGGTATACGGTCCATTCACTGATGAAGAGTTGGTTGGTGAGGCCTTGGCCCCCGTGCGTGACCAAGTGGTCATAGCGAGTAAATTCGGATTTGACTTTTCCAACGGCAACAGGGCAGGGAGAAACAGCAGACCGGAACACATCAGAACTGCGGTCGAAGGTATGCTAAAGCGCCTTCGCACCGATCGTATCGATTTATTGTATTTGCACCGATTGGACCCCGAGGTTCCAATAGAGGATGTCGCAGGAACGGTCAAGGAGCTGATCCAGGAAGGCAAGGCACTGCATTTTGGTCTTTCAGAGGTTTCGCCCAAAACCATACGCAAAGCACATGCGGAACAAAAGGTTGCCGCACTTCAAAGTGAATATTCCTTGATTCAACGGGCCTTGGAGAACGAAGTGATCGATACCTGTGGTGAACTGGGTATCGGTTTTGTGCCTTGGGGACCGGTATGCCGTGGCTTCTTGGGAGACAAATTCAACGAATACAGCAGGTTTTCTGAGGATTCCAGATTTGCTGCAGTGCCTTATTTCACCCCTGAGGCCATAAAGGCCCATATGGAGGTGCTGGTGCTGGTGCGGGAATGGGCGCGAAAGAAGAATGCCACGCCAGCGCAGATCTCATTGGCCTGGCTATTGGCCCAAAAGCCCTACATCGTACCCATCCCCGGCACTACAAAATTGCACCATGTGAAAGAAAATATGGGCGCTATGGACATTTCATTTACCAATGGGGAGTTAAAGGAGTTTCGGGCGTCCTTGGAAAAAATAAGTTTGGTAGGCGTACGCCAGCCGGAATCGGCCTTGATCGATCAATAAGCCCATACCATGAATTACGCTTTAGTAGTATTGTTATTGCTTTCCTCTTGTTTTCAAAAGGAGACCGGGAATCCAAACGATTCAGATCCCAAAAAGATATTGATCGTGTATTTGTCCCGGACCAACAATACAAAAACGGTAGCAGAAATTATCCATAAAAGGGTAGGGGGCGATCTAGTGGCGCTTGAACTGGAAAATCCCTATCCCGAAAATTATAGGGCCATTGTCGATCAAGTGGCCTCCGAAAATAGATCGGGATTTCTACCGCCCTTGAAAACCAAAGTGGATACCGACCGCTATGATACAATTTTTATAGGCTTTCCCACTTGGGGGATGCAATTACCGCCACCGATGAAGAGTTTTCTGCATGATCATGACCTCCGCGGTAAGACCCTGATTCCGTTCAATACCAATGGAGGTTATGGATTGGGGAGCACGGTACAAACGGTGAGGAAACTTTGCCCGGACAGCGAGATTCTCAAAGTGTTCTCCGTAAGGGGAGGCAGTGAAAGGGACGGTATTTATCTCGCCATTCAGGGGGAAAGAAAGGATGAAGTGGAAGAAGCGGTGGCATCTTGGTTAGCGGAAATTCAAATAGGGACTAGGGAGTAATGCGAATATTTCACCTGATTTGGGGCTAATATTTGAAATCCGTATGTCTTTTACAGTCAAAAATGTATAATTTCAAGCAAAACATTAAAAAATGGCAACTTTCAATTTAAATATCAATGGTGAATCCCTATCAGTGGACGCAGATCCCAATACTCCCTTGCTCTGGGTATTGCGGGACCATTTGAACCTGGTCGGGACCAAATATGGCTGTGGTATCGCCCAATGTGGTGCCTGCACCGTCCATCTTGGGGATGTGGCGACACGTTCCTGTATGCTGACGGTTTCTTCAGTGGGGAACCAAGAGATCACAACTATCGAAGGCCTGTCCGAAAATGGGGACCATCCGGTACAAAAAGCCTGGTTGGAAGTTGATGTGCCCCAATGCGGTTATTGCCAAGCCGGACAGATCATGACGGCATCCGCCCTGTTAAAAAAGAATCCCAACCCAACGGATGAGGAAATCGAGATGTCCATGAACGGAAATATCTGCCGTTGCGGAACCTATACACGCATAAAAAAAGCCGTGAAATTGGCTTCGAAAAGCAACGCTTAATCCATCATTAAAAAGAGAAACACCATGACACTGATAAAAACACAAATAGGAAGAAGGGCATTTATTAAAAATACAAGTTTGGCCAGTGGAGGGCTTATCTTGGGGTTCAGTATGTTGAACGCATGTAAGCCCAAGCAAGCTGAGACCATGAGCGCCCTTGAAATGCCCGAGGAGTGGTTTGAGATGAACGGTTATCTCAAAATTGGAGATAACGGGGTGGTCACCATCTTGTCTCCCAACCCCGAAATTGGACAGAATGTCAAGACCTCCATGCCGATGATCGTAGCGGATGAACTGGATATTGATTGGAAAAATGTTATCGTGGAACAAGCTCCGCTCAATACAAAGCTTTACAGCTGGCAGGTTGCCGGGGGAAGCCGATCTATCAGTAGTTCTTGGCAGGGCCTGAGAATGGCAGGGGCAACAGCTCGTCATTTATTGAAAGAAGCGGCCTCCAAGGCATGGCAAGTGCCTATAGCGGAAATAAGTGCGGTTGCAGGGATGCTCACGCACGAAGCCAGTGGCAATTCCGCAGGATATGGAGAAATGGCATCGGCAGCATCGAAATTAGAGGTGCCCAAAGAAATTGAACTGAAAGAACAATCCGAGTTTACCATTATTGGAACCTCCCGAAAAAATGTCGATGGGAAAAAGATTGTGACCGGTCAACCTTTGTTCGGCCTTGATGTGCAAAGGGAGGGCATGTTGATAGCGACTGTGGCCCATCCCCCTGCCTTTGGTATGACATTGAAATCCTTTGATGCCACTTCGGCCAAACAGATGCCAGGGATAAAGGATGTGTTCTCCATCAAGGTCTATGAAGACGACTTTAAAAGAAGTACTTTCCACCATACGGCTTTCAATGAAGTGGTAGTGGTATTGGGAGAAACTACCTGGCAAGTGATGCAGGCTAAAAAGGCCGTGCAGATCGAATGGGAAAAAGCCCCGGATAGAACTTATGGGATGACCATGTTCGGAAACGATATGACGGTCAACCATCCCGCAGGCATGGAAAATTCCGCTTCACATAAGGAAAAAATGGAAGCCATGAATGCACGCCCGGGACGGGTGGTCCGTCGGGATGGCAATCCGGAGGCCGCCTTTGCCAATGCAGCAAAGGTTGTTGAACGGTCCTATAGTTGCCCTTTCCTTGCGCACAATACCATGGAGCCCATGAACTTCTTTGCCCATGTTACCGAAGGTCACGCAGAATTATTGGGTCCCACCCAGACCCCCGAATGGATGGAAACCGCCATAGCAGCGCGATTGGACCTCCCCCTGGATAAAGTGGATATTATGATGACTAGGCAAGGGGGAGGTTTTGGTCGTCGATTGTACGGTCACTTTATGGTGGAGGCCGCACTGATTTCAAAACAGGCCAAGGCCCCGGTAAAATTGGTATACAGCCGTGAGGAAGATATGACCCAGGGCATTTATAGACCGGCCTATTATGCCACCTATAGGGCAGCCTTGGATGAAAATAACAATATGGTGGCCTTCCACGTAAAAACGGGAGGTATCCCTGAAAGCCCGCTGTTTGCCAATAGATTTCCTGCCGGGGCTTTGGACAATTACCTTGCGGAGGATTGGACAATTGAATCAAATATTACAACAGGTGCCTTCAGGGCCCCAAGATCCAATTTCATTGCAGGAGCCGAGCAGTCTTTCTTGGACGAGGTTGCGGAAGCTTCAGGAAAAGATCCTATCCAATTCCGATTGGACCTCTTACAACGAGCCCAAGAGAACCCTGTGGGTGAACGAAATGATTATGAGGCGGATCGTTATGCCGGAGTACTGGAAATGGTACGGGAAAAATCAGGCTGGGACCAAGGGGCCACTGGACGCCACCGAGGTGTATCCGCCTATTTCTGTCATAACAGCTATGTGGCCCAAGTATTGGATGTTATAATGGAAGGCAACGAGCCCAAGGTCGATAGGGTCTGTGTGGCCATTGATTGTGGCATCGTGGTGAATCCTGATGCAGCTACGAATATGGCAGAAGGGGGTACTGTGGATGGCATTGGACAGGCGATGTACAGTGCCATGACCTTTAAGGATGGCGTTCCCGAGGAAAAAAACTTCGATAGATATCGCTTGATCCGACATGCTGAAGCACCTAAATCCATAGATGTTCACTTTGTGGACAACGGCAAGGACCCAACAGGTCTGGGCGAACCTCCGTTTCCTCCGGTAATGGGAGCCTTGGCCAATGCCCTTTACAAAGCCACGGGAAGACGCGTGTACCACCAACCCTTTATTACGGATAGACCTCCATTGGTAGGATAATGTATAGGATGGGTATTGGTGATTTTTACAATCATACAGATTATTAACAACATATCATTTATTAAATCTTAAAAAATAATTGAGCTCATGGCTAATTTTAATTTAAACATCAATGGAGAAACATTATCGGTAGATGTAGACCCTAATACACCCCTGCTCTGGGTATTGCGGGACCATTTGAACATGGTCGGGACCAAATACGGATGTGGTATCGCACAATGCGGGGCATGCACCGTACATCTTGGGGATGTGGCGACACGATCCTGTATGCTGACGGTCTCTTCCGTGGGGAACCAAGAAATAACCACAATCGAGGGACTGTCTGAAAACGGGGACCATCCCGTTCAAAAAGCCTGGTTGGAAGTTGATGTGCCCCAATGCGGCTATTGCCAGGCAGGACAGATCATGACGGCATCCGCATTGCTCAAGAAGAATCCCAACCCAACCGATGAGGAGATCGAGATGGCCATGAACGGCAACATTTGCCGCTGCGGTACCTATACAAGGATCAAAAAAGCGATCAAAACTGCCGCTAACTCGGAAAACGTTTAATCATTAAGAAATTCAGAAGATGGCAAAGATAAAGACACAAATGGGCCGCCGCGCCTTCATCAAAAATACAAGTCTGGCCAGTGGCGGATTGGTACTTGGGTTCAGCATGTTGAATTCCTGCAAACCCAAGGATGCCGAAAAAATGGTCGCTCGGGAAATGCCAGACGAGTGGTTCGAGATCAATGCCTACCTAAGAATCGGCGATAACGGACTGGTGACCATTATGTCGCCCAACCCCGAATTTGGACAAGGGGTGATTACCTCCATGCCCATGATCGTGGCCGATGAACTGGATGTGGATTGGCAAGATGTATTGGTGGAACAGGCCAATTTTGATCAAGAGGACTATGGATGGCAATTTACCGGTGGCAGCCAAGGCATCCGCCGCAGATGGGAAGGCCTTCGTATCGCCGGGGCCACTGCAAAGCAAATGTTGATAACGGCAGCTGCCGAGACTTGGCAAGTGCCCGCATCCGAAATCACGGTTTCAGGGGGAGTGCTTAGCCATACCGCTTCCGATAAATCGGCGGGTTATGGTGAGATGGCCGCTGCAGCCGCAAAGCTGGAGGTACCCGAAGAAGTCACTTTAAAAGAAGTGAAGGATTTTACCATTATCGGTACCTCCAAAAAAAGTGTGGAGAACCACAAAATTGTAACCGGAAAACCATTGTTCGGTCTGGATTACCAGTTTGATGGTGCCCTTGTGGCCATGGTGGTACATCCCCCCGCTTTTGGGCTGCAATTGAAATCTTTTGATGGTTCCCGGATAAAATCCATGCCGGGCATTGTGGATGTTTTCAACATAAAGACACTCGAAGATGGCTTTACCCGGGGTTATTTTGATACCAATGCGTTTACGGACCTGGTTGCCATTGTGGGCAAAACCACTTGGGAGGTCATGAATGCCAAAAAGCAATTGAAGGTGGAATGGGAACCCATTGCAGATTCAAAGTTTAAAATGGACCGGTTCGGCACCGAAATGGAAGTGGATGTCCCGAGTGGTTTGGAAAGTACGGAGGACCATTATGCCCAAATGAATGAAATGGCGGAAAGGTCTTCGACCACAACCCGTAAGGACGGTAATCCGGAAGAGGTGTTCAAAACAGCTGCAACGGTTATCGAAAGATCCTATAGCTGTCCGTTCTTGGCACACAACTGTATGGAACCCATGAACTTTTTTGCCCATGTGACAGAGGACGGGGCAAAATTGGCCGGTCCTTTGCAGGCCCCGGTTCTGACCGCTCCGACCGTGGCGGCCAGATTGGGCATGCCCGTGGAAAAAATCGATATTGAACTGACCCGGATGGGCGGTGGTTTTGGAAGAAGGGCCTATGGCCACTATGCCGTGGAGGCCGCATTGATTTCCAGGGAGGCCAAGGCACCCGTAAAGTTGGTCTATACCCGTGAAGATGATATGACCTGTGGTATCTACCGTCCCTCATATCGTGCCGACTACAAGGCGGCCCTGGACGAGAACAACAACCTGATCGCGTTCCATGTCAAGGCGGGCGGTATACCGGAAACGCCCCTTTTTGCCAACCGTTTCCCTGCAGGTGCCGTCGATAATTATCTGGCACAGCAATGGGAGATCAATTCCAATATCACCATTGGTGCATTCAGGGCCCCCCGCTCGAACTTTATGGCGGGCGTGGAACAGGCATTTTTGGACGAGGTGGCCGAAGCCGCGGGAAAAGACCCCATCGAATTTCGATTGGAGCTATTGCAGCGGGCAAAGGACAATCCCGTAGGGGAGGAAAACGAATATGACCCAGATCGCTTGGCGGGAGTGCTAAAACTGGTCCGTGAGAAATCAAATTGGTCCCAAGTGCCCTCGGGAACGCACCGGGGCGTATCCGCTTATTTCTGTCACAACAGTTATGCGGCCCATGTGGTGGATGTCACCATGGAGGGCAATACGCCAAAAGTGGAAAGCGTGGTCTGTGCGTTGGATTGCGGGATCGTTATCAATCCCGACGCGGCGGCCAATATGGCCGAAGGAGCCATTGTTGACGGTGTCGGCAATGCGATGTACGGCAACCTGTCCTTTACGGACGGCAAGCCCGATCAGAACAATTTTGACAGTTATAAGATCATACGCCATTCCGAGACACCAAAAAATATTGAAGTCCATTTTGTGCAAAATGAAATTGACCCCACGGGCTTGGGGGAACCACCCTTCCCCCCGGTATTTGGGGCTTTGGCCAATGCGATATACAAGGCGACGGGAAGAAGGCATTACCATCAGCCCTTTGCAACCGACAAACCACCTTTGGTGGGATAGCGGAAAAGTTGAATTTGATTGAAAACAATAGATGAATTGTTCCTTTACCCTTTATAAATGGAAAAACAACATAGAACCAAAATAAATAGACGTTCCTTTATAAAAAGCTCGGCCATGGCAGGTGGTGGATTGATGTTGAGCTTCAATTGGTTGGCCTCTTGCAAGTTGACCCCGGAAGAAGTGGATAAACTGCCCGAGGAATGGTTCAATATCAATGGTTTTTTGAAAATAGGGGACAATGGTCTTGTCACCATTATGTCGCCCAACCCGGAAGGAGGGCAGAATGTGAAGACCTCCATGCCCATGATCGTGGCCGAGGAACTTGACGTGGATTGGAAGGATGTCATCGTGGAACAGGCCCCATTGGATACCGAGGCCTTTTCCTTCCAGTTTATCGGTGGAAGCCAGGCGATTCGCAGGGGCTGGAACGGACTCAGGACCGCGGGGGCCTCTGCCAGACACATGCTCAGGGAGGCCGCAGCGGCACAATGGCAGGTGCCGGTGTCGGAAATCAGTACGGAAAGTGGGGTCCTGCACCATAGGTCAAGTGGTAAATCCGCCGGATATGGGGATATGGCCTCTTCAGCGGCCCAAATACCCGTACCTGAAAACATCAAGCTCAAGGATATCGATGACTTTAAAATCATAGGTACTTCACAAAAAAATGTGGATGGCTTGGACATTGTTACCGGAAAACCGTTGTTCGGGGTCGATATCCAACAGGACAATATGCTCATCGCGATGATCCTGCATCCTCCCGCTTTTGGTCTCCAATTGAAATCAATGGACGGATCGGCAGCCAAGGGCATGCCCGGCATCAAGGATGTTTTTACCGTTAAGGTGCTCCATGATGACTATGTCAGACAACATTTTGATACCTGTACCTTTCTTGAGGTCGTTGCCATTGTGGGGAATTCCACATGGGAGGTCATGAATGCCAAGAAGGCCGTGGAGGCCGAATGGGAACCTTTTGAAACCTATACCGAAGAGCGGGTGCCTTATGGTGGTTCCCAGACTACATTGACCATTCCCTCCGGCTTGGAAAATAGTACGGACCATGGAGAGCTCATGGAAAAAATGGCTGCTCAAAAAAGCGCACAGGTCCGAAAAGATGGTGATCCCGAATCGGCTTTCCAAAATGCCGATAAGGTCATTGAGAGAACTTACACCGCTCCCTTTCTTGCACATAACTGTATGGAACCCATGAACTTTTTTGCCCATGTCACCAACGATAGGGCAACGCTCAAAGGACCGCTGCAAAAACCGGAGCTTACCGAGCAAGCCGTCTCCAAGCGGCTTGGTATCCCTGTGGAAAACATAGACATACAAATGACCCGTTTGGGAGGTGGGTACGGACGACGGTCCTATGCCCATTGGCTTATCGAGGCGGCGCTCATATCCCAACATGTCAAAGCTCCCGTAAAGCTCATTTATAGCCGAGAGGATGATATGACGGGAGGCATTTATCGGCCAACGTACCAAGCCAAATATAGGGCTGCCCTGGATGCGGACAACAATCTTGTCGCCTTTCATGTCAATGCAGGGGGCATTCCAAAAAGTCCGTTGTACGCCAACCGTTTTCCTGCCGGAGCCGTGGATAATTACTTGGCGGAAAGCTGGTCCGTGGATTCGAACATTACGATAGGCTCCTTTAGGGCGCCCCGTTCCAATTTTATGGCCAGTGCGGAACAATCATTTTTGGATGAAGTGGCCGAGGCTGCGGGCAAAGACCCGATTGCATTCCGGTTGGAGCTTTTGGAAAGGGCCAGGACAAACCCCGTTGGGGAAAACAACGATTACGATCCAGACCGCTACGCCGGCGTGCTTCGATTGGTAAGGAAAAAAAGCAACTGGAATGCCACTTCCAATGGGAACAGGGGCGTTTCGGCCTATTTCTGCCATAATTCCTATGCTGCACATGTTCTGGATCTGGAAATAAAGGAAGGAAAACCAGTGGTGGAAAAAGTGACCTGTGCGGTGGATTGTGGTATCGTGGTCAATCCGGATGCCGCCACCAATTTGGCCGAGGGTGGTATTGTAGATGGTATAGGCAATGCGCTTTATGGAGAATTGACCTTTAAGGATGGCGTTCCGCAACAATCAAATTTTGATACATACCGCATGATTCGAATGACCGAAGCGCCCAAGGAGATCGAGGTTTATTTTGTTGAGAGTGATATTGATCCCACAGGTTTGGGGGAACCGACCTTTCCACCGATTTTTGCCGCCGTGGCCAATGCACTTTATAAGGCCAAGGGGGAGCGTTTATACCAACAACCTTATCTAAAGTATTTAAGCTAAATTGATTCCATAATTTTAGTTGTTACTATAAAATCATTGGGTTTGTCCCGCATAACATTAAAATCGGAAAGTATTGAAAAGCATAGGTAATTATATAGGCTGGGTGTTTTTTTTAGTGGTTATGGTGAATTATGGTCATGCACAAAAAATAAACAGTGATAAACCAAAGTCCCAAGCAGGCCAGATGTTGGTGCGAATTGCGGAAATAGAAATTTATCCAGAATATACCGAAGCATATATTGCCCTATTGAAAGAGGAATCGGAGGCATCCGTACGTTTGGAACCTGGCGTTATTTGCATCTACCCTATGCAAGAAAAGGAAAACCCTTCCCAAATCAGATTGTTGGAAATATATGCCGATAACGACGCTTATCAATCCCATCTGCAGACACCGCATTTCAAATATTATAAATCCTCCACCCTTCAGATGGTCAAATCATTACAGCTTATAGACATGAACAGTCTTGATTTGGAAACCATGCCCAAACTTTTTTTGAAAATGAAACCGTAGGACTAAGGCAATTTTTTCAAAACATTTTTCCGGCAACAACCTACTTCAACAACTAATACAATACTGGTTTCCAAAACCATGTTTCCAAATGATTGTACACCTATTGAATTCATAAACTGACTTTCATTTTGCTTTTTGCAAAGGTACCTTACTTATTGTCCTATATGGATAAGTAAAATTGGTAGCAATACCAGTAATTTGTGTACTGATGCAATGTATAATGTCTACTACTTTTGCATAAAAGGCAAAGATGGATTACAGGGTTTTAGGTAATGATTTGACCGTTTCTTCAATAGGGTATGGCTGTATGGGCCTGAGTTTTGGTTATGGTCCGGCCACCGATAAAAATTATGGCATTCGATTGATCAGGGAAGCGTACGAGCAAGGAGTGACCTTTTTTGATACTGCGGAAGTCTACGGTCCGTTTGACAACGAAAAGTTGGTGGGCGAGGCTTTGGAGCCTATAAGGGACAATGTTGTGATAGCCACTAAATTCGGCTTTAAGGACGGGGACTCAAAAAAGGAACAGGACAGTCGCCCAGAAACCATCAGGAAAGTGGCCGAAGCCTCTTTAAAAAGATTGCGTACGGATGTCATTGATCTGTTCTATCAGCACCGGGTGGACCCCCAGGTGCCCATGGAGGATGTTGCGGGAACGGTAAAAGACCTTATCAAAGAAGGAAAGGTGAAGCATTTTGGCCTTTCTGAGGCAGGAGTGGAATCCATACGCAGGGCGTATGCTGAACAGCCTGTAACGGCATTGCAAAGCGAATATTCCCTATGGTGGAGGGAGCCTGAAAAGGAAATTTTCCCTTTGTTGGAAGAATTGGGCATTGGTTTCGTGCCCTTCAGTCCCTTGGGAAAGGGTTTTTTGACCGGTAAGATCGATGCTGATACAACATTCTCTGAAAACGATTTTAGGAACATCGTTCCCAGATTCACGGAGGAAAATAGAAAGGCCAACCAAAAGCTGGTTGATCTTTTAGGGGAAATCGCATTGGAGAAGGGAGGTACCCCTGCACAGATTGCGCTGGCCTGGATATGGGCTCAGAGACCATATTTAGTTCCGATTCCGGGAACGACAAAATCACATCGACTGAAAGAGAATATCGGTGCTGTTGATATCCATTTGACACCAGCAGATTTGCTTAAAATGGAGGAAGCCTTAGCGGGTATCGAAATCAAAGGAGATCGTTATCCAAAAAAATTACAGCAACGCGTTGGGAACTGATCGGTATGACGGTTATGGTTGAAGTTGTTACCCCTAATTTTAAAGGGTCTTACGGAATTTTTCAAATACAATTGTTTTTCTATGTCGGTTAAAGGAAAGAAGGAAGCATCCGATAAGATTTACACCGGATTTATGGAACTCATGGAAAGTCAATTTCCGGTTCATGACAAGAACTCCTTGCCCATTCAAAGGAGTCCCTCATATTATGCGGATGCGTTACATGTCCATGTCAACCATTTGAACAAGGTATTGAAAAAACATAGGGGAAAAACCACGACCCAGATCATATCCGAAAAGGTATTCGCAGAGTCCAAGCTATTATTGGAAAATACTTCTTACAGTATAATTGAAATCTCAATTGTATTGGGTTTTTCCGAACCCTCACATTTTAGCTACTTTTTTAAAAAAAGGGCAGGATTAAGTCCTGTACCATATCGGGAAAATAAAACCAAAAGGGATAATTAGTTTTAGAGCTTGGGGATATTAAGCTAAGAACCGATGCAGATTTGGTTTTTCCGTTAATGCTCCAATGCGGATGGGATGGATAAATAGAACGATTTATAACAGTTAAAAACAAACATCCAATGCTTACATATATTTCCAGTTTGAGTAGTTTTTGATATAGAAATAATTGATTGTTTATGACTCAATTATGAAAATAGATAGTTCAAATTTTATCACTATTTTTATCTTTGATTAAACACATCAAAATTGTGTTCAAAAGTTGTTTTTTGCTTTCCGTGTTTTTAACGGGAATGCTCTTAAGATTAAGATGTTAAAGCATTGATATTTAAATACTTATAAATTGGATGTGGTTTCTGCCACCCCGACAGAAATGGTTTTTTTAGCAACAAATTAAACCATAAATTATTGAAAACCAGAAAATTAATTTTTTCTGGTTTTTTTTGTGCCCATCTGAAACCAGGGAGAAAGGTGTCCTATAGGGTGTCCTATTTTAATCGGAATGGATTTCGTATATTGACGTTCATGATTCGATATTTCGTGTGATTTGACTTTCGCTTAACGGATTGTTCCACTAAAAGCGAAACACATGGAAACCTCTAAAACATTCAGTATCAGATTTTGGCTCAAGAAAACGGCCAAAAGGAAAAACGGGCTTGTTCCCATCTATGCCCGGATCAAGGTCGATGGGATTCCCTCGGACCTCAGTATCAAGCGCACCACTTTGGAAGATCATTGGTGTCCTAAATCAAATAGATTGAACCCAAGGGTAAAGGGGGCCAATGGTATCAACAAGTACCTTGATGATGTCTATGCCAAACTTTTGGACTGCCATAGGCAACTGTATTCCGAAGGTATGGTAATCACCTCCAACGCCATTAAACTGCGTTATCTCGGAGAGGATAGGACATTAAGGACTCTTGAAGATATTATCAAGTACCACCGTGACAAGGAAATGCCAAAACTTGAACCCGGCACTTCTAAGAATTATGGGGCAACGGAAACCTACCTAAAACGGTTCGTAAAGAAAAAGTTCAACTCACAGGACATCAGGCTGTCCTTCATCGATTATACCTTCGTTGTTGAATTTGAGAATTTCCTTAGAAATTGTACTCCGATCAATAAGGCTCAGCCACTGACCAACAATGGTATCATGAAGCACATGGAGCGGTTCAAGAAATTGGTGGGCATAGCCTTTAAGTTCAGGTGCATCCCCCAAAACCCCTTCAACCAGTACAACATGAAGTTTGAGGATTACGACAGTGATTTTCTGGAAGAGGCCGAAATTCAACGCTTGGCTTCTGTTGGAATCAGGGATAGCGGCAAGGGCATTGTAAAGGATATTTTTCTTTTTGCATGTTATACAGGTCTCAGCTATATTGAGGTCAAGCTCCTCAAACGGGGCGATATTGTAACGGGTATCGATGGGGAGGAGTGGATCAATGTCAAACGGAAAAAGACCAAGACCCCGGTGAGGGTTCCACTTCTATCCCAGGCCAAGGGGATATTGGATAAGTATTCGGATTTTCCCGATGTCAAAAATGGGCATACCCTTTTACCGGTCTATTCCAATCAAAAAGTAAACAAATACCTAAAGATTATTGCAAGCAATGCCGGAATCAAAAAGCACCTGACCTTTCATGTGGCCAGACACACTTTTGCGACCACTATTACCCTGATGAACAATGTCCCCTTGGAAACGGTATCCAAGCTATTGGGGCATACCAAACTTTCGACGACCCAAAAGTATGCAAGGGTAGTGGAGAAGAAGATAAGCAAGGATATGGCCCAGTTAAAATCTGTTCTGGAAACAAACGAAAAGAAAGAAGTTGTAAATGGCGGGCAGCCTTTGGCCAACCTACGGATCGTCAGATAAATTTAATAGCTTATGTGCTTATTTTCTTATGGTGGATTTTTGAAAAAGAATAAAAAACCAATAACAGCCAAGACAATGCTGCCAGCAATTATAAAAGGGTAGTAAAAACCACCTGCGAGTAACCAAGTCCCTAAAACAGGCCCTAGAATTTGACCAACGCTATTAGTAGAGCTCTGAATAGAAATGTTCCTGCCAGTATTTTGCTTTGATATTAATGAGACCGCAGAAAGTAAATTTGGGGTTACCATAGCACCTCCAGCAGCGAAAACAACGATTAACACATATACCAAGTATTCATTCTTAAAAAAGGGAAAGACAATTAAGGATAATCCAGATATAAACAACCCTAATGCAATTTGTTTCTTTGTGGATAAAAACTTCTCTCCGTAAGTAGCGAACAAAGGTTGTAAAACAGCCATTATTGAACCACATAGCATAAAACCAATACCTATTTGGTTACTGTTAAATCCTAATTCATCTTTCCCATATATTGAAAAGACAGTTTCAAACAGCGTTACTACAAATTGGATGACAAACGACAGACCCAGTAATACGACAAAATATTTGGTAAATGTGAATCGCAAGCTCGCTTTTTGTGTTGTGAACGTATGTACGCGAGTGGTGTTTTTTAACCATTTTGCTACTACAAATAAGACTATAAGTCCTAGAAGAGCGGCAAACAAAAAGGGTACTGAAAATCGGTCTAAATGCAGCAGACCTATCGTATATTTTAAATGAAGGTCAGTTTGAGACAGAAAGCCACCAATGACAGGGCCAAAAATAACACCAGAGCTAATGGCAACACCCGACCAACCCATTATTTTTGTTCTTCGTTTTTCAGAAGTAATGTCGCTCAAATATGCGTTGCTAACTGGAATAACTGATGACGTGAAAATACCACCAAAGATGCGAGCAACATATAGCATCGTCAATGATGTAGCAAGACCGGTAAGTAATTGCATAATTACAAAGCCGATTAGCCCAACAATGATAATGGGTTTACGGCCGTATTTATCGGATAGCCTGCCCCAGAGTACAACGAAAAGAAGCTGGAAGAGCGGATAAATACTGGTCAAAAAACCAATATGAAAGTTAATCGAATCAGTATCTAGGTTATCTCCTAAAGCTAATCTTTCGGTATAGTAGGGAAGGGTTGGCAATAAAATACCATAACCCAACATCACTACAAATAAACTCAACAGGATTAAAGATATCCTGTTGAGTTTTTCTTTTTTGTCCATTTATTTTTTACCGATTTTTCGCTTTAATAATTGCGCATTAATAGCTACTATAATAGTACTTAAGCTCATAAATACCGCACCAACCGCAGGACCTAAAACAAAACCTGAAGAATATAATACACCGGCTGCTAAAGGAATAGCCACGACATTATATCCTGTAGCCCAAATCAAATTCTGAATCATTTTATTGTAGGTGGCTTTCCCAAAGAGAATTAAATTGGCAATATCCTGTGGATTACTGTTGACCAGAATAATATCGGCAGTTTCAGCTGCTACATCTGTACCTGAGCCTACTGCAATTCCTACATCGGCTTTTGCGAGAGCGGGCGCATCATTAACACCATCACCCGTCATAGCTACAAAATCACCTTTGTTCTGTAACTCTTCTACAATTTCAACTTTTTGATGTGGCAATACCTCGGCGTAGTAACCATCCAATCCAAGTTTTTCACTCACAGCCTTAGCGGTTTTTTCATTATCGCCAGTTGCCATTAGAACTTTAATGTTATTCTTTTTAAATATTTTGATTGCCTCGGCAGATTCCGGTCTTATTTCATCAGCAAGCGCAATGTAACCTGCCAGTTTCCCATCAATTAATACAAACACGACAGTTTCAGCGGCATCACTATAAGCGTCTTTTGGGATGTCTATTTTTTCATCTCTTAAATAGCCAGGACTTACTACCTTAACTTCTTTGCCTTCAACATTTGCCTCTACACCCTTACCTGTAATTGCATTAAAGTTTTCAGGTTTTGGAATGGTTATGTTATCTTCTTTTACTTTTTTAATAATCCCAACAGCTATTGGATGTTCAGAACTTTGTTCCAATGCACTTGAAAGTCTTAAAATTTCCTCTGTTGAATAAGTCTCGTTAACAGACTCGATTCGAGTGACACCAAAATCACCTTTGGTTAGTGTTCCTGTTTTATCAAAAAGCAAAGCTGAAATTTTTCTGGACTCTTCAAACGCAGTTCTATTTCGAATAAGCAATCCATTTTGAGCAGATACTGCCGTAGAAATCGCAACCACCAATGGAATAGCAAGCCCTAATGCGTGTGGACAAGCAATAACCATAACGGTAACCATTCTTTCTAAAGCATAGACAAACGGAAAGCCTAAAATCAACCATACTGCTAATGTTCCAAAACCAATAGCCAAAGCGATATAGGTTAACCATTTTGCAGCCCTATCTGAAAGGTTTTGCATCTTGGATTTGGTTTTTTGTGCTTCTTCAACCATTTTGATAACCTTGTTGAGATAGCTATCCTTTCCAGTATGTTCAACTTTTACTTTTAAGGTACTATTGCCATTTACCGAACCACCAATAACCTTATCGTTTTCATCTTTTTTTACAGGTTTAGATTCACCTGTGAGCATAGATTCATTTAGGTAACTGGAACCGTCTACTATTATTCCGTCAGCCGGAACTTTTTCACCTGGTTTTACCAAAATCACATCATCCTTCAGTAAATCTTCGAGAGGGATGTCTTCTATGGTGTCGCCTTTTACCCTATGCGCTTCTGCAGGCATCATACTCACCAACAACTGTAAGGCTTTTGACGCACCTAACACACTTTTCATTTCTATCCAATGGCCAAGCAACATTATGGATATAAGTGTTGATAGTTCCCAGAAAAAGTCTTCACCTCTTAAACCAAAAACGGTAGCAGTACTATAAAAATATGCTACAGAAATTGCCATAGAAATCAAAGTCATCATTCCTGGTGCACCTTTTTTGACTTCAGACCAAAACCCTTTTAAAAATGGCCAACCACCATAAAAATATACAACAGTGGAAAGTGCAAAAAGGATATATGGATTTCCTGGAAGTAAAAATTCATAACCAAAAAATTCCTGAATCATTGGCGAGAAAAACAATATGGGAATGGTAAGCACAAGTGTTACCCAAAACCGTTTTCTAAAGTCTGCAATCATCATTTTATGATGGTCGTGACCCATTTGACCGTGTCCCGGATTGTGACCTGAATGGTCTCCATCTCCATGATTCATTTTAGAATGGTCTGCTTTTTTTTGTTTTTTCTTAGAGTGGTCCATTTTTGAATGGTCCATTTCTTCGTGATTGTGGTGTTCGTGATTTTCCATTATTGTCTTGTTTAAGTGTTATCGTAATTTTTTTCTCATTGCTTCCGATATGTTTTCGGCATAGACGCCATAAGCATCTACTAAAAGACCTTTAAGCTCTTTTTTGGAAGATATTGCATATAAAATGCTGTTATCATCGGTACTGCTCATTCCTTCAAAGCGATATATTTTATCCACTTTAAAATCTTCTGGTCGAATCTCAATTTTCAGGGAAGCACATTCCAGACATTCAGGTTTTAAGTTGAAATCATAAGGGTATTCGTTTGTCTGCAAATCGTTAATAGCTTCTGAAAGGGTGTTATAATTTTTCATTTATTTTTATTTATAAGTCATTGTAAAATAACTGTTGTCTTCTTCGGTAAATTTTTGAAAGGTCAATAGACCTTGTGCATTTAATTTCTCGTTAACAGTATAATTGAGTTGCTTAATGCGAATTCCCAAGGCATAGGCCTTAATGTTAATTTTTGAATTAATATTATTTTCGCTATTATTAAATTTTCGGTCGTAAATTTTTATGGTACTTTTTGAGCCAAAAAAATTCAACAAGCCCGAATCAAAACTCATTTCTAATTCTATATCTTCAAGATTGTCCAAATCATAGAGGTCTTTAAATTTTTTAGAGGTGGTATTAATTTCGGTCTCCTTTGATTTTGGGCTGGAAAACGGGAAAGCCATTACCATTATACTTGCTTCATCAGGCTTGCAACGATAAGTTGTGGTGTATTTATCGGTCGATTTTTTGTCTTCATCGAACAATTCCGTAACCACCTCAATTTCATAGTATCCATTTTTCTTTATTGTTTCACCAGCTTCAAAAGTTTGTTTGTTTAAAAAAGAGCCTTCTTCATCAAAATTTTCTCGAACAACAACTCTACCTGAAATCTGCCCAATAAGCATTTCAGTTTGTCCAGTCATTGTGATGCTGAATAAAGTGATTAGTACTATAAAGCCTTGTTTTTTCATATATGGTGCATTAATTTTTTTACCTCTTTTGCCATAATATCACTTAAATCTATTCCATTTGAAGAGTGTGGGATGGTATTACAAGTCACTATTTTTTCTACTCCGGAATCCAATAAATCTTGATAGGCATTTCCTGAAAAAACGGCGTGAATGCCTACACAAATAGGTGGTTTCATTCCTGCTTTTTTAAGATGTTGTACGGTTTCAATCATTGTTCGGGCTGTGGAAATAATATCATCTACCAAAATGGGTGTAGCATCTTTATATATATCCACATCGGGAACAGAGACTTCTACATCACGGTCACCGTGACGCACCTTTTGTAATACCGTAAATGGTGCTCCTGCATTTTTGGCGACTTCTGATACCCATTGTTCACTTTCAGAATCAGGTCCGATAAGTACCGGGTTTTCGATATTTTCTTTAATCCATTCTGAAATTGCGTCGGCAGCGTGAATCACTTTATTTGGAATTTGATACACTTCTCCCAACGAACTAATTCTGTGCAAGTGAGGGTCAACTGTGGTAATGCTATCGGCGAAACCAGAAATCAATTTTCCGAAGAAACCGGAAGTCACTCCTTCTCCTTCATTAAATACTTTGTCCTGCCGCATATACGCCAAATAGGGTGCTACCAAACAGGTACACATAGCTCCTAATGATTTGGCTGTGTGGCTTAAAAAATATAGTGACAACAGTTTTTCGTCCGGTTCGTGCAAGGTGCATACCAGTACCACACATTTATCTTTAACATCAGACAATATGCGCGTGTATGATTCCCCGTCAGGGAATTTCCTTAATGTGGCTTGACCCACTTCAGCATCCATTTTTGTAGCCATTAGTTCTGTGAGTTCTTCATTTCCGGGAAGACTGAATAATATTGTTTTCATAGTATGTTCTTTAATTTATAGTTATGATGTCGTTATGGTTGTTTTCATATTCCAAGGCATAATTAAGTTCACCTTTGGATTCAGCATATATGGTATAAAGCAGTTGGTTCTCTTCGATTTGTTCTCCCAAATGCACATTTAGAAGAATCCCTGCCGATTTAGATTGTGGTGCTCCAGAAAGCTTGGCCAGTTTTGCAATTTTACGGTTATCAATTCGTTGCAAAACGCCTGACTTTTCAGCTTTAATTTCAATTTTATAAGGTGCTAAAACTGGTTTTGAAAATTGACCTTGCGCCTTACAAATGGCTACGAATTTTTCATATGCTTTTCCAGATTTGAGAATTTTATGTGCGGTTTCCTGTCCCTTTCCTTTTTCTACTTTTCCAGAAAGTTCTAATAGTTCAGTAGCTAAAAGCAATGCTCTTTCTGTTAAGTCTTTAGGTGCATCTTCCTCATTTTTCAAAACTTTTAATATATCTATGGCTTCTAAAGTTGGACCGATACCCCTTCCAACAGGCTGCGTGCCATCCGTAACTACAACTTTTACATTCAACCCAACAGCAGTTCCAACGGTTTCCATATGATTTTTTAGTTTTTCTGCCATTTCGGTACTGCGAACCTTGGCGGTTTCTCCCACGGGAATATCAATGACCACGTGAGTAGAACCAGCTGCTGCCTTTTTAGAGAGTACTGAAGCGATGAGCTGACCTTCGCTATCAATATCCAAGGCTTTTTCAATTTTAATGAGCACATCATCGGCAGGACTTAACTGCGCTGTACCGCCCCAAACAAAACATCCGCCTTCTTTTTCTACTACGGTCTTTATTTCCTCGGAAGAGAGCGTAACATTGGTCAGTACTTCCATTGTATCTGCTGTGCCTGCTGGCGAAGTGATTGCCCGTGAGGATGTTTTTGGCATAGTAAGCCCATACGCGGCAACAATGGCAACTACCAATGGTGTTGTCCTATTGCCAGGCAATCCGCCAATACAATGTTTGTCGACCACGATATCCTTGTTCCAGTTCAGTTGCTTTCCGGAAGCAATCATTGCTTTCGTTAGGTCGGATATTTCATCAATATCCATTCGGTCGCCAGCACAGGCAGTAATAAATGCCGAAAGGTGGATGTTGGAATAATCGCCTTCCACGATATCGGTTATGATGTTGTTATAGGCCTTATAATCCAGTTTTTTGTTATAGATTTTTGCCCTGACGTGGCTTAAGGATTCAATAGGCTCTAAATGGGAAACATATAATGTATCGTTTGGGGAAACATTGAGTTTTTTCGCGGCAGCATCTGATAGTCCGATTTCATTAGGCAACAGAATATCAGAATTCAGGACATTAAGACTTGCTACGATTGATGTATTTGCATTGGATATTCTTATTCGGGTAAGTGCCTCAAACCCTTCTGAAATACAGACGTGGCAATCTTCGCGCATATACACTACATTTTCGTTTTGGGTATAGATTCCGAGATGTTTATATTTTAATATGTTTGAGTGTGTGTCCATATTTTATTGGTTGTTGTGATTTTTCGATTTATTCTATTTCTTCGATGGTGTATAATTGCGGAATTTCTGCATCCCACCCATAGGTTTCCTTGATGCCTTTTTGCAATGCTTCTGCACTCTCTTTTTCACCGTGTACAATGAAAATACGTTCGGGTTTGTTTTTTATCTTATCCATCCAGTCCATAAGTTCTGCGTGGTCTGCGTGTGCCGAAAGCCCTTCAATTTCTACTACTTGCATTTTAAACGGCACCCATTTTCCATATACTTTTAGTTCTTTTTCACCTTCCAATAATTTTCTGCCACGAGTGCCTTCAGCTTGATAGCCTACAAAAAGTAAGGTGTTATTTGGATTTTGTGCCTGTGTTTCAAGATAGTTTAGCATTCTTCCCCCTGTGAGCATTCCGCTTCCTGCAATCACGATTTTTGGTTTGTAATCTGTTCTTAATTCCATTGTTTCACGATAACTGCTAACAACTGTAAAGTGTGAGCACATTTCGTCACATTCGTTGTCTTCCAATCTGTGCCAATCCCGAGTTCTATGAAACAGTTCCAATACGTTGGCACCCATCGGGCTGTCCATAATCATTTGTACTCTGGGGATTTTCTTTTCTTTCAATAATTTCCAAAAGATGAGCATCATTAGCTGGGCACGTTCTACCGAAAAGCTTGGGACAAATAAGCTACCATCTCTGTTGATGGTATCATTTACTAATTTTTCAATATGTGGAAGTGCTTCTATTTCATCGGGATGAAACCTTCCACCATAAGTGGATTCAATGAAAAGCACATCCGCTTTTTTTGGTTTAAGGGGTGGATAGAGCAATAAATCATTGGTTCTACCAATGTCTCCTGAAAAGACAAAACGTTTTCCGTGCACATCCAACTCAATATAGGTTGCACCCAGAATATGTCCGTTGTATTGGAAGCGAGCCCTAATACCATCAAATAACGGAATCCATTGTGATTGTGGAATTCCTTTAAAGTGTGGGATAGTTTTTTCTACATCCTTTAAATCGTATAATGGTTCTGCGGGACTATGTTTGGAATAGCCTTCCTTATTGGCACGTTCGGCTTCTTGCTCCTGTATTTTTGCACTATCATTCAAAATGATTTTTGCAATGTCCAAAGTAGGATTCGTACCATAAATGGGACCATTGAAGCCTTGTTTTACCAATCTGGGTAAATAACCTGTATGGTCCATATGACCGTGGGTAAGCAAAACAGCATCAATATCACCTACATTAACAGGTGGGTACTCCCAGTTTTTAAGGCGTAATTCCTTTAACCCTTGGAAGAGGCCACAGTCTATAAGTATCTTTCTATCTCCTGTATCCACCAAATATTTTGAGCCAGTCACGGTGCCTGCCGCTCCCAAAAAGTGGATGTTTATTTTTTTGTTTTTCATCGTTATAGTATTTATTAATGTCCACCACAACAGGAAGGCGTATTTCCTTTGTCTTGGTTCGATTTGCTCAATTCCGCTATTTCGTTATATAGATTGCGGGAATCCTCTTTTATTACGAGTGCCAACTTCTTTACGGATTTAGGCTCGAAGTGTACCATACCCAATAATATTTCGAGGGCTTCTTCAAGTAGTTTAGAATCATCTTCCAATGCTTGGTAAAATGGCTCTAAATCTATACGGTTCTGTTCTTTCAGTTCTTCTGTTTTCATTTGTCCTATTTATTTAGATTAAAAATTTAAGTAGTGCTCTAATGAATTCCACATAATTCTCTTGAATCTTCGAGAACCTTTTTGTGTCTTGATTTTGGCACTCCTACTTGTTCTAAAATTTTTGGGGTTTCGTGAAGCTCTTTACAGAGTACGATGCCTTCATCTAATAATTTTGTTTTTTCAGCTTTAGTAAGTGTTGTTAAAGCGGTTAAGGGATGTAGCCCAGATTTATCTATTCTGTCCTTGAGACCATTTCCTCTTGGATAATCCCAACTGCTTAAAAGCATTCCAACACATTTCCCGTACTGAATGGCATCGGTTGTGAAACGCGTATTGGTGTACACAGCTCCTTTATGAAGTTTAGCCTCGTGACCTTTTTGGTGTTCCCATTGCTTTTCTACGTCCAAAAACCGTGAATGGATATATAATGGGATTTTTACATTACAAAATCTGCCTTGGTCGCTATGGTATTTGCATTCAATCATATAGTGTTTGTTTTCTTTTTGGGCGATAACATCAACTTCGTGCTGTACACAATTACCTTGAACAATAACTCCCACATTTGTGCTAAAGCCTTCCATCTCTAAAATCTTACCAACAAATTTTTCAAAAGGAAATCCTGATGGCCCTAATTCCATTATCGCTTTTTTTAGCTTGTATTTTGAGGCACTTACACGAGATTTACGCTTAAGCATTTTAAATGCCATCTGATAGATTTTTTTTGTGGTAATTCCATCATAGAGTTGACCTTCGACTTGTTCAACTATTTGCTGAATTAATTCTTCGCTCGCTTGTGAACGCCTTAAGGAATTGATAAGCTTATCTACATCAAAGGCTACCACATCACCTGAATACTTTACTATGTTGATTGGATTTTTCATTTTTTAATATGTATGGTCATTACAGGTAGAGAAGAATGGTTTGTAACACCTTCGGCAATACTTTTTGAAAATAGGCTCAAAAATCCCGTTTTTCCGTGGGTGCTCATTGCAATTAAATCTGCGGGCTGATGTTTTAAAAATGTATTGATGCCTGCCTCTACGGAAGACTCATTATGGACGCTCATTGAGAAGTTCTTCAGATTGGGGAATTTTTCAAGAAATTCCTTTACAGGATTTAAGCCAAGCTCTATGCTATTAAAGTCAGTTTCTGTGTTTACTCGTAACAAATGGATTTTAGCATCGCATTTTTTGGCTATTGACAAGATTTCTTGAAATGGATGCGTGACATCCTCTTCAAAAGAAGAAACAAATAGAATGTCCTTGAAGGGAAACGTTACATCCTCTTCTTTGACAACGATAATGGGTGCATTGGCTTTTCGAACTATTTTTTCAACATTACTACCCGTAATTTCTCTAATGACACCTTTGGTTCCACTGCTGCCGGTAACGATGAAATCGTGATGGAAATGACCAGAATGTTCTAAAATATCTTTCTGTCCCGAATCAAATTGAAGAAAAGTTCGACATTTAAGACCTTCGTGCTCAGCCTTTTTTTCCAGTTCCCGCAATTTTGATTTAACGACTCCAATTTCCTTTAAAGTTTCGGGATACCTTTTTTCTTTTTGTTTATCCAGTTTTACCCAATCAACAGGGGTAGTCATTTGATGTAAAAAGTGTATCTCTGCATCGTATAGTTTGGCTATTTCGATACCAAGATTTGCTGCTTTAGTGCAGTTTTTCGAGAAATCGGTAGGTACGAGTATGTTTTTCATAATTTTAGTTTTATTGTTTTTCTTATTGGGCGGTATTGCCACCATCGATAACCAGTTCGGAACCGGTCATAAATTTGGATTCATCAGAGGCCAGATATACAACTCCGTACCCTATATCGTCAGGTTCTCCCAAATGACCAATTGGATGTAAACTTTCCAATTGTTTTTTGCCTTCTTCTACGTCACCTTGAGCCTTGAGAAAATTCTCTACCATTGGGGTCCAGATATAAGCAGGATGGATAGAATTGATACGGATGCCATAGCCTTGTTTAGCACAATGTAGGGCGGCAGATTTAGTGAAAATGGTAACACCGCCTTTACTTGCGTTATACGCAGGTAAATTGGGGTCACCGATAAGTCCTTCAATGGAAGAGAAGTTAATGATGGAACCACCTTCATCTGTTTTCCTCATACCTTTTATACCATATTTGGTGCCTAAAAAAGTGCCATTTAGGTTTATATCTATAAGGTTTTTCCAATCTTCAAGGGTTACATCTTCAACTGTTCCTCCGAGCCCTATTCCAGCAGAATTTGCTAAAATGTGTAATTTCCCATAAGTTTCAAGGGTAGTTTCAATAACGTTTTTCCATTCATCTTCTTTGGCAACATCTTGTTTAATGAATATGGCCTCACCACCGTCTTCTTTTATTTGTTGAACTACTTTTTTACCACCTTCTTCGTCTATATCGGACACGACTATTTTTGCTCCTTCTCGTGCCAATAGTTTAGCACTTGATTTTCCCAAACCAGATGCTCCTCCTGTGACAATGGCTACTTTATTTTTTACTCGTTTCATAATTTTAAGATTTAAGTGTTACTACTATTTTTTGCTTCTTAATCAAGAAACTTCGTTTCCTGAAACTTTGCCTTTTTCAAAACAATCCAGATTATATATTGTGGTTTCAGCAATATTTGTCAATGCAGTTTCGGTTAAAAAGGCCTGATGACTGGTAATTAAAACATTATTAAAAGTCATTAAGCGTGCAATGACATCGTCTTGCAAAATGTCATCGGAATGGTCTTCAAAGAACAATCCTTCTTCTTCCTCATACACATCTATTCCGAAATACCCAATTTTTTTAGTTTTCAATCCTTCGATAACAGCTTTGGTATCGACCAATCCACCACGACTTGTATTGATAAGCATTACGCCTTGCTTCATTAATGAAATATGTTTTGCATCAATCAAGTGTTTCGTTGAAGACGTTAGTGGTACGTGTAAGCTTATGATATCGGACTGCTTACAAATAGTTTCACAATTGGTATAGATTACATTGTAAAACTTGATTAAATTTTCATCCTCAATGACATCCTGAACAAGTATTTTACAACCAAAACCGTGTAGTATTTTTACCAATACAGACCCAATTTTTCCAGTCCCGATAACGCCGACGGTTTTTCCATTGAGGTCGAAACCGGTAAGACCGTTCAATGAGAAATTCTGGTCACGAACCCTGTTGTGTGCTTTAATCAATTTTCGGTTTAATGCAAGTATGAGCGCCATTGTATGCTCTGCAATGGCATAAGGGGAATAGGCTGGAACACGTGCCACCTTCATATCCAGTTCAGCTGCTTTTGCTAAATCCACGTGATTGAATCCTGCTGAACGCAGAGCAATATATTTTATGCCAAAAGCATTGAATTTTTCAAGAATGTGTGCCGAGGCATCATCGCCCGTAAATAGACTTACTGCTTTAGAACCCGTTGCGAGAATAGCAGTTTCTTGAGTTAAACGACTCTCAAGCAGCTTTAATTGATGCTTGCCATCATTCGCTTTTACGAGATACGGCTCTTCAAACTTATGCGTGCTGAATACTGTTGTTTTCATTTCACTTTTTTTAATTTCCTAACTGTATTAAAATATATACTAACCCTACGATGACAACAGTTCCAAAAATTAGCATCACGAGTTTCCCGGTCTTTTTAGAACCTTTGAAATAGGTAATACCAAGTTTTACAATCATATTGCTTATGGTTGCTGTTATAATGACATTGGTGGCCAGCGTGAGTTTTTCTTCCAATGACCCAAATTTTGCCATACTAATAGTTATTGCATCCGTATCTGCCAATCCTGCAATTAGGGCTGAATAGTATAAACCGCTTTCGCCAAAAAATTGATTTCCATAAAAAACTGCAAACAGGATGACCACATAAATACCACCAAACCCAAGGGCGTTCCAAATATTGAGCGGATTACCCAGATTGATAGCTGTTTTTGTGACATCTGTATTCTTTTTGATGAATAAGAGTGCGCTTATCAAGCAGATAAGGGTAAGAATAGTAAATGGAATGACTAAATTTAAAAGTATGGCACTATTGAAAATATAGGCCAGAATCGCAAGTCTGGGAAACATAATTGCGGAAGCTATAATGATACCCGCAGCATATTCTTTTGAAAGTTCTGGCGATTCCTTACTTCGCGAAGCATATATCCAAGCTACTGCGGTACTTGAAATCAATCCGCCTAAAATAGCAGTGAGCAGAATACCACGTTTAGAACCTACATATTTTACAAGAAAGTAACCAATGAAATTCAGAAATGACACTATCACTATTATCGCTCCAATCTCAAAAGGGTTAAGTAATCCCTCTGGACCATAATCTTGATTTGGTAAGAAAGGCAAAATAAGAAGCGCAATAATTGAAAACTTAATAAAAGCAAAGAGCTCTTCAGAAGTAATATTCTTAATGAATGTATTAAAGGTCGTTTTCAATGATAACAGCGTAACCACGACTACTGCGGTCGCAACTGCTTCCTTATGCAAATGATTGGCAACCATAACACCCAAAATTAGCGTAGCGAACAAGGCCATATTGGTGGTAATACCAGTCATAATATGCTTTTGTACTATGGAAAGATGACTCAAAGACAGAAACAAAAGAAATGCTGCCGCAATGATAATGACCAACCAAGGTGTATAGGTTGGGGAAAGATTTCCCAATATAAAACCAATAATGGCAACAATTGGGAAGGTTCTTATACCTGCAAAGCCTTGTTCTTCCTTCAATTTATCATATTCACGTTCCAGCCCAAGAATAAGGCCAATGCCCAGACTGATGAGCAATCCAAGGATGAAAGGGTTGATATTTTTAAAGGCTTCTATCATTTCTTACTTTCCAAATAATTCTAAAAGTTCATACAATTCATTATCTACTTGATGTTGCTTGACCACCACTTCAAAAGGGGTTAGATGCAATTGATTATTTAAGACTCCTACCATTACATTTTTTTTACCTTGTAAAAGTGTTTTCACAGCCGCCACTCCAAGTCTAATGCCCAACATTCTATCCAAAGCAGAAGAATTTCCACCACGCTGTACGTGCCCAAGTTTTGTAATTCGTAAATCGACATTGGGGTTGACTTCCTTTATTTTTGAAGAAACAAGTTCGGCACCAATTTCGTCACCTTCAGAAACTACGATTAGAAAAGCATCCTCGCTATCGTAATTTTTCACCTTACCCAAAAGGTTAATAAAGTCCGTACCGCTCTCCGGAATTAATATGGCGTCCGCACCAACCATCAATCCAGAATGAATACCGATGTAACCCGAATCCCTTCCCATTACTTCAACAATGAACACACGGTTATGGGATTCGGCAGTATCCCTTATTTTATCAATATTTTCAATGGCTGTGTTAACTGCGGAATCAAAACCAAGGGTGTAATCCGTACCCGAAATATCGTTATCAATAGTTCCGGGAATCCCTATGAATGGGATATCGCATATCTCTGAAAAAGCAAGTAATCCTTTAAATGTACCATCACCACCAATGGCAATTAAAGCGTCTATTTTGTTTACATTTAGAGTTTGCAAGGCTTTTTTTCGACCTTCCAGTTCGAGAAAACGTTTGCTTCGGGCTGTCTTAAGGATAGTGCCACCCTTTTGGGTCAGTTTTTGTAATTCGTGTGATTTTAATTGAACCAAGTCACCGTCTATCAATCCTTCATATCCTTTTCGAAAGCCGCTTACGTTTATACCATTTACTTCAGCCGTTTTTGTAATGGCGTACAAGGCTGCATTCATCCCTGGACTATCACCTCCAGAGGTAAATACACCTATATGTTTTATAGTACTATCCATAGTTATAAAGCTTCTTTTTTAAGAATTTCAGTATTTTTTATACCATACAACCTATTAAAAACCATACAAGCTGTAAGGTCACCCGTTACGTTTACAGCAGTCCTGAACATTCCCAACAATCTTTCTACACCAATGATAATGATGATGCCTTCGGCTGGAATACCGACACTTCCCAAAACAGAAGCGAGTATCACCACACCACCTCCGGGAATGGCAGGTGTGCCGATTGAAGCAGCAACGATAGTTACAATGACCACAATAATATTGAGCAAACTCATTTCCAGTCCATAGGCTTGGGCTATAAAAAGGGTTGTTATCGTTTGATAGAGTGCAGTACCATCCATATTGACGGTTGCGCCAATGGGAATGATAAAATTGCTAATGGTCTTGTCCACCTTTAGTTTTTCTTCGGCTGTTTGAAGAGAAAGTGGCATCACAGCGGCAGAGCTTGTGGTTGAAAAAGCCAATAGCTGAACATCCCTTATTTTTTTCAGGAAATGCATAGGGTTTGATTTTCCAAGAAGCACAATTAGCCCTAAATAGAAAATCACTAAGAATAACAGACCGAGCAAGACGACACCCACATAGTAGGTGAGGCCAGATAGAGAACTCAAACCAACGCTAGAGGTGAGCTGCGCCATAAGTCCGAAAACAGCAATAGGCACTAGAAGCATTGACCATTTTACTACTGTCATACAGACTTCCTGAATGGCACTTAGAAGCAGCTTCACTGGGCGCAGTAAGGCATTTTCAAGTGATAGCACAGCTACACCAATAATGATTGTGAAAATTACAATGCTTAACATTTCACCACTTACCATAGATGCCAACGGGTTTTCGGGAAGTAAGTTTGAGATGGCATCAGGAATCGTTTCAATTCCGAAGGAAAGCTCTGGATTTTCCGTTGGAACAGCTGTAATTTCATTATGTTCAGCTAGAGCCTGTTGATGTAAAAAGCGACCAGGTCTAAAAAGTTGAGATAGTATGACACCCAAACTTACCGAAACTATCGTAGTACCTAGAAAATATAACAAAACCCCACCACCTAATTTTTTTAGATTGTCCTTATCATTACTTGCTATTCCAGTAATGATGGAAGCCACAATCAACGGAATCATAATCATTTGAACCAGTTTCAGAAACAGGACACCAGGCAATGCCAGCCAATTCCCCGCGATATCTGCTGTTTCTTTAGAAATCCATCCATTTTGTGGGCTCAATAGCAGACCAAATCCAACACCTAAAAACAAGGCAATGATTACTTTAAGCCATAGACGGCTTTCTACCAGTTTAAGGAGGTAGTGGTTAAGTGATTTTAATGATTTTATCTCTGTGTCAAACATTCTGTTGATTATGCTATATTAATTTTATTATCCAGATACACTTCCTGAACGGATTGTAATACTCTTACGCCTTCGCTAAAGGGTTTTTGAAATGCTTTTCTTCCCATTATCAGCCCAGAACCACCAGCCCTTTTATTGATAACGGCAGTTGTTACAGCTTCGGACAAATCTGATTTGCCTTTGGAACCACCACCTGAATTAATCAGCCCTATTTTACCCATATAGCAATTGGCTACTTGCAACCTGCAAAGGTCAATAGGGTGGTCTGTGGTAAGGGTTTTATACATTTCATCATCATATTTTCCAAATCCTATCTCTTTGAAACCAAAATTATTGGTAGGTAATTTTTGTTTGATGATGTCTGCCTGTATCGTTACTCCAATATGATTGGCTTGTCCGGTTACATCGGCCGATGCGTGATAATCTTCTTTATCGGTTTTAAAAGCTTCATTTCGTGTATAGCACCATAAAATGGTAGCCATACCAAGATTATGAGCTTCTTCAAAAGCCTCTGCTATTTCTTTGAGTTGTCTGTTACTTTCCGCTGAACCAAAATAAATCGTAGCTCCTACGGCAATTGCTCCCATATCCCAAGCGGTTTTTACCTTACCAAAGAGTGTTTGGTCATATTTGTTCGGGTAGGTAAGCAGTTCATTGTGGTTAATCTTAACGATAAAAGGGATTTTATGGGCATATTTTCGGGCATTCAAACCCAAAACCCCAAACGTGGAAGCCACCCCATTACAACCGGCCTCAAGGGCGAGTTTTATAATGTTCTCTGGGTCGAAATAATCTGGGTTTTTATAGAATGAAAAGGCCGCGCTATGCTCAATACCTTGGTCAACAGGAAGGATACTTAAATAACCAGTTCCTGCCAGATTTCCGTGATTGTATAATTGGGAAAGGCTACGAAGTACCTGTGAATTTCTGTTGCTATTGCCAAACACCTTGTCTATACTATTTGTGCTTGGTGTTTGTAACTCATCTTTTGTTATTTTTTCACAAACGTGTTCTAAATAGAAGTCTGCTTTTTCTCCTAAAAGTTCTACTATATTCTTGTCTGTTTTCATCTTGATAGTATTTAATGGATTCCTAAACTTTCATTTGTTTTGGCTATGGATTTTGTACCATCTGTTTCAATTCCAGTTAATGCCCTAATAGCATCAATTGTTTCCGGGATTACAATAGCTTGATTATCGACTATATAAGCATAGAAAAGTTCGTCGCCATCTACTTTCAGCATATCTTCCCAAAGAGCAACTTCATACATATCGCCCCAAGGTCTTCCCATATCCAGAAACATTTCCTTAATGGTGTTGTTAGAAACCAAGCCTTGGTCATACCGAATTAGTTTAATACGACTTGAAGTTTTGAAAGCATTTAGCACTTCTTCCTTTGTCGCCTGCTTTTTCAATTTCACATTCCAGTAGTGCATATGGCTCAATGTTTCGGGTACTTTTACCGCTGCGGTGATGACATCCAATTCTGGGTCAACACTTTTAGCATCTGGACCTTGATGGCTTGGGATATCTTTTTCGGGAACCATCGTATTCATAATACCACCTAAATGACTTTCCCAAGGGTCTGTAGCTCTTCTTAAAAGTGTACCTCTGGCATAATCCAATAAATCGGCTCTTTTTAAAGCGGTCAAGGTTCTTAAAATAGACGTAGTATTACACGAAACTACTCTTGTCGCATTCAAGTTTAGAGCGGATTTGTAATTATTTTCTGCACTAAAGGAATGCCCTGTGGTTTCGTGTTTTTCGCCACCGTGCAAAATAAACTTTATATTCTGTTCTTTATAAATCGCTACATTTTGAGCAGCAATCTTTTTAGGCGTACAGTCCACAACAAGGTCTGATTTCTTTAAAAGTTCCTGCATATTGCCTTTAACAGAAATCCCTTCAGATTTCATATTATCAGCTGCATCTTGAGTTGCTGCGTATATGTTGTAATTCTTTCTTACTGCATTTTGAATACGCCAATCGCTGATGATATCGCAAACACCTGAAAGCTTCATATCGTCTTGTAAGTTGATGGCATCGGCCACTCTTTTTCCAATGACTCCGTAACCTATAACTGCTACATTTTTCATATAAATTGTTTTTAATTAATTATGTTTTATTGTTTTTGTCACTTGTATTCTTCATTCCCATCGGCATATTACCTTCATCGTCTGTATGTGAAATCATAAAAAGGCGTTCCGCCACAAGTATTAGAACAATCCCAATTGCCGCGACAATAAGAACCAAAGGATCGTTCAGATATTTTATATAAATAAAGGCCGAGAGTACTGCAACATCCAGTATAATGGCAATCACGGGGATAATTGGTTTAAAATCCACTTCTTTTCTAAGATTGCGGAAAAGCCCCCAATGAATTGCGATATCCATAACGAGGTAAAATATAGCCCCAATGGATGCAATTCTTGTTAAATCAAACAGGATTGTCAATAAAATGGCAAGGGAAACGGTAAATATGAGTGCTGGATTTTTTAAGCTACCAAGTTTGGTTAAAGAAGGCACCTGTTTCATATTGCTGAGCATTGCCAACAAGCGTGAAGAGGAAAAGATACTGGCAATGACCCCAGAAACCGTGGCAATAATGGCAATGCCAATGGTAATCCAGGAACCCCATTCCCCAAAAACAGGTTTTGCGGCGGCTGCAAGGGCATAATCTTTAGCTTCGATTATTTCAGGAATGCTTAAACCTCCCGCAACAGCTAATGCCAAGGCTACATATATCAGTGTGCAGATAAGTATGGAAAACACGATAGACCTACCAAGATTTTTATGCGGGTTTTTAATATCGTCCCCTTGGTTCGTGATAGTGGTAAAGCCTTTATAAGCAAGGATAGATAACGCCAAAGCGGCCACAAATCCGAAGCCTTGTGGTAATGTCTCAGTATTTTTGGGAATATAGTTTCCCGTAATATCGGCAAAACCTGAAATTGCAAGGCCGGCAATAGCTAAAATTGCTATTCCCACTACCTTTATAATAGCGGTAAATGTCGCGGTGGCACCAATAACCTTATTGCCCAGGATGTTCACTATATAAGCAACAACAATTAGCCCAACACCCAGGGTAGAGGCATAACCTGCATAGGACTCGGGAAATAGTCTCAACGTATATGCTCCAAAAGTGCCCGCCACCAGACTTTCGGAAACTACCATTGATACGTACATCAGCAAAGAATAAAACCCTGTTGTTGTTCCAGGTCCATAGGATTTGTTAAGGAATTTAACCACACCTCCAGACGATGGAAAAGCATTTGAAAACTTGACATAGGAATATGAGCTAAAACCCACCACAACAGCACCTGCAATAAATGCAATGGGAAATAGATCACCCACCAACTCTGCTATTTGCCCCATAAGGACAAATATGCCAGCACCAATCATTACGCCTGTACCAAGAGATATGGAACCTAATAAGGAAAGCTTATTATTTTTATCTGTGGTGTTTTTCATTTCAAAATTATTTTTCCCTGTTTTTAATCGAAGATTTCGGTTTAAAGTTTCTAATAATCAGGCGGTTGCTCTTTTCATAAGTGAAATAACTTACCGCCCAATTAAAACCAACCATCAATCTATTTCTAAATCCACTTATGGACATCAAGTGAACAACGGACCACAGCAACCAGGCGAAATAGCCTGCAAATTTAAATTTGCCCAAATCGGCAACTGCCTTGCGTTTACCTACGGTTGCTAAGGAACCTTTATCTTTATATTTGAAAGGTTTTATGGATTTGTTATTTATGATATTTAATATCGAATCGCCCAGGTATTTACCTTGTTGAATAGCGGTCTGTGCTACTTGTGGATGTCCTTTTGGGGTTTCTTTGGAAATGAGTGCTGCGATATCACCTATGGCAAAAATATTTTCGTAGCCTTCTACTTTTAAATTGGCATTGGTTTTAATACGGTTGCCTCTGACTACGTGTTTTCCATCAATACCATTTGGGAATTGTCCTTTTACGCCAGCCGTCCAGATAAGGTTTTTAGCCAATATGGTCTTATCACTTTTGGTAGTGACTTCCTTTCCATCATAATTGCTTACAGCTTCATTTAATAATACCTTTACATTTAAATCCTCTAAATATTTGAGGGTTTTCGAAGATGCTTTATCAGACATTGTACTTAACAACTCATCAATGGCTTCTATTAAATAAATGTTCATAATGGAAGCAGGATACTCTGGATAATCTTTGGGTAGAATGTATTTACAGAATTCAGCCAATGCTCCTGCCATCTCTACACCGGCAGGACCACCACCTACAATTACAAAATTTGTTAGGGCATCCCGTTCATCATCATCACAGGTAATGGCAGCCTGTTCTAAATTTTGCAACATCATATGGCGAATGTTCAGGGAATCTCGGATATCCTTCATTCCCAAGCTGTTTTCTGCTACTTTATCCATCCCAAAAAAATTGGTGGTTGTACCTGAAGCAATTACCAGATAGTCATAGTGAACTTTTCCTTTAGAAGTTATTAATGTGTTTAATGAGGGCTGAATTTCTTCTACTTCGACCAAACGAAATACTACATTTTTGTAACCATTGAATTGTTTTCTAAATGGAAATACTATGCTATCAGGTTCCAACGCACTCGTTGCCACTTGATATAATAAAGGTTGAAATTGATGGAAGTTATTTTTATCGAGTAAAACCACTTGAACTTCTTTGTGTTTCAGTTTTTCAACCAATGCCAAACCTGCAAATCCTCCACCAACGATAACCACACGAGGTAATTTAGTATCTGGAAGACAGATTTCATCTGTTATCTTACAGGTGGATTCCAACGGAATGCTATGTGTTTGCTTTTCTTTCATTTTTTATTTCTATCTCTTGCAATGAGTACTGAACATTTGGCATTTGTGGTCAAATATTGGGATACAGAGCCCAATACTAAGCGTGAAAGTGCACCGTGACCCTGAGAGCCTACTACGATTAAATCTGCACCCCAATCTTCTGCTTTTTCATAAATAGTACTTTTGGGCAGGCCACTAACAACACTTGTGGTTATGGAAAGTGCCTTGTTTTCGGCCTTGATTTTATCGAAAGCTTCTGAAACGATTTTGTTTCCCAATTTTTGAGCGTTACTTCTAATTTCTTCTATGTAATTTCCTATCCTGCCGCCCATAGTATGCAATCCCAGGCCGGTTGTTTTCGGAACTTCATAAACATTTATAATATGAATTTCACTATTTGAGGATAGGGTCATTTTTATAAGTTCGTGAATGGCTACTTTACTGAAATCTGAACCATCTATGGCCAATAATATTTTCATAATTTGAATGTTTTAGTTGGTTGACATTTCTTTCGATTTTATAAGTTTTCTCCAATACAAGTGTTCATATAATCCAGACCAATACATACCAAAGGTGAAAGCGAACAGTAACTCTTCAATTGGGATTCCCAAAACAAGAATATGGGTCAGGTTGTCCAGATTCCAGTACAGCTCCACATATTGCGGATAAAACGGAAGGATGCTTCCGAAATAAATGAAGTACAGTATGGTAAACAAGATTCCTCCAACCCATATCTTTCCTTTTAAATCTGGGCGACAGTACAATGTTGCCAAACCACCAAAAAACATTGCAATGATGCCACAATAGATGTGGTTAAGCGTGGTGAAAAGACTAAATATGACGAATACAATGGCTGGAACAAAAAGTATATAAATATGTAGCTTATGTCTTTGGTGGCTCCGTTCGGTATGAGGCATATCTATATAGCCTTTTTTGAATATCAGATTATACAATACCGTCCCTATTCCGCCAATGGCAAAAGAGAAGATAAGGCTCTCAATATCAAAACCTGTTCTTTCCGCTAAATGGAATAAGGAAGGTGGCATCCAATATTCTGGTACAAATAATGGTTCTGTTAAACCAAAGGGCATCGTAATAAGGCTCATTTTGAGCATTTCTTTTCTATACCCCTTTTTTGACAAATAGATTATTGCCCAAAGAGCAAGAATTATAAGAGACCATATGAACCAGACATATTGCATAAATTTTATTTTACTCTCTTATTTTTTGACTTTTATTTGCGCATTATAAAAAGCCGCAATACAGGCACCTATTAGCCATCCTAAAATGAATATCTGTACTATTCCCAAACCAGCTTCCCATAGTGGCACATCCATCCTGATAATGCTTGTGGTATCTAAACCGTGCAATAGGCTGTTGAAAAAATCGATAGTGGCTTCTCGACCTGCTGTTGACATAACTATCATACAGCCTAAGTAAATTAGTGCCCCCGTAAGACCGAAAGCAAATCCGAGTTTTTTTACGTTTAATCGATACATAATTTTAAAGTTTTGAGTTAGTTGTCTGATTTTAATATCTTTTTTGATTCCTCAAATTCTTCCTTGGATATTTCGCCTTTTGCAAAGCGGTTTTTAAGAATATCCAGTGGGCTGTCCTTCTTTGTTTTTTGATAAGGGATATCTGCTGGGTTAAAGAATATCCAAGCCAATAAAATAATCCATATAATCCACCATATTAGGTGCATACCTCCAAAATGTCCTTCGTAAAAATGCATAATTTTTGGTTTTAAGTTGTTGTTAATTTAATTCTGTAATTGTATAACCATTGAGCCCATCAAGTTGCTTTTGTAATTCGGCAACAGAAAGTGCTTCATTCATCGTGATAAGTGCAGCACCTTTTGGTGCCAAAAAGATCTCTGCTTTTTCTATATTGGGATGTTCTTCTAAAGTCTTTTTTACTCTTGATACACATCCACCGCAGCTGATTCCGCTTATTTGAAATTTTTGTTTCATCATTTAGTATTTAATGGTGATGATGCCCTTTGTGTTCATCTTTTGGTTCTGTTTTTGAAACATCTTTACCGTGTTCGTTTTCTCTTTGTCTATTCTGTGAATGATTGTGCCCACCGTGGCGATGTGAACCGTGAGGCATAAATAAGTGACAAGCAAACATAAAGAGGATGAAGATGAATAGAGACGAACTGCTTCCTATACCTAATGATGGTGCAAAAAAGATAAACAGTAATGGTAATCCACAACCGATGACCATCCATATCCAGTGATTATTTTTCATTGTTGTTTATTTTAAAAGTTAAAATTAATGATGCTCGGTATGCTCACCTTTGGTTGGACTATCCATATCGTCCATCTTGTCCATACCCTGCATATCCATTCCTTTTTCGCCCATCATCTTTGAGCAGGATTCCATACAGTCTTCGCTCATCATCCCTTTTTCGTGCATCATTTTCATCATAGTGCCCATCATTTTGCCGTCATTCATCATTCCGTCCATCATTGAGTGCATCATTGTACTGTCTTTCATCATCATTTGCATTCCTTCTCCTTGCATCATTGAGCTCATCATTTTTTTGTTGCCCTGCATCATTTGCATTGCGTGTTGGTTGTCGTGCATACTTTCCATAAATTCGGTCATATAGTCGTGATTTTTGGAAATGGCATTAAAAACTTCTGTGCGAGTTTCAGGGTTTTCCATTAGTGCCTGAGTGTTTGTTTCTTGTTTGCAACTGTTTAAGCTTAAAAGCCCAACTGCCGATAAAACAATTAGTAGTGTTTTCATAATTTATTTTTTGAGTTAAACATTTATTTTAATTTTTATAAACCCATTCCCAACAATCTAAATGTTTATAGTTGAGGGAATGGATTATCAACTATTAATTCGCAGATTTTAAAAAGGTTATAATCTTTTTGAATTTCTTATATGTTATGTGTATTTTCAATATTATTAGATTTTTTTTATACGCCACTTCTTATTATTACCTTTAACTGCCACCAAATTTTCCGAAATCAATTTTGATGTGATGGCAGGTGGATTTTTATCATTCTTATCTTTTGGCGAGACGTGAATGGCCAATTGCGTTAAATGGTCAATGGTATTACCATTCTCATCTATAACAAGCTCAAAATAATGGTAGTTTACCACGTCTTTTTTGAAAATGTCATTATAGCCAATGGTTTCTTTTTCAACTTTTAACACCAAGGCTTTGCCATATTGAAAGTTGTTGGCATTGAGGAATTGTGGAGTGATGACAGTTTTTCCAGTTTTATCGATATAGCCATAATAGAGCACGCCATCTTTTTGGTTTGCAATCAGGCATTTTCCGTTACTGAATATAGGGTAGCTTGCATTGTCTGTTTTGGTTGCCACCAAATCATTTCGAAAATCAACGATTAAATTTCCTTCTGGGTCAATAAAACCCCATTCGTTCCCTTTTTTAATGGCAGCGACGCCATTGCTAAAAGGCGAGATGTAGTCTAAATTTTCAAAGGTTTGTGCAATTCCTATAAAGGGAATTAATACTAATGTGATAAGTAGTTTTTTCATTTTGTTTAATTTAATTTGATGAAATTAACCATTGCCTTAAGCTTTTGTCTGCATAACTTTCGTTGATATCTATATAATTTCATCATAGAAATTCCGTTTCCAATTTCCTGTGTTTTTGTAATCGGTCATACTCATTCCCACCACTTCCTTAAACTGTCTAGACAGGTGGTTGACACTACTGTAGTCCAATAAATATCCTATATCTGAAAAGGAATGTTGTTTAAGCTGAATGAGCTCTTTGACTTTTTCTATTTTTAATTTGATAAAGTACTTTTCAATGGTTGTCTGTTGATTTGCTGAAAACAATCTGCTCAATATCTTGTAATCTTTATGAAGTCTTGAAGCCAATAGTTCAGATGTTTTTACCTTAATATGTAACGGTAGCTCTTGCAATTGTTCTATTAGAATAATCTTGATTCTTTCTGTGAGCATTTCTTCTTCATTCTGAACAATTTCAAAATTATTGGCGTGAAGTACACTTGTAACGGTATCGATAATTTCATTGTTCGTTTTTTTTTGTGCTTCTACCAGCAACCTTCCTAATTCCAAGGAAAGCACTGTAACTTCAAGTTCTTGTAATTCTTGTTTAATTACTTTTAAGCAGCGGTTACAGACCATATTCTTAATCCAAAATTCTTTTGGTTTGTTCATAGTATATAATGTATTGTCATTGAGTTTAGCTCAATGGTCTGATAGGTTTAGCCTAACAGGATTAATATTGTGTAGCGTTGTTGAGAATAGGGTACAACAAATGTTAGCCAGAAGTGAAATATTGGCTATAGAGGCAATGCAGATTAATTTTAACCTGCGAAGTAGAAAATCAAATTAAAAAGGACTCGTTGAGGATTACAAGGTCTGTGGATAGCAAAGGTGGCCTATAAGCCTTAAAAGAAACTTTGTTTTTCTCTAAACCTTCAAAAAGGTTGATATAAGAATAGACGAAGTTGTTTAAGAAAACTAAAGTTTCAATCTCTGAAATTGTATTGGCCTTCTTGAAGGTGTCATCTCCTTCTTTCAAGATGGTCTTATTATCGCAACAGTCTTTCTCTTGTATTGTAGTACATTGCTTGGAATTATTATCTTTTTTCTGTGCAGTCTCCATACAAGATTCTGCTTTACTAAAAAAAGCCAAATCCACCATTTTATTACAGCAAAAGTGCATATTTACCGTAAAGGATGTGGTGGAAAACAGTATAAAAACTGCTAAAAAGAAGGACAGTATTTTAGTAAAAAAAGATTTCACAAAAATTAATAAATTTTGATTAACATTAAAGGATTTTGGAAAATAAAATTCAACTGTTCAATTATTTTATTATCAATTTTTTACAAAAAAACAACAAAATTAATCAGTACAAATATAATTCTAAAAGTTCAACAGAACTATGATTTATATCATATAAAGGAAGCTGCAAAAGAATTTTATTTGCAAATAATATTTAAGCGGTTTCGTGCAAAATAAACATTTAAAAAAAAATTGTTAAATAAACAAATTGAGATAAATTTTTTATAAATTTGCAACATTAATGAAAAAAGTTTTTCATAAAATATCATCCGTTTGTTTGGCACTTATCGTGCTATTGTCAACAGTTTCTTTTACTATTGATAGTCATTACTGTGGCGATACTTTAGTGGATTCTTCTTTATTTGGGCACGTTGAAACTTGCGGAATGGATAAGCAACTATCCAAAAATGATTGTCAAAGTGAAGTTCAGGATGATTCCTGCTGTTCAGATAAGCAATTAGTTGTTGAAGGTCAGGACGACCTGAAGATGTCTTTTAACACCTTAAATTTTGAGCAACAAGTCTTTGTTGTCTCTTTTGTACATTCTTATATCAATCTCTTTGAGACTCTTGATTCACACATTGTACCATTTAGAGATTATGCGGTTCCCTTTCTCATACGGGATATACAAAAACTGCACGAGACGTATTTAATTTGATTTTAAACAGTTTCCGATAACTATCGGAAAGATTATCCTAATGGTTATAACCATTCTGGGGTCATTTCGTTGTGTTTAATTTTCTGATTGCATCAGAATCTTATTCAATGTTTAACTGTTTAACAATCAATACACATGCTGAATAAAAGCATCAAATTTTTAATCGAGAACAAGCTAGTAGCCGTTCTACTACTTGCACTTTTTATTGCTTGGGGAGTCGTAAACGCCCCGTTTGAATGGAATACAGGCTCACTTCCTCGAGACCCTGTTGCCGTAGATGCCATACCAGATATTGGCGAAAACCAACAAATTGTATTTACTAAATGGGATGGTCGTTCCCCTCAAGATATTGAGGATCAAATTACTTATCCTCTAACCACATCGCTTCTTGGTATTCCAGGGGTTAAAACAATACGTAGTTCATCTATGTTCGGGTTTTCGAGCATTTATATCATTTTCGAAGAAGATATTGAATTTTATTGGAGCAGAAGCCGAATACTTGAAAAATTAAACTCATTACCAGCCGGACTTCTACCAGAAGGCGTTAATCCAGCTCTAGGTCCCGATGCCACAGGATTAGGGCAAATATATTGGTACACCCTTGAGGGACGTGATAAAGATGGTAATGTTACAGGTGGATGGGATTTACAGGAATTACGAAGCATTCAGGATTTCTACGTAAAATACGCACTGTCTTCGGCGAGTGGTGTTTCCGAAGTGGCTTCCATCGGCGGATATGTTTTGGAATATCAAGTGGATGTTAATCCCGAATTAATGCGGCAATACAACATAGGCTTGAGTGAGGTTGTAAAAGCAGTAAAACAAAGCAACAAAGATGTTGGTGCACAAACGCTTGAAATCAACCAAGCTGAATACCTTATAAGAGGATTGGGTTATATTAAGAAACTATCTGATTTAGAAAACGCGGTAGTTACTTCAAAAGATTTTACATCCATCCGTATAAAGGATATTGCGAAAGTAACACACGGTCCTGCTACAAGAAGAGGCTTATTGGACAAGGAAGGAGCCGAGGTTGTTGGTGGTGTTGTAGTGGCTCGTTATGGGGCCAATCCTATGGAAGTCATCAACAATGTTAAAGAAAAAATAAACGAGTTAAGTTCTGGGCTTCCATCAAAAACATTAAGCGATGGGAGGACTTCGCAATTAACCATCGTACCCTTTTATGACAGAACAGAACTAATCCAAGAAACCTTGGGCACACTTGATGAAGCGCTAACTTTAGAGATATTGATAACCATTTTTGTGATTATCATAATGGTCTTCAATTTAAGGGCTTCCGTATTGATTTCCGGATTATTGCCTGTTGCGGTTTTGATGGTCTTTATTTCTATGAAACTGTTCAATGTAGATGCAAATATTGTCGCCTTATCTGGTATTGCAATTGCTATTGGAACTATGGTCGATGTGGGCGTTATCCTTTCGGAAAATGTCTTGCGGCATATTGATGAAAATGAAGAAAAGCTACCTATGAATACGGTAGTTTATAATGCGACTGCCGAAGTTTCTGGCGCCATCTTAACGGCAGTAATGACCACTATTATTAGTTTCATTCCTGTATTTACTATGATTGGTGCAGAAGGGAAATTGTTTAGGCCATTGGCATTTACAAAAACGGCAGCACTCACCGCAGCTCTTATTGTTGCCCTATTTTTAATTCCACCATTTGCGGCCTATTTATTTAAAAAGAGAAATTTAAAAACTTCTTTTAGTTATATGCTAAATGGAGCATTGATTGTTTTTGGCGTTTTATCTTTAATTTTAGGCTATCCGCTTGGATTAATATTAGTTGCATTTGGCGTTGTTGGCTTCCTTTCACTAAAGGAAAAGATTACGTCAAAACGCGCCAACATCATCAATATATTTGTTTCGGCTTTTGCTATCATATTCCTATTGGCGGAATATTGGAGACCACTGGGAGTAGATAGAAGTATCCTTATAAACTTAATCTTCGTTGGTCTTATCTGTTTTGGTCTTTTGGGTGTATTTACACTTTTTAGAAATTATTATGTTCGAATTTTAAATTGGGCATTGCGTAATAAGCTGTTATTTCTTTCGATACCAACTGCCATTGTAATTTTTGGAGTGATGATTATGCGTAATACTGGTAAAGAGTTTATGCCTTCACTCAATGAGGGTTCATTCCTGTTAATGCCCACTTCAATGCCACACGCAGGTGTGGAGGAAAATAAACGCGTCCTACAGCAACTCGATATGGCCGTTGCGAGCATTCCAGAAATTGAAACTGTAGTCGGTAAATCTGGGCGTACAGAATCAGCATTAGACCCTGCACCGTTATCGATGTATGAGAATGTTATTCAATATAAATCTGAATATATTTTAAATGAAAATCGCAAAAGACAACGCTTTAAGGTAAACGAAGACGGCTTATTTGTTTTAAAGGATGGCAGTTTAGTAACCAACCCTAATAGCGAAATTGAAGTAGAAGATGATGACTATAAAGCCTCAAAAATTACAGACCCATTCTCTGTGACAAGTTCACAGCTCATTCCAGATGACGATGGAGAGTACTTTAGAAATTGGCGACCTGAAATTGAATCGCCAGACGATATTTGGAAAGAAATCGTAAGGGTTACAAAGCTTCCAGGTGTTACTTCAGCACCAAAGCTACAACCCATAGAAACACGCTTGGTGATGCTACAGACTGGTATGCGAGCACCTATGGGCATTAAGGTGAAAGGACAGGATTTAAAAGAAATTGAGGCGTTTGGGGTACAATTGGAAGATATCTTAAAACAAGCCGAAGGCGTTAAAGACGAAGCTGTCTTTGCCGACCGTATTGTGGGGAAACCTTATTTACTTATTGATATTGATAGAGAACGACTTGCGCGCTATGGCATAACCATAGAGCAAGTACAGCAAGTTATACAGGTTTCTGTAGGTGGTATGGTGCTTTCGCAAACAGTAGAAGGTAGGGAGCGTTATGGTATTCGTGTGCGCTACCCCAGAGAATTACGCGCAAATCCAAACGATTTAAAAGATATTTATGTGCCTGTAGAAAAAGGAAGTCCAGTTCCGTTAAGTGAGTTGGCTACTATAAGATACGAACAAGGGCCTCAGGTCATTAAAAGTGAGGACACTTTTTTAGTTGGCTATGTGCTTTTTGATAAGCTGGACGGTTATGCAGAGGTTGATGTAGTGGAGAATGCCCAAGCCCTAATTCAGCAAAAGATTGATGACGGCGAGTTAATTGTGCCAAAAGGAATCAACTACCGATTTACAGGAACGTATGAGAACCAATTAAGGGCTGAAAAAACTTTAAGTGTTGTAGTACCATTAGCTCTCATTATCATATTCCTAATTCTTTATTTTCAGTTTCGTTCGGTAAGTACATCGCTAATGGTATTTACTGGTATTGCCGTAGCCTTTGCAGGTGGGTTCTTAATGATTTGGGGTTATGGACAGGATTGGTTCCTGAATTTTAGTTTTTTCGGAGAAAACCTGCGAGACCTGTTCCAAATGCACACTATAAATTTAAGTGTAGCTGTGTGGGTGGGCTTTATTGCCCTGTTTGGTATTGCAACAGATGATGGTGTGGTAATGGCAACTTATCTCACTCAAACATTTGATAAAAACAAACCAACAGATAAAACTGGGGTTAGAGCATCCGTAGTCGAAGCAGGAGAAAAACGTATTCGACCTTGTTTAATGACAACGGCAACCACGATTCTTGCTTTACTACCTGTACTCACATCAACAGGTCGAGGTAGTGATATTATGATTCCGATGGCAATTCCATCCTTTGGAGGAATGTTAATTGCGCTTATAACCCTATTTGTTGTACCAGTATTATTTAGCTGGAAACACGAATTTCAATTAAAAAGAGCTACAAAATGAGATATGTAATTGTAATAGTACTTGCTTTTTTTGCTTTAGCCAAAACGAATGCACAAGATTTGACAACGTACATTCAGGAAGCTGAGAAGAATAATCCAGAGATTCAAGCTTTTGAATTGCGGTATAATATAGCTGAAGAAAAAGTTAATGAAGCAGATTGGTTGCCAAATACCGTTGTGGGAGTAGGTTATTTTGTAAGCGAACCCGAAACCCGAACAGGTGCACAACGTGCTCGCTTTTCGGTATCACAAATGCTGCCTTGGTTTGGAACTATTACCGCAAGGGAAAATTATGCCAGTTCAATGGCAGAAACTCAATATGTAGATATTGCGATTGCAAAGCGAAAACTTGCACTTGCAGTTTCTCAATCTTATTACGAGCTATACGCCATCAGAGCAAAACAATTAGTGCTTGATAAGAACATTGAGCTTTTAGAAACCTATGAGCGTTTGGCGTTAACTTCAGTAGAAGTTGGTAAGGCATCTGCTGTAGATGTTCTTCGCCTGCAAATAAGGCAAAATGAACTTGTACAGCAAAAAGAAGTATTGGAGCAAGATTATTTGGCAGAACAAACAGCTTTCAACAATCTTTTAAATCGGGATGAGGATATTGCAGTAACCGTAGTTGAAGAGATGTTTATTCCAGATGAGGATGCTTTAATCTTAACTGAAAACCTTCAGTTAAACCCAGAACTCATAAAGTATGATAAGCTATTTGAATCGGTTGAACAATCGGAGTTGTTAAACCAAAAAGAAAGTGCACCTAATATAGGTTTTGGTTTGGATTATGTGCCAGTTTCTGAACGTCCTGATATGAATTTTGTTGACAACGGAAAAGACATTGTAATGCCGATGGTATCTATCTCAATTCCAATATTTAATAACAAGTATAAATCTGTCACAAAGCAAAATGAATTAAGACAATTGGAAATTAAATCTCAAAAGGAAGACAGGTTGAACAAACTTGAAACGCTTTTGGCACAAGCCCAACATAACAGAAATGCTACGAGGATTAAATTTAATGTACAAACCGATAATTTAAAACAGGCAAATGATGCCGAAGAAATATTGATAAAAAATTATGAGACAGGTACTATCAATTTTAATGACGTGTTAGACGTACAAGAATTACAATTGAAGTTTCAAATAAACCTTATTGAATCGGTCAAAAGTTATTATATCCAGTCAGCAATAATAAACTACTTAAGTAATTAATTATGAAGACACTAAAAACAATCACCTTATTATTATTTACCTCATTCACTTTTGCCCAGGTAGGCACAAATGGTGATGACAGGAAAGAAGAAGGACGACCCGTCAAAGAGTATAACCTTACCCTAGAACAAAAGGAGATGACCCTTGGAGGCGTAACGGCCAATGCAATGACCATAAACGGCCAAATTCCTGGTCCAGTCTTGGAATTTACCGAGGGAGACCTTGCCATAATCAATGTGACTAATAAAATGGATGAGGAAACATCAGTGCATTGGCACGGATTAATACTTCCAAATTTCTATGACGGTGTTCCATATTTAACAACACCACCTATTGAACCAGGGGAGACATTCCAATACAGAATTCCAATCAATCAGTCTGGAACCTATTGGTATCATTCACACACAATGTTACAAGAGCAAAAGGGTGTGTATGGCTCCATAATCATTCAGCCTAAAGAAAAAACATTGGATTATGATAAAGATTTGGTAGTGGTATTGTCTGATTGGACCAATGAAAAACCAATGAATGTACTACGTAACTTAAAGAGGGGTAACGAGTGGTATCAAGTTAAAAAGGGTACAGCAGTACCGTTGAGTAGGGTAATTAAAGAAGGTGCTCTGGGAGCACAGTTCAAATTTTGGCGAGACCGTATGGAAGGCGCAGATATTGCAGATATCTACTACCCTGCATTTTTAACAAATGGTAAAAAACAAGCAGACTATCCAGAATTTCTACCAGGTGAAAAAGTAAGGCTTCGTTTTATCAATGCATCGGCATCTACTTATTATTGGATGGATTTCGGAGGAGGTAACCCAATGGTTGTTTCAAGTGATGGTATAGATGTGGAACCTATATCAAAAAGTCGCTTCCTTTTTGGTATTGCTGAAACCTATGATGTAATTGTCACCATTCCAGAAGGTACAGTAGAAATTACTGCCACGGCACAGGATGGTTCTGGGGACACCTCTTTACGTATAGGACAAGGAACACTTTATCCCGCAGAAAGAATTGACAGACCAGATAAAGTGGAAATGATGAAGCAAATGGCTAAAATGGATATGAAAATGGGAGCTCCCTCTATGGTAGGCAACAAAAAGAAAAACACACCCGAAGTTTTGATGCAGAAGTACGGGATGAAGATGGATATGAAAGATGGGCAAATGAATATGAACGATAATAGTTCTACGAAGGATGGCGCAATGAATGATAAAATGAATATGGATGACCATATGAACCATAATGACCAAATGATGCAAAAAGACACTTCTTCGTTTGATTACAACACCCGAAAGACCTATTTCAACTATGATTTTTTAAAGGCAAAAGAAAACACCACATATAAAGCAGATTTACCGGTAAATGACATTTTATTGAACCTAACTGGAAATATGCAGCGTTACGTCTGGAGTATGAACGGTGTACCCTTATCGGAAACGGATAAAATAAAAATCAAGGGTGGCGAGGTAACAAGAATTACCCTCAATAACCTGACAATGATGCACCACCCAATGCACCTTCACGGGCATTACTTTAGGGTGATTAACGAAAATGGAGAACGTTCCCCGTTGAAACATACTGTTAATGTGCCGCCTATGCAAAAAGTTGTTATCGAATTTTATAACGAAGAGTATGGCGATTGGTTCTTCCACTGTCACATACTGTATCATATGATGGGTGGTATGGCACGCGTATTTAGTTATGACACACCAAGGGACAAAAGAATGGCAGATTATCCGGTTCAAAAACTAGTTGATGAGACAGACCATTATTATTCGTGGGGATTGGCTCGTATAGGTTCAAACTTTAATGAACTCTTATTAACATCGAGCAATATCCGTAACGAATTTGGATTAAGGGCAGAGTTCGATTACGACCAAAACCTTGAAGCCGAAATAAGTTATAATAGGTATCTGAACGATTGGGTACGTGTTTATGCAGGAGTAAATACCGAAACGTCAACACCAGATTCTTACGATACATTTAATACCGTAGGATTGGTTGGTGTAAAGTATTTTACGCCTTATAGATTTAATGTAGATGTGAGTATGGACCATCAGCTACGCCCAAGAATACGTTTGGACAGAGAATTATTGATTTTTCCAAGAATTTTTTTGGAAGGCGAATACGAATACAGAGCAGATTTTGGATGGGTCAATGATTTAGAGAATAATAAATCATTTGAAAGCGAAACACAATGGTTGGTAGGGGTTGCATACATTCTTTCGCGCAATTTTTCAATCCAAGCTAACTACAATAACCGATATGGATTGGGTGGTGGACTATTAGCAAGATTTTAAACAACTAAAAATTAAAAAAAGATGAACTATTATTTTAATAAAACAATCAATGGAACCTTCGAAGAGGTCATAGAGAAAGTGACACAAGGATTGAAAGACGAAGGTTTTGGCATACTCACAGAAATTGACGTCAAAGAGACCTTAAAAAACAAACTGGATATAAACTTCAAAAAGTATAGGATTCTAGGGGCTTGCAATCCTCCCTATGCTCACAAAGCTTTGCAAGCAGAAGATAAAATTGGAACGATGTTGCCTTGCAATGTCATAGTTCAGGAAATTGAAGCAGGCACCATTGAAGTAGCAGCAGTAAACCCAATGGCATCGATGCAGGCAGTGGAGAATGAGAAGTTGAATGAGGTTGCCAATGAAATAACTGCAATGCTAGAAAACGTAATTGAAAAACTATAAAATACATTTCAAAAAGTAATACAAATAAACACAAACATAAATTAAAACAAAATGAGCAAATTAAAATCAACATTAGGTATAGTTGCAATAGCATTTATAACCTTAACAGCAATGTCTTGCAAAGACAACAAAAATGAACAAAATAATGCAGATGGGAACCATTCTGAAATGAGTGCTGATGAAGACCATTCAAAAATGAATCACGATAATAGTGATGAACACCACGATGGAGATAAGAAGGAAATGGCAATGAGTGGCGATGGTAATTCACAAGCTGTATTAAAGGACTACTTTAATCTTAAAAATGCGTTGGTTGCAGATGATAATGCTAAAGCCAAAGAGTTGGGTGCAATCCTCGCAACATCCTTAGGCAAGCTTGACATTTCAAAATATACCGATGCCCAGCAATCTGATTTAAAGGACATTGTTGAGGATGCTGTAGAACACGCAGAACATATTGCAGAAAGTGATATAGCACACCAACGAGAGCACTTTAAAATTTTAAGTAAGGATGTAACAGATATGGTTGCCATTACTGGAACAGAGATGAAAATATACGAGCAATTTTGCCCAATGTATGATAACAATAAGGGTGGTGCTTGGCTTAGTATGAACGAAGAAATTAGAAACCCTTATTTCGGTGACAAAATGTTGAAATGCGGTAAAGTACAGCGAGAAATTAACTAAATGAAAGTAGTAAAAATCATAGCGATTGTGTTATTGGTAGCGTTTGTGGGGATTCAATTTATGCCCACAACGCGCAACCAAAGTGATTCTGTTCCTTCCACCGATTTTATGTTGGTCAATAATGTGCCAGAGAATATTCAAAAAAAGTTACAGGTATCCTGCTATGATTGTCACAGCAATAATACGCAATACCCTTGGTATAACCAAGTTCAGCCTGTTGCTTGGTTTCTGGAAGACCATATAAAAGAAGGCAAGGCTGAATTGAATTTTAATGAATGGGATTCGTTATCAAACAGAAGAAAAAAGAGCAAGTTAAGGTCAATCATCAAACAGATTGAAAGTGACGAAATGCCTTTATATTCTTACACTTTGATTCATAAAGACGCAAGCTTTTCTGAAGCTGAAAAACAGGAACTAATCCGTTGGATAGAACAATTAAAAGATAGTATATAAACAATAACAATTAAAAACAATAAAAATGAAAAATTTAAAAATGAGTATCGCAACAATGCTATTGTTAGCAGTTTCTTTTACCAATGCACAGGAAAAGGAAAAAATGAAAATGGACCATAGTAAAATGGACCATAGTAAAATGATGAATATGAATAGTGATACAAAGGCTGAAGCAATATTAAATGATTACTTCAACCTAAAGGATGCCTTGGTTGCAGATGATACCAAAAAGGCAGCCCAAGAAGGCTCTAAATTGGCCGCTTCACTAAAAGCCTTTGATGCTTCAAAGTATACGGCAGAAGAACAAAAAGAATTAGCTGACATAATTGAAGATGCCACAGAGCACGCCGAACATATTGCAAAAAGTGATATGGGCCATCAAAGAGAGCATTTTAAAACCTTAAGTAAGGATATGTCAGATTTGATAGCAATTACAGGTACAAAAAACACGCTGTACGAGCAGTTTTGCCCAATGTATGATGGTGGTAGCTCTTGGTTGAGTAGCAGTGACCAAGTGAGAAACCCATATTATGGCAGTAAGATGCTTAAATGTGGTAAAGTAAAAAAGACTATTAATTAGATAATCCCCTTCCTTAAGTTTTGGAATCTTTCTGGTTTATTAGTTAACAGAACGGTTCCAGTCTTAAGGAAATATTAATAGTCATTAAGTCCTGTCACGGGAAGGAAAAAAATGTTGATGGTTAGTGTTAACTCCTTCCCTTGTCAGGCACAACAAATTTTAAAAAGCAAGATTTGATATAATTAATAGCAGCCTGAAGAAGGAAGGGAACTAAATTCTCCCTAATAATTGATTAACAGCACTTCTCTTCCTTAGTCAGGTAAAAATGGAAAATGAAAAAGAGAGGCTAATAAAAAAGTGCTTGATTATGGGAGGGAGGCCAATTTTTTGATTGATGGATAGAGTCTAACTCTCATTGTCAAGTGCTATTTAAAGAAGAAATAAAAATTTAATTTAAAAAAACGATGAAAGATTGTTGCAAAGATGGTTGCAAACAAACAACTGAAAAATCGGTTGCTAATAAATGGATTAATTATATAGTCTATACAATACTTATTATAATAGTTAGTGGTGCATTGGCACTTCAATTATTTAGTTAAGCAAATAAATAAAAATGGCTGAAGAAAACATAATAGAAATATCTGAAAGTACAGGGTTTTACAAACAACTATTTAAAAAGGTATTGTTTACTGCAAGTGTAATCACTGCACTATCATTAAGTTATACTTTATGGGCAGATTTAGATTCTGATAACCAGTTTCTTGCGCTTATAATTGTTGGTATGGCTTTGGTGAAAACGGTTTTTATTGTCAGGCTCACTTTTATACAGCTAAGTAAAATAATAGGCGAAAGTCATCAACTTACACACGTTCTAACATTATTTGCTGTGTTAATTATTTTGATTGTTCTTTCGTTTTCAGCAGACTACCAAGCATTATATATTTTAAGTTCGGAAAATTTTAAATCAACTACATCACTCAACAGATCATTTATACCTCAATTTTTCGAGTTTATATATTTCAGCTTAATTACTTTTTCATCGGTTGGGTTTGGTGATGTAGTACCATTAACTATTTCGGGAAAACTTTTAGTGATGATGGAAGTTTTTTTAAGCTTTTTGGTACTCGTATTTGGTATAGCCAACATAAATAGAATACACGTCAATAAATAAAACATTATAAAACCAAAATTATGAAAACACTAAAACTAACAACAATCCTAATGCTAATTATGTTTGCCACAGGCCAACTGTTTAGCCAAAACGCAGATTCAGGAACAGAGAAAGAAGCTGTTCTAAAAGTAATGAAATCATACAAAGATGCCCTGCAAAACCTAACGACAGAAGGTACGTTCGAGTTATTTGCCAAGGATTCCGAAGTATTTGAATCAGGTGGTATAGAGGGTACCTATGCAAACTACATAGAACATCATTTAGGACCAGAATTAGGGCATTTTAAGAAATTTGAATTTTCAGATTATGAAATTGATGCGGAAGTAGATTTGCCTTATGCATTTACTACTGAAACCTACATCTACACTATCGTGCTCAATCCAGATGAAAAAGGCGAAAGTAGAACGATAAAGAAAAAAGGAGTGGCAACGTCAATCTTAAAAAAGATGGATGGTAAATGGAAGATTATTAAAACACATTCTTCGTCAAGAAATACAAAGTAAAATCTTATGAAAAAAAATATCCACCTTTCTGTATTACTAATCGTTTTGCTAATCGTCTCTTGCAAACAAGATGTGAAAAAGGTAGTTGTTGAGGAAAAAGCCACAGAAACTTCTGCAGAACCAGATAAAAAGAAACCTTTGAGCCCACATACATCAACGATGGCAATGATAGGCGATGCCCATATTCATATCGATTATTCGTCGCCAGGCGTAAGAAATAGAATCATTTTTGGTGGGTTGTTGGCTTATGACCAGTTGTGGCAAGCGGGTGCACATATGGCTACCTGGATAGAAACTAATAAGGATTTAATTATTGATGGTAAAATGTTACCTGCCGGTAAATATGGGTTTTTTACTATTCCATCAAAAGAAGAATGGACCATAATTTTTAATTCAAATTGGGACCAACATGGCAAGGACGAGTATGAGGAGAAGGATGATGTCTTGCGCTTCAAAGTTAAACCCATCATTTCAGATGAAGTTACCGAACACTTGGAATATCAAGTGAACAAGATTAATGACAATGAAGGTGCAATTTCATTGAGTTGGGAGAAGGTCTCTATAAAATTCAACTTTAAGGTAAATCAGTAATATGGTAAATAGACATACAGCATTAAAAATAAGAAGAGTTCATCGCTATTTAGGTATTTTCTTAGGTATTCAGTTCTTGATATGGACGATTAGCGGGATGTACTTCAGTTGGACAAACATTGATGACATTCACGGCGACCAATTCCGTAATATGGAATATGCGCCAAAAACCTTTGACAACCTTATTAGTCCTTCACTTATTAAAGGTAATGAAGGCATTCGTGATATAGAAATCAGGGATATCAATAACGAACCGTACTATTGGATTAACAATCAGCAATTGTATAATGCGAGAACTGGCGAAGCGAAAAAGACTATTTCTCAAGATGAAGCCTTGTACATTGCTAAAAACCAGATGATGGAGAATTTAAAAGTGGCCAATATCCAACGGATAAGTGAAGTGGGTGACCATCACGAATATCGTGAAAAATTGTTGCCAGCCTATGTTATCTCTTATGATACGGATGAAGCGTTGAAAGCCTACGTTTCAATAACAGATGCAAAATTCCAAACGGTGAGGCACAGGGCGTGGCGCTGGTTTGACTTTTTATGGATGACACATACAATGGATTATGAAGGCAGGGACAACTTTAACACCATTGTTTTAAGAGCATTTTCACTTTTGGGCTTAATTACTGTTTTGAGTGGATTTTTGCTCTGGTATACGTCATCACCGACCATTAGAAAAATTAGTAAAAAAAATAAAAAATAAATATTATGAATAAAAACATCATTTACATAGGTGTTGCGTTGATTGTTGGCCTATTGGGTGGCTTTCTAATTTTTGGTGGAGATTCTGCTGATAGTGCAACAAATGAGGTTACGGAGAATCACAATCATTCAGAAGAAATTGCTTCTAATCAAATGTGGACTTGCTCTATGCATCCACAGATTATGCAACCAGAACCTGGTGACTGCCCAATTTGTGGAATGGATTTAATACCTGCTGAAGCAGGAGCAGATGGTCTTATGGCAGATCAGTTTAAAATGACAGATAATGCAATGGCATTGGCCAACATTCAAACATCCATTGTTGGTGAGGGTGAAATCGGGAATAATTTTCTAAAGTTATCTGGAAAGATAAAAGCCAATGAAGAATCCAATGCTGTACAAGTAACCTATTTTGGTGGTAGAATAGAACAATTATATGTTAATTCTACTGGAGAACGTGTTGGTGCAGGTCAACGCTTGGCCACCATATATTCACCAGATTTAGTTGCAGCTCAGCAAGAGTTACTTACAGCCTCATCTATAAAAGAATCGCAACCAGAATTGTATAAGGCTGTAAAAAACAAGCTTAAATTATGGAAACTTTCAGAAAAGCAAATTAATGCCATAGAAGCTGCTGGAAAAGTGCAAGAATATTTTCCGGTTTTTGCTACAGTTTCAGGAACAGTGACCCATAAAATGGTAGAAGAAGGTGACTATGTAAAACAAGGACAGCCCTTATATAAAATAGCCAACCTCAATACGGTTTGGGCAGAATTTGATGCCTATGAGAATCAGATTGCTTCCTTGAAAGTTGGTCAAACCATTAAAGTGACTACCAATGCGTATCGCAATGAAGTATTTGATGCAAAAGTTTCATTTATTGACCCTTTATTAAATTCTTCTACACGTACCGTCGTAGTTAGAGCAGTACTTAATAATAAGAACGACCTATTTAAACCAGGTATGTTTGTCGAAGGTAAAATTGAAGGTGCTCAAGAAAGCACTTCAAGTAAAATAACAGTTCCTGCTACAGCTGTGATGTGGACTGGTGAACGTTCTGTAGTTTATATTAAAACTAATCCTAACGAAGCTGTTTTTGAAATGAGAGAGGTCTTACTCGGTAATGCCAATGGAGACACCTATACCATAATTGAAGGTCTTCAAAATGGTGATGAAGTGGTAACTAATGGCACGTTTACAGTAGATGCTGCTGCACAATTACAAGGCAAAAAATCTATGATGAACACTGCTGGTGGCAAAACAATGACCGGTCACGAAGGGCATTTAGGTATGCAAGGAAACAATTCTGATGATAGTAAGGGGAATACTGACCATTCAGAAATGAAAGAAAGGATAGCTGTTTCAAACAAATTTCAAGGCCAGTTAAAACAGGTGTTTGAGGATTATATTCTTTTGAAAGATGCTTTGGTTAATGATGATGCCAAAAATGCACAACAAGCAGGAATGCAAATAATACAATCCCTGAAAAATGTAGATATGAAGTTGTTGTCTGATGAAAAAGCACATAACCATTGGATGACCATTCAGAAGGAATTAAATACTTCGGCAAATGCTATTTCAAGTAATACGGATATTTCAAAACAAAGAGGGCATTTTAAGCATTTGTCTGCGCATATGATAAGTAGTGTACAGCTCTTTGGGGTCAATGAAAATGTTTATATCCAGTTTTGTCCAATGGCAGACAATAATAAGGGAGCGTACTGGATAAGTTTAGAGGAAGAAGTCCGTAACCCATATTATGGCGAAGCAATGTTAACCTGTGGTGAGGTTAGAGATACGTTAAAATAATCAGGGTTAGAGTTAATTGGTAAAAGCGGATTCTTCAGCCTTTAATATTTTAAAGAGGAGAAAGATGATGAGTGAAAGTAGAAGAAATAGAAGAAAAAACAAGAAAAATACATATAAACAGAAAAATCCGATTACAAAAAAAGATAAGGTTATCGGAATTTCAGCGATGATAGGATTATTTATTGCTGCTGTAATACTAATCATATATCTAAATTTAGATTTTATTAGGCATTTGTTCAACCTATGAATAATACCATCCACATAAAAAATATGGTCTGTCCGAGATGTATATCGGCAGTTTCCCAAATTTTGGTAGGATTGAACATTGATTACAAAGCTGTCAAGTTAGGAGAAGTAGAATTGGTTTCGATGCTCAATGAATTCGAAAAAAAATCTTTGCAAAAAAAGCTACAAAATGCAGGATTTAGTTTGATTGACGACCGTAAAAGTCTGCTTATCGAGCAAATGAAAAATTTGGTAATTGAGAAAATACATTATTCCAATGAAAAGACCGAATTAAAATGGGCAGATATTGTTACTGGCGAACTTAACTTGGATTATAAATATTTAAGTTCCCTATTCTCGTCGGTAGAAAGCATCACGTTCGAGCAATACATCATCAACCAAAAAATTGAACGTGTAAAAGAACTTATTGTCTATGATGAATTAACCTTGAGTGAGATAGCTTTTCAATTACATTATAGTAGCGTTGCGTACTTAAGCAATCAATTCAAAAAAGTAACTGGAATGACACCTACGCAGTTCAAGAAATCTGTAGACAAAAACCGAAAATCCTTGGATGAGATTTAAGGTGTGTTTACCACTATTAAAGGGATATTTAAATCAATAGATGATATATTGATTTACCAATGAACCGAATTTAGATATCAAAATGAAATTAGACAGAAAGAAACATTGGGAAACAGTTCACGAAACTAAAAATCCAGACCAGGTAAGTTGGACGCAAGAAATACCAAAAACTTCACTGAAGTTTATACGTTCGTTCAAACTAAATAAAAAGGCAAAAATTATAGACATTGGTGGTGGCGACAGTAAACTTGTTGACTATTTACTTAAGGAAGGGTATAATAACATTACTGTACTTGATATTTCAGAAAAAGCAATTGCGAAAGCTAAAAAAAGACTGGGAGAAAAGGCAAGTAAAGTAAATTGGATTGTAAGCGACATTACCGAATTTGAACCAGATACATCTTTCGATGTTTGGCACGACAGAGCAACTTTTCATTTTCTTACAACAGATGACCAGATTAAAAAATATACTAACATAGCGACAATATTTGTAAGAGGTTATTTAATAATAGGAACCTTTTCACAAAACGGACCAAAAAAATGTAGCGGACTTGAAATAAAACAATACAATGAAGAGGAATTAACATCGGAATTAAAAAAAGGATTTGACAAAATTCGCTGTGTATCAGAGGACCACACAACACCATTCAACACCATACAGAATTTTCTGTTTTGTAGTTTTAAAAGACAATTAACTGTAAAGCCAGCAATACCTTCACCTACAAGCTAAAAGAACAGATGTACAATTCGGTAGTTTTAGTTTTTGCAAAACACAAATCAAAACAAAAGGAACATAATGATCAAAATTTACATATCATTCTTTTTTGTATTTAAGTATTTGCTTAAATAAGAAATAATTGTAACTTTGCCTTATGAAAAATAATTCTTGCATAAGACAACAGGCAGATATTGAACAGATAAACCGTTGTAAAAAGACAGTTTCAGAATTAAATGAATCGTTTGACTATTTGGCAAATGGACTTTCTTTAGTCGGAAATAATGTTCGGCTAAAAATTCTTTACCTACTCTTTGAGGAGAAACGACTTTGCGTTTGCGACTTAAGTGATATTCTCGAAATGAATATTTCTGCTATCTCTCAACATTTGAGAAAAATGAAGGACAGAAATTTATTGGAAACCGAAAGAGATGCTCAAACGATTTTTTACTCACTAACCCCTGAATATTCAACATTATTAAATCCGTTTTTTGAAATACTCGATAAAAACAAAGTTTTAGAAACAATATGAAACGTGAGAACAAATTAATTGGTGCAGGTTTACTTGCTGCTATTACAGCTTCATTATGTTGTATTACACCCGTTTTGGCTTTAATCGCTGGAACAAGTGGAATTGCCTCAACATTTTCTTGGCTTGAGCCTTTTAGACCTTATCTAATCGGGCTAACAATTTTAGTGCTCGGCTTTGCTTGGTATCAAAAACTAAAACCTCAAAAAGAAATCGATTGTGAATGCGATACGGACGACCTGCCTGCCGGTAAGGAAGGAAAATCAAAATTTATACAGTCAAAAACCTTTTTGGGAATAGTAACAGCATTTGCAATTATAATGCTGGCATTTCCATATTATTCATCCATTTTTTATCCGGATAATAAAAAAGAAGTGGTCATTGTAAACCAATCAAATATTCAAACTGTAAACTTTAATGTTCAAGGAATGACTTGTGCTGGCTGTGAAGAAAGCATAAAACACGCTGTAAATGAATTGGACGGTATTATAAATGTAACCCCTTCGTATGAAAAGGGAAATGCCATCGTAGAGTTTGATAAGTCTAAAACCTCTAAAGTAGCTATTGAAAAGGCAATTAATTCAACAGGATACAAAGTTATAAAAGATAAATAAACGCAAAATTACCCATTATGAAAAAACTATCAATAGTGCCTATTTTGGCTTTAATGCTGTTTTCTTTTCAGGCCAAATCACAAAGCAAGGAGGTTACAAATCAAGTTGTGGAAGTAGCTTCAAAGAAACACAATGCAACCACGGTGAAATTTAAAATTACAGGCATTACTTGTGCTGGTTGTTCCAATGCTATTTATAATGCATTAAAGGAAGTAGATGGTGTTTTGGAACATTCGGTTGAATACCCTGGAGATATTGCTGTTATTGAGTTTGATGGTTCAAAAACAAGTATCAAAGCCCTAAAACTTATCATAGAAAAGAAAGGGTTTAAGGCCGAAGTAATTAAAGGGAAGGTCTAATTTTTAATAAGTAAACAGTACCGATTTCAATGAAAAATACAGCTAAAATGAAAATCAAAATGCCTCAAAATAGAGAAACCATTACATTGGAAATTGAGGGTATGACCTGTGAAGGTTGTGCAACACATATCGAAAAGGATATGAACGCAACTGAAGGAGTTTTAAGTTCCACAGTTAACCACGAAACCGGAAAAGGCGAATTTAATTTTGATGCTGATAAGATGAGTAAGGCAAATGTAATAGATGCTATAAACAGCGTTGGTGATTATTCGGTTGTAAATAATGTCGACGAGGAAGAGGTTTCCGCTGTAAATTCCAAAGGCCAAAATCAATTCGATTTAATAATTATTGGTGGTGGTTCAGCTGCATTTTCAGCAGCCATTAAAGCTGAAGGTTTAGGGCTCACAACACTTATGGTAAATGCAGGATTAGATTTTGGTGGCACTTGCGTAAATGTGGGTTGTGTACCGTCTAAAAACCTTATTCGGGCTGCCGAAACGGTACGTCTCGCTACGCATTCCAATTTTAAGGGTATAAAACCTAAAGGAGCAGACATTGATTTTACACAAACCATAAAAGATAAAAAAGCATTGGTTGCTTCACTTCAGCAACAAAAATATATGGATGTGGTAAGTGATTTTGAAAACCTGATAATGCGTACAGGTTGGGCTGAACTTGTTGATAATAAAACAATCCTTGTGGATGGAAAAGACACCTACACAGCAACCAACATTCTAATGGCAACAGGAGCAACTACCAATATTCCAAATATTGAAGGACTGAATGAGGTTGGTTATTTAACCAATGTGACCTTGTTCGATTTAGAGGAAAAACCTGAAAGTTTGACCATTATGGGAGCTGGTTATATTGGTTTGGAAATTGCGATGGCTTACAACAGATTGGGTGTAAAAGTACGTATCATTGAATTTACCGACAGGCCATTACGCAGTCAAACAAAAGATATTACAGATGTTTTGGTAGAACAAATGAAAAGTGAAGGGATTGAAATCCTTCCAAACTTTAGAGCGTTTAAATTTGAAAAGAAAGGTAACGATACAATTATTCATTGTAATTGTCCTGATGGTTCCACAACTCAAATTGTTGAAAAAGGACATATTGTGGTGGCTACAGGGACGAAGCCTAACACCTCTAAATTAGGGCTTGAGAATATCGGCCTAAAGTTAACAGTAAGCGGCCATATTATTGTAAATGAAAAAATGGAAACCAATATTTCCAATATTTATGCAGCAGGAGATGTCACCATTACACCGGCATTTGTTTATACAGCAGCAACCGAAGGTAGTACAGCAGTGCACAATGCGTTTTCATCAACAAAAACAAGTATTGATTATTCATCATTACCTTGGGTAGTATTTACAGACCCTCAAATCGCAGGAGCAGGTATAGATGAAATTGAAGCAGAAAAAAAGGAAATTCCTTTTGAAGTCAGTAAACTTGATTTAATTCACGTTCCAAGAGCCTTGGCAGCTCAAGATACCAGAGGGTTCATAAAACTGATACGCAACACTGAAACCGATAAATTAATAGGCGCAAGAGTAGTTGCACCTGAAGGTGGTGAACTGATACAACAATTGAGTATGGCTATTAAATTTGGAATCACTGTAAAAGATTTAGCAGAAAGCTTTTATCCATATTTAACTTTAGGAGAATCTGTTAAACTGGCAGCGATTACCTTTGGGAAAGATGTTTCCAAATTAAGTTGCTGCGCGAGTTAAGTTTGAGTTATGAAAGGAGAACAGTACAAATTACCTACTGATTTAATCTTGGATATTAAATCCAGATTAAAAACTTTGAGTGGTCAATTAAACGGCATTGTTAAAATGCTTGATGAAGGAAAGGACCCCGAACAAATAAACATACAGTTCAAATCCATTGATAAGGGGATTCAAAAAGCACATTACTTACTGCTGGATGAAGTCTATCGAAAAGCACTTGCTATTGGAATTGTAAAGGCCGTGGACTCTTGCCCAGGCAATTGTGGCAATGAAGATAAAATTGAATATTTAAAAAGTGAATTCCCAAACTTAGAATTATCCGATTTAACTAACAAGTTAAAAGAAATTCAAGCCATTGAAACTCGATTAAAAAACTACAACGAAAAAAAAGGTTAAAAAAAGTTTGGTGACCCCCTACCTAACGTTCTCATCTTTGTTCCATTATTAATTTAAACATAACATAAGATGAAACGACAAATTGAGATTTTTACAGCAGGTTGCCCGGTATGCGAGCCTGTGGTACAATTAGTAAAGGAGACAGCAGGAAAGGACTGCGAAATCACACTTCATAATCTGTCCGAGCAATGCGAAAGTAAAATCTGTGTTTCAAAAATGAAGGAATATGGGGTTACAAGAGTTCCTGCCATTGCTGTTAACGGAAAACTTCTGAATTGCTGCACCAACATCGAAATCACAAAAGATGATTTGGTAAATGCTGGAATAGGAAACTGTTAGGTATGGCAATTAATAAATTGAACAAAAAGGCATCTATGGGGACTGCTGTATTTTCAGCAGTTTCCCTTAAACTATGCTGCTGGGGTCCTTTGCTACTTACAAGTGTAGCTGGTATTGGTGGAAGCTCGGTGTATTTTTCTTGGCTTATTGCCTTGAAACCTTATCTGTTGGTTATAGCATTTTTGTCATTGGGACTGGCCTTTTATCAGGTTTATAAAAAAAAGAAGGTGGACGATTGTGGTAACTGTGATATGGCTAAGCCATCATTTTTTAAGTCGAAATTCTATTTGTGGTTGGTTACAGTGTTTGTTGTTGTAATGACATTGGTTTCTTATTATCCACAAGTATTTCATTCAACGGAGAAAGTAGGAATTGTTGCAACAAACAATACCGATATTCAAACTGTAAAGTTGAATATTGAAGGGATGGTATGCTCTGGTTGTGAAGAAAATATCAACCATTCTGTAAATAAAATTGACGGGGTTACAAATGTATCTACGTCTTTTGAAGAAGGGACTTCAATTATTGAATTTGATACCACTAAAACGAATATCGATGAGATAAAAAAGGTCATCCAATCAAAAGGGTATTTGATTACAAATACTAAAGACCGATAGACACGTCCCCATTATGATTATAAGAGACATAAATTATTCCAATTGGGTAGTATGTAATAATTCGTGAAGAGTAAATTCTACAAATCATTCAGCATATAACGTAACACATTACAGTCTTTTAATCCTGAAATTTGTAACATACAAATAAGAACGGATTTATGGAGACAATCAACATATTTGAAACCAAAAAGAAGAATCATAAACAGGGTGTGAAAGAATCATTTCCAGTTACGGGAATGACCTGTGCCTCTTGTGCAGCGAGTGTTGAATCTGTATTAAAACACACAGAAGGTGTGTTTGATGCAAGTGTTAATTTTGCCAATAGTTCCGTTCTTGTGGAATATGACAAGGAGTTGAGTCCAAATCAACTTCAAAACGCGCTTCGTGAGGTCGGTTACGATATTATAATTGATGCCGAAGACCCTTCGGAAGTACAGCAAGAACTTCAGCAAAAGCATTATCAGGACATAAAAAACCGAACCATCTGGTCGGCGATACTTACGCTACCCATTTTTGTGTTGGGAATGTTCTATATGCAATGGGAACCAGGCAAATGGATTTCATTGGTATTGGCCTTTCCAATTCTTTTTTGGTTTGGGCGCAGTTTTTTCATCAATGCCTTCAAGCAGGCCAAACACGGTAAAGCAAATATGGATACCTTGGTGGCGTTGAGTACCGGAATCGCCTTCCTCTTTAGTGTATTCAATACCTTTTTTCCTGAATTTTGGTTAAGTCGTGGCATCGAGCCTCACGTATATTACGAAGCGGCTACCGTGATTATCACCTTTATTTCCTTGGGGAAACTATTGGAAGAAAAGGCAAAATCAAATACATCTTCAGCCATTAAAAAACTAATGGGGCTTCAGCCTAAAACCCTTAAAATTATTGAGAATGGGGAAGAGAGGGAAATCCCTATTTCATCCGTACAGGTTGGTCAGACCATTTTGGTGCGTCCCGGAGAAAAGATTCCCGTGGATGGCGAAGTTTCCAAGGGAAGCTCATATGTAGATGAAAGTATGATTACTGGAGAACCCGTTCCAGTTCAGAAATCCCAAGGGGAAAAGGTATTCGCTGGTACCGTTAATCAAAAAGGAAGTTTTCAATTTACCGCTGAAAAAGTAGGTGGAGAAACCCTGCTTTCCCAAATCATTAAAATGGTTCAGCAAGCGCAAGGGAGTAAGGCACCCGTTCAAAAACTGGTCGATAAGATTGCCGGTATTTTCGTTCCTGTGGTATTGGGTATTTCCATTGTAACCTTCATTGTCTGGATGTCTTTAGGAGGCGATAATGCCTTTTCACAAGCCTTATTGACCTCTGTAGCAGTATTGGTAATCGCCTGTCCTTGTGCTTTGGGATTGGCAACACCTACCGCCATTATGGTGGGAATTGGTAAAGGCGCAGAAAATAATATCCTTATAAAGGATGCCGAAAGTTTAGAACTCGGTCATAAAGTGAATGCTGTCATTCTTGATAAAACAGGTACAATTACAGAAGGAAAACCTTTAGTAACTGATATATTTTGGAAGGATAAACTCGAAGATATCAACGAATACAAAAAAGTTCTTCTAGCTATTGAAGCACAATCAGAACACCCTTTGGCGGAAGCTGTAGTCAATCACTTAAAAGATGAAAATATTGAAAAAGCTGAAATTGCTTCTTTTGAAAGTATTACAGGAAAAGGTGTGAAAGCTCAAACAGAAAATGGTTCACCATACTATGTTGGAAACCATAAACTAATGCTTGAGAAAAATATTCAAATCGATGCTTCCTTGATGCAAACAGCAGAAAGTCTCGAAGAGCAAGCGAAAACCGTCATTTTCTTTGGCAATGAAAAACAAGTGCTGGCGATACTCGCCATTGCAGACAAGATTAAGGAAACTTCAAAAATGGCCATAGCAACACTTCAAGAACGAGGCATTGAGGTCTATATGCTTACTGGAGATAACAATAAAACCGCATCTGCTGTCGCAAAACAAGTAGGAATAACAAATTACCAAGGAGAAGTGATGCCTTCGGACAAAGCGGCTTTTGTCGAAAAATTACAGGCGGACGGAAAGATAGTAGCAATGGTGGGCGATGGTATCAACGATTCGCACGCCCTGGCGCAAGCCAATGTGAGTATTGCTATGGGCAAAGGTTCGGATATCGCAATGGATGTAGCAAAAATGACCTTGATAACATCAGATTTACAATCTATCCCAAAAGCATTGGAACTATCAAAAAGAACCGTGTTGGGCATACGTCAGAACTTATTCTGGGCATTTATTTACAACATTATTGGCATTCCAATTGCAGCGGGAGTTCTTTATCCTGTAAATGGGTTTTTGTTGGATCCGATGATTGCAGGTGCAGCAATGGCATTCAGTAGTGTATCCGTAGTTGCAAATAGCTTAAGACTTAAACGAGTAAAACTTTAATAATAAATAAATTCAATACTATGAAAACTTTAAAATTTAAAACAAATATCAATTGTGGTGGGTGCGTATCAAAAGTCACCCCTTTTTTAAACAAACAAGAAGGTGTAGAAAGTTGGGAAGTAGATACCTCTAATCCTGATAAAATCCTAACCATTGAAAGCGATGGTGTAACCGAAGAAGATGTAAAGGCGACTTTGCAAAAAGTGGGATTTAAGGCCGAACCTGTAGATTAATACGTTTTTAATATGGCTTATATTTTTATTTCGGTTGTGATTGTTCTTTTTGCTGTTCATTTTTATAGAAAAGCAAAACGTCATAGTGTAAAGCCATTTCCAGAACATTGGCATAAATTATTGACGGATAATGTGCTGTTTTATAGAAATCTATCAAAAGACGCACAGCTAATTTTTCAGCAAAAAATGATGCTATTTTTAAGTGAGGTCTATATCGATGCTGTGCAGTTTGAACTGGAAGAGTTGGATAAGGTTTTAATTGCAGCAAGTGCCGTCATTCCAGTTTTTGGCTTCAAGGAATGGCACTACACAAATTTAAGTGGCATCCTTTTATATCCTGATAATTTTAATGAGGATATGCAATTTAGCAGTAAGGATAACTCACGGAATATTGGTGGAATAGTTGGAAATGGAAGGTTCGAGAAACAGATGATACTTTCCAAGAAAGCATTGTACCACGGCTTTAAAAATACAACCGATAAAAGCAATACTGGCATACACGAATTTGTGCACCTTATAGATAAGTTGGACGATAGAACAGACGGTGTGCCAGAGCGGCTAATGGAACATCAATATGCCATACCTTGGTTAAACTTAATCCATAAAGAAATGGAAGCGATTAACGATAACCATTCAGATATTCGTAAATATGGTGGAACAAATCAAGCTGAATTCTTTGCGGTTGCTTCAGAGTATTTTTTTGAACGAGCGGATTTACTAAAAAGAAAACATCCAGAACTTTATGGGATGTTGGTGGAATGTTTTAGGCAAGAACCGAGCACTTGAGAAAATGAATCAGGCAAACTATAGAGAGTTCAGTTTACACTCTCGTGTAACGTGCTCAAACGTTAGTTTACTATGATTTCCGCATATCCTGCAAGTTCCTTTACGTTTCAAATTATCCTATGAATCCAGTTTTTTGATTTTATCAGTTAGTTCTTCAGGTTGTAAAATTGGTATTGCTTCACGTTCTACACGCAATCCCAATCCTTTGGTCTGATTTATATGGTTAGTAGTAAATTGATTTATGTGAACGTAAATAATTCCAATATCATCACTCATTCGGGTTTGCCAGTCAAAACCATACAATTCTTTCAACCATTTAAAAGGTGTAGTTCTGAACATAACATTGGGGTTTTTGTAATGCCGGCCATCATCCAATAGTATGATTAGCAGATAAACCCTGTTGAATCCAATTTCGGTATATCCATTTGCCTGAATAGTTCCCTTTTTTTGAACGCTTGTAATCTTGTTTATTTTTGGTGGTTGATTTTCAAGCGATTCGATTTTTACTATTTTACATTCTATTCCAACCGCATTTTGTTCCTTTCCTTGTTCATACAGAAGAATGTCAATATCCCCTGGCATTTTGTTTGGGATTGTGATAGGTTCTTTAACGCCACATTGGTATTTCACCGAATTTGCGGATGGAAATACATTACTAAATAACATCTTTTTGAAATCTCGATTTTCCATAAGCCAATTAACGGCTTGGTCTTCGCTATCAAAAGTTCTGGTAACACTTACATCTGGCTTGGGATTGTTTACGAAAAATGAAATGGTCGAAGAACCATCAAGAGGTTGTCTATCCGAAAACACATATTCTGTCACCTCATATTCTGGTGGTGGTTCTTTTCGGAAGAATTGAACTATTCTATTTTTAATACCTGCCCATATTCTCATACGTTAAAATGGAAATATTTGGTTAGTAAATTGTTTGAATATGTCGCTGGCGATAGCTTTGTCAAAGGCTTTGGCTGCGACCAAATCGCCAAGTTTTGATTTTAATAACTGACCAAACGATTTTTTGCTAAGATGCGGAATGTCTTTGCGCAGCTCATCAAACTCATCGAAGATGATTTGCTGACCATATCCTGATCTTTTAACTTCGGCAAGTACCTCTTTGAGAAGTGTTTTTAATTCTTCATCAGAATCGCTAATTTTTGAGTAGTCGGGCACTTGGGATTTTCTGGCTTGTTCAATGGCATACTTTCCCTCAAGTTTTAGTTTGGCATTTACCTCACGACCATTCATAGTCTCAATAAGGCCTCGTTCTTCAAGCATTCTACCATAGTCCCAATCTTCGCTACGCCCACCTAACTTTAGGCCGTTACCTTCAAGAATCCACTTAATAGAATAGTATTTCCCATCATTATACAGTTCATATAGTTTAGAAAGTATAAGATCAAGAATGCCTTCGGTATCAAGGTTTTTACGCTCTTCTAAATCAATGTCATCAGCTCGCACAATAGCATCTGAAATGAATAATATTTTTAAATAGTAATCAAGCCCATTAATTTCATCTTTAATGGTTTGAATAGTGTTTTTGACTCTTTGGTCGATACCTAATTTCATTCCGAAATTATATCCTTGTTGAGCCTTAAACTCGTATGCAAAATTGGTGTGTTCAGGGTCAAAAGAAGCCTTTACATAACTGATTACATCGCTTTCCCACGATTGTTTTTCCTCTTTCAATTCATTTAATAAATCCTCAGTTCTTGCTGCTTTATATTTTTTAATAAGCGCATTTCCTTCGGACTGAAAATTTTCAAGACTACTTTTAAATTCAGTCCATTTAACCTTTAACACCATAAACATAAAATTATGTTGGTAAAGGTAAGGGAATGGCAATTGAATATGTTGAAATATGACTTTAAAATATTTGCAGATGGCTGATAATAGTTCAAAAATTTACCACACTATCCAAAGCATCATCTGCTTCTTTGTGAATAAAATTAGCTTGATAGTTCAATGTGGTTTTTAAATCGCTATGACGATACAATTTTTGCAGCATAAAGGGATGGATGGTATCACCAGCAATATTGCCAAAGGTATGCCTCGCAATATGCATTGTAATTTTCTTATCAATTTTCGCCTTTTTAGCTATAGATTTTAAGTTGTCATTAAATTTCTTGGTAGCTGTCTTTCTCTTGTTATAGACATCTTTTGCATCATCGAGATTCGCTTTTTTCAATTCGGGAAAAACAAAATCGGTTGCATATCTTTTGTCTTCTTTGTAATAATCTAAAATTTTGAAAACCTTATCTGGAATTTTTAATGATAGTAATTTTGAGTTTTTGTTCATTCTATAATGCAACCTTTTGTCGTATATGTCAGACCACTTTGTCCACAATACATCGGTAACTCGCATTCCGGCAAAATTAAAACTAAAGAGCCAGACATTTCGAGTGTGTATTTCACTCAAAGTTAAATTCTCAAGAGCTTCTATGGCTCTTACTTCAATAATATTCAACCCGACTTTGCTTGTTTCTGGAAACTTAATTTTAATCTTGTCACCACCAAAAGGATATAATTCCCTACTAACTATTTTGAGCTTAATAGCTCTGTTGAACAACAACCTAATGAGGACTAAGATGTTCATTACTGATGTTTCTGAAAGTTCGTGTTTGGCTTTCAAATATATCATCAGCTTTTTTAGGAAGCGTTCGTTAATTTCCTGAAAAGCCAACTGTTTTGATTTATTAAACTTTATGATATAGCTAACCAAAGCACTATCCGTAGATAAGCGGTTTAATTTTTCGGCGATTTCCAATTCGTCCAGATGCTCTTGTGCTAGTTCAAAAAAGGTAGCAGAGTTTCCCGAGGCATATATCTCTTTTTTGATTTGGTTGGCAGATGCATCTTTATGCTCGGATTGTAAGTCAATAAGTGCTTTATTGGCGTTCGAGAGTTCCTGTGATAGCAACTTGTTTAAACTATCAGCATTTGAATTAGACTTTCTTACTCGAATATTTTTTTCGTCCCAATCCTCTATGTCAATATAATGACCTATATATTGATATGTTGAACGACGATTTTTTGTAATTCGAACAGCTAATGGGTAAAGCCCTTTACTGTTTGGTTTTTTACGTAGAACTATCTTTGCGTTTGATGACATAATTGACCTGTTTTGAGTACGAAAGTCAAATCAGGTACAACATAGGTACAACATTCCATTTTGAATGTATTCCTTTACCTAAGTACACCATAAAGATACGAAATTATTGTTCTTTTCAGGTACAACATAGGTACAACAAATGTTGAAATCAATTGATATTAGATGATATTAAAGAAAATGTAGAATCGTATAATCAATTGAAAATGAATGACTTTGTTTCAATTTGGTGCAATATACGCTAGACTTAGTATCTTGCGAGTGCCTATTTTCAAAATTGATTAGGGAATCTTTACATTTCTTGATTAAATCATCGTCATTAAGGCTAATCGACAGTTTTAACGCTCGTGCCAGTTTCCGAAAGGTATTAACCTCATATTTATGAAAATCGCCATTGGCCTGATCAATTAAAGCTTTTGTATATATTCGGCAAATCTCATGTGGTGGATTTATTCCTGTAATTTTATTCTTGAAGTCCCAAACTAATCCGCTGTAGCGTGCTATTATTATTGGATTTACACATTCAGTAGCCCTTTTTTCCCAATAATCAATCATCTCTGGAGTGATTAGTTTGATTGATGGTGATTCTGTTGCTGTGCCATCTCCATTGTTCCAGACCATCATAGGCCCAAAATAAGTTCCCCATCCAGTCTTTTTATCTTGATAATCCTCAGCAAAATCAAAGGCCATTAACTCAGCCTTAAGTGTGTCATCAATTTGTGATTTATCTTCTGGGACAAGTTTTCTTAATGCGGAACTGATATCGTGTTCATCAAACCCTCTCCTAGAGTCTGTATCAAATTGTACTATGATTTGCTTTATTATCATCAGGTTCTTTTTTAGCATGAGGTACAACATTTTGGCTATGGCAGTGTCCCGTAGGGCATTGCGTTTAGGTGTTGTTGTATGCTGGCTTTATTTCTTTTTAAATTTTCGAATTTTACTTCTTAACGCTTCATATCTTTGAATTTCTTCATTAAGGTTTGAAGGTTCTGGTTTCATGTAAGCATATTTATCACTATGCGTATGGCCTTCCATGTATCTGCAACATTGAGCAAAACTGTCAAGAAGTTCGTTTGTTAATTCTTCGTCAAAATAGACACTGGAAAGACTATCAACGCTTACACGTTCATTGTATCGCTGAACAACATTTTTAAACAAGTCATTAATTACTAAAACCTCATAGCAGGTACGTAATGCTGTGAATCCACTTTTAACTAGGAACTCTCTCTGTTCAGGAGGGCACTCGGTTTTATTCGCTTCGGAGTATAGCTTCTTTACTGGCTCAGCATTACGATAAATTTTTTCATATGTAGGTGAGTTTCTTAACCAAACTTGACCCGGGTTACCATTTCTATTTTCAATCCAATGGCACTCGTGAGTTAAAGATTTGTCTTGAGCATAATTAAGAAGACAGGAGACAAAAACTAAATCATGAGTAAATATAATTACTTGTTTAGTTTCTGAAATTGAAACGAGCCTATTCGCAATTAAACTCTTCCGTTCTTCATCAAGCGAGTTAACAGGGTCGTCAAGAATGACTCCTCTGTTAATTGTGGTAATGTTGATTTCTGCAATAAAGTCAGCCAGAGCAATTACTTTTTGTTCTCCCTCACTTAAAATTGCAGAAGGGTCTTCGCCTTTAAGAAAAAGTTGGCGGTTGGATTGTGCATCTGAACTTCTTGCATCTATTTCAATTCCAAACTTTCCATTTAATTTATCGCATTCGTCATTAAATTCATTGATATAATCGTTGTTGAAATATTCTTCGGAAAGTCTCTTTTCAGTATCTGTAGATGATTTCTTTATTGACCTTTTATTAAACTGGTTGGCTTTGTTTACCCAAATCAAGTTCTTGTGTAGGGTTTCAATATCTGGGTATCGAGCTTCCAGTTTTTCTTTATGAGCCAAATAAGTTTTCTTTTTTAACAGTTCGCCAAGTTTTTTATTTTGCTCATCTTCTTCAAATGCTTTAATTTCTTTATCTACCGTTTTGCTTATGGCATCTAATGCACTTAAATCTAATTGTACTTCAACTTGTAAAATATCCTTTTTGTCATTGATGTTTGATACAAGTGTTTGTCTTAATGTTTCCTGTTTCTTTAGTTCATCTTTTAAATTGGCTAAAACCGTTTCGTACCTGTCCTTTAACCAAACGGCTAAAGTGTCTGTTTCAGGAAATTGATTGAAACTTAATTTTTCGTAATCCGCTTTAAACTTTGCAAGCTTTTCTTTGGCCGTCTTTGCTTCTTGTTCAGCAACACTTTTAATGTAAGCCCAATAGCTGCTAATTAAGCTTTTGGGAACATCATCATTGATTGCTTGCTGACACAGTAAGCAATTGTCACCAAGTGAAGGGTATTCACCTTCGTTTTGAGTAGAAGCAAATTTTGCGGCCGCTTCAATGAATTGTTTCCATTCTGTAGAACCAATATTTTCAATTTTATCGGTTTTGAATTTTTCTACGCCTTCTTTTTGTGCTGTATCCTCTTTGGTTTTACAATTAGTGATTGCTTTAATTACACTATTTAGTTGGTCTTGAGCGAACCAAGTGTTCGTGTTAACTAAAGTCTGTTTTCGAGCTGCTAATTGGGCTTTTATAGTTTGCAACTCTTTCGATGCTTTGTCTTTTTGAGCTAAAGCAATTTTTAAATCATCATATTCTTTGTCTAGTTGAACTTTCTTTGCTTTTTCCTCTTCATTATAAGGTAAATGAGCATTTAAATCTTCAAGTTTAGAATTATGCGAAAGCTGAATTAACAATGTTTTGATTTCAGATTCTCCTTGAAAAATGTCATCATCTGCAAAGGGATTGGCAGTACTTTTAGATTGAATTTCAATATTTAGCTTGCCGTTTAATTTCTCTAATGCAGCATTAAATTCATTAAACAATTGCAGTCCAGCAGGGCGGAAGCTAAAATCATTTCTTAAGCTAAGGTGTTTTTTCCCAATATCTCCGTCAAAAATTGCAAACTGATTAAAAATGCCATTTCCGATGTTATCAGGATATTTCAAAGGAATGTTAGTTCCCTCTGAAGAAAAATTAAAGGTTGCTGCTATTGGTTTGTGTCCGGAATCAATGTTGATGTTAGGAAGAATGTTTGCCTTGTCTTTGGAATAAAAAACGTTTTTTAAAAGGCGAACATAACCAGATTTCCCAGCTCCATTTGTTCCATATATGATAGTCAAATTTGATGTTAACTCTATAGTTTGATTTTCGGTAAGGGCATTAACTCCTTCAACGTTTGCAAGCGAGTCAAAAGACAGGTTTTCTTTATAATCATCAGAGGCATTTGGGTTGTATGAAATAGAAAGCTCAGGCTTATCAGTTTCTTCTTTAAGACCTATTTTTTCGAGCAAATAAGAATAAGCTGAATCAATTATAGTATCTGTAATTTCATTACCTGCTAAAATTTCAGAACAAAGGTATCTTGCCCAATAAGGTTGAGCATTTGCAAAAGCTTTAACTTCAGTTTCAAGCGTTTTTAATTCTTCTGTTGGTTGTGAGATTTCTTCCATCTAGTATTTTAAGCTTGCATACAACTTGTTTAAAAAATGAACTTTACTGGGTTTATATTGCCAAATTAGTTGGCTATGCCCAAGTTTTTCGATTCTCAATTCAATATATTTTCCATGGGACACGCCGCATTATTTTCTTAAAAGTTGAATAATCTCAGTTCCATAGGATTAAATAGGACAATCCTTAAGTTAAAGGTTAATACATTTTTTCACGGTAAATTTAATTCCTTATCCAAACCGGTCGAAGAGGGGACTTTGTGCCGGGAATTTCCAGTAGGGCTGTTATAATTCTAATTAAGAAAAGGACTGTTAAAAAACAGTTTCCCAATTTAGTGAAAAAATCTAAAAAGGCTTAGGAATTTTGTTGTTTTAAAGTATTCCAGCAACAAACAGCTTTCTAGGCCCATTTCCCTGCATTTCGCTCTCCCTGCCTACTGCTGGCAGGTACTTCGGGAAAAGCGCTTCGTAAAAAAAAGTCTTGGACACGACCCACTCCTTTTGGTTACCCTTCCGTTTCCCCGTTCCGGAATACCTGGAACGGGGCACTTCACTCCCTGATGGATCAGGACACCAAAAACAGTGGGTCAAGTCCGCTTGCAGGGTACATGCATTGGAATCAGTACAATGTAATAAGTATCCAAGCAACATTTCCAAAAGATAAACCCGGCAAATATTTCTCGGGCAAGGGACATAAAGCCGTTCCCTAAAGTCACTTTTTATTCCGTTTCCTTGCCGCTCCAAAATTTACTCTTCCGTTTGGTGGATCCCGAAAATATTGTTGAACTATAATAACAAATATCATGGAACATCCAAACATGCACCAACTTGATTTCGGCTTTGAAATGGAGCCAACAACTGACCCAAATCCCACTCCCAAATCCTTTAAAAAGGCCCAATCAGATTTTGTCTTCGATTTTATGGACTGTCTCAGCAGCCCCATCATTGTCTATCCATCCGCCTGGTAGGATGCGGTACCCAAGCAGGTCTTGCACAACATTACCTTGGCGAGGTTATTGACCCAAATGCAAGGTGAGAAAATGGCCTCCCTTACCGAGGTGGTCGCCTATATGATGCCCAGGACCTTTGAATCACCCATGCCTAGTGAGTGGGCAAACATCTATACTTGGTGCGGTCTCCAATTTGCCAAGACCTTCAAGAATTCTGGGCAGATCGGTGCCATGATGGAGATTGCACCCAAAACCCTGTCCGATTACGAGCAGACCCTGTTGAAACGGCTAAGGGTGTGGATATACGACAAACGCCGGGCAGCCCTAAAGCAAAAGATGAAGGCCGATACGTCCATTTCCAAACCATCTTCGACCGAAAGCCCTCGACAGGAAGGGCTCTTTGGGAACTCCGAAACAACCTAGTATCCCAACCAATCCTTTGCACCAAGGTAAACGTCGCATCCTGTCACCGGACAAGGGACGGCATAAGGTTTATTCCGTTTCCTTGCCGCTCGACAGCCTGCCTTCCGTTTGGGTTTCCCTGCAAATATTGTTTAACCAAAATCCAATAATTATGTATTTAGACAGATTGCAACAGGACGAGGTTTTTGTACCTACCGAGGTAAGACCTTTAAGTGAACTGACCCAGATGCCCTCCAGAAAGGGGCTGGAACGCGCCATTGTCAGCAATGGCAAGATCGTGAACATCGTATCGAAGAGCTACGGGCACATTCCCAACAGACTCTTTTTCAAAAAAGCCGAGCAAATGCTCATCGATGCCGGACTGGACTACAATCGCCAGACCATCAACCGTAACGACAGGACCTTCAGCATGGACTTTATCCTCTCCGACAGTTCCCAGTTCTCCGTGGGCGACGGAAAAGATACCATCCTGCCGATGCTGCGCTTTACCAATTCCTACGACGGGAGCGAACGTACCTCGGGGCATTTCGGGTTCTACCGCCTGGTATGCTCCAACGGCCTGCATGTGGCCCAGGCACAAATTGCCTTTTCCATCAAGCACAGCACCAACGGTGCCCTGCTTATCATGCCCGAACTGGAGGGGCTGTTCCAAAAGTTCATGGACAACGAATTCTATACCATTTCCGATAGGTTCAGCCAGATGATGGCCGTTGAACTGCTGGACACCAAGGCTTTCGTGAGGAAGGTGCTGGAACGTACCAAACTGTTCCGCTATGAGTGCAGTGACAGGAACCCCGACCCGTCCAAGAAGGCCCGTGAGGTCCTCGAAATTTTGGACAACGAGGCCATTTTGCTAGGCGCCAAGCCAAACCTTTGGTTGGGTTACAACGCCTTCAACGCCGTATTGCACAACACCCTGAAACGGAGCTTTTCGCGCCAGGAGCGCCTGGACAAGCAGCTCTTCCAGACCGTCCTTGAGATGGCCTGACCCTAACGGGCCGCTCCGGTGCCCGCACCAAACCGGAGTTCCCACCATACCATTTCCAAATACATTCCAGGTAGACCGAACCTTGCCATAAACAGTTGCCAAATGGCCACTTGTAGGGTTCCATGGCAAACCTACGGCCCGCACCGATATACCATTTCGACGGACTCATGGCTTTATCGGTCTGGGCGGCCCGTGTGACGGTTGCATGAAACTTCCAAGCATGTAACCATTTAAACACTATATATTATGGCAAACCATTGTTACAACACCATTACCATTACCGGAAACGAAGCGGAACTGGAAACCCTCCACAAGCTGCTTACCAAAGAGGAGAATTACATCGACTTTGAACACGTCCTTAAACGGGAGATTCCGTTCGGGGAGATTTACGACATTGTAGGTACCAAGTGGTTCACCCCGGACATTGAACTAGGGGACGGAGAACTGAAACTCTACGGCGATAGTGCATGGTCACCGCCCGTACCCCTGTTCGAGGCCCTAGCCAAGACCTATACCTCCCTGAAGGTTACCATGAACTTTGAGGAGCCGGGCATGGGTTTCGGTGGGGAACTGGACATCGACAGCAGCGGCACCGAGGTCCTATTCGAGGGCAGCTACTGGCAGTACATGGCCTATCTGGATTATGAAAGCTTTTTTCAGGATGCCCTGTCGGAACTGCAATACCATATCGAAGATGGCCATATCTCCACGGAAACAGGGCTGAAGGGGCACCACATATACAAATGCGTGTCCAAGGCAGACCGTCCCAAACTCCTCAAGAAGCTGTTGGAACTTACGGGCATGGAACGCTTTACCGTGACCTTTGAGGGAAATCCGCACATTCAGGAGCAGGTCTTTGCAACCTCAATGGAAGACCTAAAGCAGAAAAATCCCAAGGCGGTCATCAAAAGGTCCGATACCTGATGGAAAAACCCTCACCAGAGAAAGACTCCCGATACGTGATGTATCGGGAGTTTTTTTGTGCCATTGTTTTTTCTTGTGAATGTCGCTACTTGGAAGGTTCCATATGGAGGACGTTCAGTTTGCCCGAAACGGTATTGCCCGTCATCTGGACCAGTACGTTCGCACCATTGGCACGGTGGATGGCATAGACCAGGATGCGTTCCCCGACATACCCGATGGAACCGGTCTCTCCCATATAGGTGGCCTTGCTGTGGTAGCGTTCGTATTCCTCATAATCGATTCCACCATCGAATACCAGGGTGCCCCTCAGGGCGGTTATAGCATCACTATAAGTTTTGAAAAAATCGGGAAGCGACCAGTCATCCCCATTGCCGTCCAGGGAGGTGATGTCGGCCCTCCATACATGGCCTACAAACGGGGCCATCCTGCCCTTGATGGGTACAAAAAGGGTGTCATGTTCCCTTTCGATGGGCGTACCGTAGGGTTTCAGCCCCTCTGGAAACCCCAAAAACGGAAAGTCCCCTAGCTCTGCCATGGATATCGGCAGGGTCTCCATATTGAACGGTGCACTTGTCTTTGCATTCCCCGAAGATTGTGTTTCCCGTTTTTCGGTGGCTGGTTTCTCGGTACCGTACACGGCTTTTTTGCCGTCTTTGTTGCCACAGGACCACAGTAGGGACATGGCCATTAGCGCTAAACTCAGTTGTCTCATGTTTGGTTAAGGTTTTGGGATAAAACAAGGGTACAAAATATGGAATTTATTTGGTTGTGGGAATAGGACATCCCGTTTTTTTGCCCCAACAACAGCCCTCCGCCCGCCAATCCCGGCGTTTCCCATTGGGCAAGCTCCCGCAAATCCTTCTTGGGAATTTGCAGGTCCCATGCCCGAAACCCCAGGATTGCCTTCCCAACGATTTTAAGGGGTTCATAATAAAAGAAGCCTTTGGTTGTTTTTCGGGGCATCGAAAAACAGGGCAGTGCCCAAGGACTTCCAATCAGGACACCATTTGCTTACCTCGTTTAACTTCCCGTACACTCGGACACAAATGGGTCGGAAGGAATTCCTAGGGCCCTTATGGAACCCGTCAAGGCCAGACGGTGTTTTGCTCACAAATAGGGTATCCACGTCCTCGTTTTTAGCCCTTCGGTAAAAACCACGTCGCGGAGCCTCCCGATTTGTTCCCAAAAGCCTTGACCGAACCCACTTCGTTTATTGTGCTCCGCACGTAAGAAGCAAACAAACACCCCTTAAAATCCTACCGCAATTGCACGGAGATACGGGGAAATTATTAATCTTTTAAATCTTTTTATTATGAGTTTGAGAAACAAAGTACAGTTGATCGGGAACGTGGGGCAAGACCCCATAATCACTGAATTGGACAACGACAAGAAAGTAGCCCGCCTATCCTTGGCGACCAACGAGCATTACAAGAACAACAAGGGCGAAAAGGTGACCAACACCGAATGGCACAACGTGACCGCTTGGGGCAAGACCGCCGACATCATCGAAAAGTACGTGGGCAAGGGCAAGGAACTTGCCATTGAGGGAAAACTGACCTCCCGTTCCTATGACGACAAGGAGGGGAACAAACGCTTTGTAACCGAAGTGGTAGCCAACGAAATCCTATTGTTGGGCGGTAACGATTAGAGACCAAAAGAGGGTGCAATTCTCTCCACAAGATGCACCCTCTTTTTAATTCACATTCACATTCTAAAAAAAGAATTATGACAGACAAAGTTAACGAAATACAGGTAAGCTACCGAGAAAAATTGAGCACGATTAAGTCCGATTCGATTACCAACTCGCAAGCTGTGGCGCAGTTGCTCTACAAAAACTGGGACAAAAAGACCATTGGGATGCACGAGACCTTTAAGGTACTGCTCTTGAACAATGCCAACAAGGTCAAGGGCATCTATCCCCTGTCACAAGGGGGCATCACGGGGACGTTGGTGGATTTGCGGATATTGTTCGCCATTGTACTGAAAACCCTAAGTGTGGGGATGATCCTTGTCCATTGCCACCCTTCTGGGCAATTGAAACCCAGTGAAGCGGACAGGAAGCTGACCCAAAAAATCCAACGGGCGGGGGAACTCTTTGACGTGCGGATCCTCGACCATATCATATTGGCACCCGATGGCAGTTACTACAGCTTTTCCGACAATGGAGACCTTTAAACTATGTGCCATGAAAGATACAGATACCGAAATGACGGCATTTGAAAAGTGGTTGGAAGAGACCCAAGACCCAAGGGACTATCCCGAGGGTCTCGACCCCGACCTATACGATTTATAACGATAACAGTCCAATCCCATGGAAATGATACAGATAAATTTCAACGACCTTGACGACACGGCACAACAACGGTTGATAGCCCTATCCAAAAAGGACGTGGAGGCAAAATTCGGGAAACAGTTGCGCAGCTATGCCAAGACCCAATTCAGCAACTACGACGAACTATTGGAACAGGAAGCCATCCGCAACCTGTACAATTACAGGTACAGTTTCAAGATTTGAAGTGTGCCGATTGACCAAGACCCCAAGCCCATGGGGTCTTTTTTTTCACAGTTTGGTTTTCGTGCGTATCGAACCCACAAAAACCAATACGGGTTGTGCCACTTTATAAAGGACAGTCCAGCCCCGAACAACACCTATCCCTTATTTGACCGCAAGATAGCCCTTCAAAAATATTCCCATCAAAAGCGTTCGGCATAAAGCCGTTCGCAGGCTCACTTTTTATTCCGCTTCCTTTTGAGCTGAAATTTTTGGGAAGGGCGGGGATGCCATCAAATAATCGATAATTTAAAATCAAAGCTTATGAAAACAACAGTAAAAAAGTCGTTGGAAATCCCGGCACGGAAACACCAAAAGGAAACCATTGAGAAAAAAACGCCCGCTGAAAAATCCTTCCTACTGGTAATCAATCTTTGGATTTTCAGGTTTGAGTACCGCAGGGAGCAATTGCCCACCGATGCACAGACCACCAATTGACACCAAAGGCTCTTGAAAAAGAGCCTTGTTTTTTTGTCGTGCCGTCCCCAATCTGACGCCCAAATTTTTCCAAAACGCCCGTTCCATACGATTTGGTGCAAAACCGAACCAATTGGCAGCAATCCACGTTTTTTGTTTCACCCAAAACCCAATATATTTACGGTGTACGGCATTCGATTCTGATTTGACTTTCCCACAGTCCGTACAATCAATTGCACAGAGATTGGGTACAACTGTCTTTTCAAGACAGGTTGTGCGATACGATTTTGTCCCTGCGGGACAAATCGGAGAAGCAAGAGGGTAGCGTGCTGGCGCAGCGCTACGTCATCGGTTTGCTCCGCAAAGCCCCTGTTTATGGTGTGTTCGGGAGATTGGTGAAAAAAGCAAACATTAGGTTTTTAATGGAAAAATGCCGCCAGCCCAGTAAAACCAAGGAATTTTTAATGGAAAAATGGACAAAGGATACGAAAAAGAACGGTTTACCTGTCTGAGCATCAAGGTCTCGATCGCGAAGAAGTATCGGAGGTTTTGCAGGACACAGGGACGGTCACAATCGATGGCCTTGCTGGCCATGGTAAACTATTTCGAGGCCAATGGCGTGTCCCCGGACGATAGGTTGGATGAGACCATTGCGAGCCTGAAATACCAGATGAAACGGCGGTTCAATGCCCTGGTCGCCATCGTGCGGAGTATTGAAAAGGAGCAGACCAAGCCGACAGTGGCCATGTTGCAGTCCCTATTTGAGCAGCATTTGCAGGGCGAAGCCGATGGATTTGGGGAAGAGGTCATGGAATTCATCGAGCGCAAATTTGAGGACGGCCCGCCCGATGAGACTTGGGACGAAGAGACCACCGTGCCCAGGGTGCGGTACGACCGCTTGGAGGAGCGGATGGCCGCCCTTAAGGCGGACTTTTCCCATGTCCTGGATCGGGTCAGGGTGGTCAAACCCTCTTTTGGAAAGGAATACCTCAAATTGGAACTGACCATGGCCGAGGTGGAAAAATACAGACGCAACATAGAAAATTCATAAGAGCATGTACATCGCCATCAGCAAACAACATATGGGCGGCAATTTCAGCGGCAGTGTCCGCGATTTTGTCAATTATCTGGAGAAGGAGAACGAGGACCGTGCCCCGGAACAGCAAGAAAAATACTTTGACCAGTACGAAAGCAGTATCGATCCTGAAACGGTCATTGCCGAGATCGATGGCAATACCTCTAAGCTTGGAAAAAAGGATCCCAAGTTCTATTCCCTGGTGGTCAGTCCTTCCCAAGGGGAGCTGAAGCATATCGGGAACGATCCCGAAAAACTAAGACAGTACACCCGTGAGGTGATGAAGGCCTATGCCAATGCCTTCCATAGGGATTGGAAGGTGACCGTGGACGATCTTAAGTACTATGCCAAGCTGGAGCGGGAGCGCACCTATTCGGAGACCGACCGCAAGGTCAAGGAGAACCAGCCCTTTGCCTCCAAGATACTGGAACACAAAAACGAGATACGGCGTATCGAGCGGGGCGAGGCCACGGGCAACATCCAACGCCTGCAACAACGCATCAGGGACCTGGAACGTGAGGCCCCGCACCAACAGAACGGTAGGCGCATCGTACCTGACATGGCCAAGGAAGGCCACCAGAGCCATATCCATATCATCGTGAGCCGAAAGGACAGATCCAATAGCCATAGCCTGTCCCCGCTCACCCCTTTCAGGGCCAATGAAACCATATTGAACGGAAAGGCTCAGAAACAGGGCTTCCACCGTGAGAAATTCTACAAAGCTGCCGAGGCCACCTTTGACAAAAAGTTCGGATATAGGCGCAATTTCGTGGAGCGCTATACCTCCCGAAACCTCTTGGACAAGGATCCCAAAAAGTTCTTTGCGATGTTGGCGGGACTGCCGGCCAACGAGCGGCAAGCGGCCTTCCAGTTGCTTAATAAAGCAGGGGCCAAGATCCCGACCATACCCGTGAACCAGGCACAGGTGGCATACAAGGCCCTGATGAAGCTCAAACGGGGCATCGGCAAGGCGATGGACTCCGGTTCCATTGGCATATAATCCAAAAACACTGTTATGTTGAATTTTGAAATACATACCATTTTGATCGCCCTTCTAATCGGGGGGCTGGTGTCCTTTGCTGCCAACCGCTTCCTGAAATTTGGGTTTTACATCCTATTGGCGGTGATACTGGGAGTGGCCATGGCCCTTTGGATGGGCTGGGGCCAAGAACTCTTCCTGCGGATATCCCTCGTATATCTGTTACCGCTATCCTTTATCCATGTGGTCCTCTTTGCCCTTATGCCCGATGAAACGGATACCAAGAACCTGAAAATTTACCGTGTGCGGATGAACGTCAGGGGAAGGCGGTTTGTGCTGGAGAACATCCGTAGGGGCGTATCGGTCATCGCCTCAGCGGGTAGCGGGAAGACCGAGAGTGTCATCCATAATTTTTTGGGGCACTTCAAGGCCCAACAGTTCTGTGGAGTCATCCATGACTACAAGGATTTTGAGATCACCGAAATGGCCTATCCCATGTTCCAGAACAATGGGGTGCCGTTCCATATCGTGTCCTTCGATCCCATCCACGAACGGGTCAATCCCATAGCCCCACGGTATTTGCCCGATGAGGAAAGCGTGTACGAGATCTCACGGGTGCTCTTGGAAAACCTTTTGGAACTGAAGGCCGAGGATGAGAACAGTACCTCACGGTTTTTTAAGGATGCCGTGGAGGGACTGGTCAGTGGGATGATCTGGCGGTTGAAGGAGGACTATCCCGATTATTGCACCATTCCCCATCTCATTGCCCTGTACCAACAGGTGGACACCAAGGGGCTGATCAAGTTCCTGAAACTGAACCTGACCGCCCGGGCGATGGCGGATGCCTTTATCAGTGGGGTAGGGTCGGAGCGACAAACAGCTGGGGTCAAGAGCACCTTGGCCAATGCCTTCAAAAAGATCAGTACCAAAAAACTGTTCATGGCACTGTCCTCCGATGATATCCGTTTGGATATCAACAATCCCCAGAACCCCTCGGTGCTCTGTGTGGTCAACAATCCCAAGAAGGACGCCTCCCTGTCCCCGGTCATCGCCACGACGATCCATACCATCTCCAAGCAGATGAGCGAACGGGGCCGTAATCCCTCCTTCATGCTGTTGGAGGAAGCCTCGACCCTTAGGCTGCTCAACATGCACCGTATCCCGGCCACCCTGCGGAGCTATGATATCGTTACCTTATACGTGCTCCAGGACAAGGTCCAGAACGATATGATGTACGGGGACCGGGCGAGCAAGGCCATTCTGAGCAATCTGTCCTACCAGTTTTTCGGCAAGGCCAATGATCCCGATACCGCCAAATACTATGAGCGCTTTTTTGAGATCGTCAAGATTCCCACACGGAGCGTGAGCAAGAGCAGTGGACTGACCTTGGAGACTCGGATCACCAAAGGGGAGAAGGAGGTGGCCAAACGACGGGCCTCGACCTTCTATGGGCTGAAACAGGGGGAGTTCGTAGTCTTTGCCGATGGCAGGGACCGAAAGGTCCGGTTCAAACGACCCAATATCCAACGGGCATTGCCAACTCCCATGCCCTTGTCACCATCCAATCTGGAGGCCAACTACCAAAAGATCCATTCGGAAGTCCGATCTATTTTCAAATGATCGGACGGCGGGGCAAATGGCTTAAAAGTATCTATGGTTATATATGTGGTCCCATCGTAATAGGGGTTGGTACCCTTTAATGAATTTCAGAAAGGATTAAATGTGTGGTTGGGTTGCCATATTTGATCAATTGATCAACAAATTCTTGAAGATGTTTCTGATTTCTGAGCGCTGCTTTAATATGAATGTTATAGGGACCAGTTATTCTATAGGCTTCTTCCACCTCTTGAAAGGCATTGATTTCTTTCAAAATTAAAGATAGCTTACCGTCAAATATCTTTAACAAGATAAAGACCTCCATTCCGAATCCCAGCCGTGATTTGTCAATCTTAACATTATAGGACTCAATTATTCCCAAATCTTCCAATTTTTGGACCCGCTCTCTTACGGACGATGCGGAAAGCGATACTATCCTTCCCATTTCAGCAAAGGAACACCTAGAATTCTTTTTCAATAAATCGATTATATGTTTATCTAATTCATCTACCATGTTTTCAATTGTATATTTTGATAAATATATATTTTTCAATGGAAAAATTACAATATGACCAATAATTCCATTTTACCATTATGAGATCTTCAATTAGTTTAGCCGTAAATAGTAAACTGAAAAAAATGCAGACAGAGGTGATCTTGGTTCTGGCATTGGGAATTTTTGCTGGTTTTTTTGTTCAGACCGCAATTGGTTTTGCAGGTGCTTTGATTGCTTTGCCCATATTGTTGTTCAGCATTCAACTTCCCGATGCAGTTGCGTACATTTCTATATTTTACCTGTATTCAAGTGTTTTTCTTATTGCCAAGGAATGGAACAATATTGATAGAAATATGTTGTTCCGACTTGCCTTAACCTCGATAGTAGGGGTAGTGTTGGGCATTCTGGTTCTTGCGAACTCAAAGCCGCTAATTCTGAAAAAATTCCTAGGTATCTTTATTCTGCTGTACGTGGCTTATGGCATTCTGGGAAAAAGAAAACTACAATTGAAAAAAGGAGGTGTGATTGGTCTCGGGGTACTTGCGGGATTTTTTTCGGGGGTGTTTTCGACAGGAGGTCCTCTTTATGTGATGTGTATCGAAAACCAGACAAACAGCATTAAATCGATACGTGCTACAATGATCGGGGTATTGGGACTGGTGACCCTGACAAGAATTCCCGCCCTCGCAATCGGCGGAATTTTGACCTTCAATCATTTGAAAATGACTCTGATCGTATTCCCTGTTTTTCTGCTGGCACAATTTCTGGGTAAACAGGCCTTTAAGAAGACAAATGAGCCCCTATATGAAAAATCAATACTCCTTTTATTGTTGGTATCAGGACTTACATTGCTATTTTAAGGTCAAATGCCATAAAATCCTATTGACCGCAAAACAGTAAAGCCTATAGTAAGGACAGCCAAAATGGAAAACTCTTAATTTTGACAAAAATCAAAAGTTCGCACTTGCCTTACGATCCATTGGTGGCACCTTTTTTTCGAAAACAGATCAAAGTGAACAATATTTGGAACTTTTCGTTCAATTTTTCCTTCAAGATCTTGTAGGCATTGGAAAGGTGGCCTTCAACCGTTTTTATGGATATTCCAAGATAATCCGAAATCTCCATATTGGTCAATCCCTCTTTTTTGCTCATGATCAAGACCTGTTTACATTTTTTGGGCAAGTTTTGGATTTCCTTGTCCAACAATTCAAGTTTTTGGTTCAGATTATCCTGATATTCTTCCTTTACTATTGAATCCAACGTTTCAGAAAAGGTCCTTTCAAAGAAATAGGTTTCTTTGCGATACTTTTTGATATGGTCCAGATATTTATTTTTAAGGGTTTTATATAACCAACCCTTCAGAACGGTATTAACATTGAGCAGTTCTTTTTTCTGCCATAGCCCGAAGAAGGCTTCTTGGACCAAATCCTTGGCCAAGAGTTCATCCCTGGATAAACTTTTGGCATAATAATATAGTTCGTCATAGTACAGTCCAATGACCTCTTTGAACACTTTCCGGTCTCCTTTTCGGATTGCGACTATATCAATATTTTCTTTATGGCCTTGGGAATCCATAGCGCCTATTTTCAAAGTCCCCTCAATATTATCAATATTTATTGATTAAAACCAAGGGTTTGTCAAAATCAAATCGTTTAACTAATAACATTTTGGTAATCTGCATTTAACAATAATGAAAAATAAGCATATCAAAAAAATCATCTTCAATTTCTTTGAAAATGAATCCAGCCCCGAAGAGATTGAACAACTGGCCAAATGGGTCAAGGATAATCCTGCTTCCTTCAAGGATGCTACGGAACTTCATTACTTGCTCACAAAATCGCAAGAAAAAGAGAAGGCCGAACATCTTAAAAGTGAGCTTTTTGCAAAGTTCGATCTTCTGATCAAAACAAATAAAAGGAAGCAACGCCTTGAATGGCTCAAATATGCAGCGATATTTATCGGTGTTTTTTCCATTTCCCTTTATTTCTACCTGAGCAGTGGCAGGACGGAAGAGACCTTGCCAAAGGAGGTCACCATTACCTTGGGGAATGGGCAAACCAAGGAAACCTTGAAAGAGAACACTACTGGAATAGTGTCCCGATCGAGCAACTTTGTTGCCAGACAGGAAGGGTCAAAGATTGTTTATGACAAAGTGAGTGTTGAAAACAAGGGTGATGACCAACAACTGGTCTATAACACCTTGGAAGTGCCCTATGGTAAAAAATTCGAAGTGGTTTTATCGGATGGCTCCGAGGTGTTCCTTAATTCCGGTTCATCACTGACGTATCCCGTGGCCTTTTTTGAAGAGGGAACAAGGAATGTTGTTCTGAGGGGGGAAGCTTATTTCACGGTAAAATCAGATTCTCTGAGGCCTTTTATCGTAAGTACGGGCATAGTGGAAACCAAGGTGCTGGGTACCCAGTTCAACGTTTCGAGTTATACGGATGACGAACACATCAAAGTGGTTTTGGTGGAAGGCAGTCTTTCCGTAGGGCATGATGATGGCTCGGAAGAATCTGCCCCTGTTCTTCTAAAACCTAACCAAATCGCATCATACTCCGATTCAACTAAAGAGATGGTCGTGGACAATGTCGATGTGAGCAGCCACATTGCATGGAAGGATGGTGTACTCTTGTTCAAGAACGAGGATTTTTACCATATCACAAAAAAGCTGGAAAGGCATTACAATATTGAAATTGAGATCCATGATGATCTTTTGAAAAAAGAACGATATACCGGAAGGTTTGAAACGGAGACCATTGAAGAGGTGCTCCAAGGCTTCCAAAGGATCAAGGGTTTTGACTACAATCTATCCAACAAAAAATTAATACTAACCCAAAAAACCGAATAGCCAATGAACTAAACTTTAAAAAGAACCAGGAATTGCTGGAACAATCCCTGGATTCCAAACAGATTTAAAAACTGAATGACCAATTTTAAACCTTATCAAAAATATGAAAAACGCACTATGCAAAAGCTATTTTACGCTTAAAATAGATTTGAAAATGAAAATTTCAGCATTGTTTTTGTTGGCTGCACTGTTCCAACTGCAGGCCAACAGTTCCTATTCACAGAAGTTTATTTCCATGAAATTGGAAAATGCTACCATAGCATCAATATTCAATGAAATTGAAAAGAATACGGATTACAACATTTTGTATAAAAACTCAGCCCTTGATGTCAATAGAAGGATCACGATCGATGTCAAGAAAGTGAAAATCGGGACCCTAATGGACCTAATCTTGAAAGATAGCAATATTGCTTTTGAAGTAAGGAGGAAACTCATTGTGCTATTGGAAAAAGAACCAATCGCTGAAAATGATTATCCAAACACTCTGGTGAAACCGCAGCAAAGTATAATGGTGACCGGTACCATCACCGATGAGAACAATGCCCCATTGCCTGGTGTAAGCATTGTTTTAAAGGGGACCACCAAAGGGGTTTCTTCCGATTTTGATGGGAAATATACCATCGAAGCGTCCAAAGGCGATGTCCTGATATATTCCTACATAGGTTACCAGACCACTGAAATTACAGTTGGTGATGAAGCGACCATCAATGTTGCCATGGTGCCCAGTGTCAGTAATCTGGAAGAAGTGGTGGTAACGGCAATTGGAACCAAGCAACTAAAAGACGAATCAGGTTCCACAAGTTCCTCTATCCAATCGGACAATATAGAAAAGGCTGGTGAAGCAGGTCTGATCAATTCCCTGGCAGGGAAGGCCTCCGGTGTTCGTATCGGTAAGTCCAATGGGGATCCGGGTGCAGGTTCATCAATACAAATACGTGGTGCCAATACCATTCAAGGGGCAAGCCAACCCCTGATCATCCTGGATGGGATCCCTGTAAGCAATGACAACATCGGGGGTGTTACCCTGAGCCAACAGTCCCGATTGGACGACATCAATCCCAAGGATATAGCCTCGGTACAAATTTTGAAAGGCGCATCCGCTGCTGCGCTCTGGGGTTCCCGAGCGGCCAACGGGGTCATTGTCATCACCACCAAGAGCGGGCAATTGGGCAAGAAACCATCCGTACAATATTCCTTTTCACAATCCTATGATTATATCAACGTCCGAACACCGCTTCAAGATTCCTATGGGCAGGGACGCAACGGGGTATATAGTGCCTCATTCGCAGAATCCTGGGGGGACAAAATAGCAGATCGTTCCGGTGGGGCGGACGAAGTGGATACCTCAGGGGCCTTTTTTGTCTCAAACACCTCAGGGGAAAGATACTATCCTGTCATTACTAAAAATTCCAGGGAAACCTATAGTGACAGCAATTATGACAAGGTTTTTCGGATAGGAACCTTTTCCCAACACAATGTATCGGTAAGCGGTGGAGGGGAAAAAGCCTCCTACTTTTTCAGTTATGAAAACTTGGACCAAAAGGGGATCATTGAAAATTATGACTATAAAAGACAAAATGTAAGGTTGAACACAAAGTTCCAGGTTACCGACTGGTTGACCTGGAACAATAGGGTCTCCTATACCAATACCAAATCCAATCGTATTGAACAGGCAGGGGAAACCACAAACGGGATTCTATTGGGACTTTTACGGGCTGCCCCGGATTTTGACATCACGGATTATATCGGTACATATACCGCATCCAACGGGGACATCTTCGCAAATCGCCAACGTTCGTACAGAAGGCACCTTGGGGAATCTGAAAACCCGATCTACAACAATCCCTTATGGACCCTCAACGAGCAGAAAGCACCCAATGACGTCAACAGGTTCATCATAAACCCCGAACTGACCATTGACCCTGCAAATTGGCTAAAGGTCATCCTTAGGGGAGGGTTGGACTACTATACGGACTCAAGAAGCCAATTTTATCCGATGGGATCCGCCAGTGGTCTTAGAAGCGGAGGGTATTGGAGCCAGACAGACATCAACAGTAAGGAATTCAATTTGGATGGGATTGTTATTGCCACGCATGATTTCAGCAATGAGTTTGGGGTCTCCGCTACCCTTGGCGTTAACTTCAATGATAGAAAAAGAGCAATAAATGAAAACACCATAAGCCCTTTTGCCGTTGATTCACGGTTGCTCACAACTGATCTTAACCCAGATCAAGCGGCCACCGCTTGGGACAGGACGCTTCAACACATTCGTTCCAACCGAGGTTATGGTATATTGGGGGTGAGCCTTTACAATCAATTGTTTGTCAACTTTTCAGGGGCCTTGGAAGCTTCTTCCACCATAAAGGGAAGCTTTTTCTATCCTTCTGTGGACATGGCCTGGCAATTCAGCGACCTTATGGACTCCGATTTCTTGAGCTTCGGAAAACTCAGGGCCGCTTGGGGAAAGGTAGGTATCCAACCAGCCCCCTATAAGTTTGAGACCTTGGCAACCACTGGTTTTTCCACGTTTGGTGGAAGTTTTATGGTGGATTCCGAAAAGGGCAACCCCAACCTAAAACCGGAGATCAAAACCGAATGGGAAATAGGAAGTGACCTACGATTCTTCAAAGATAGGGTGGGATTGGGTGTAACCTACTATAGGAATGAAACCAAAGATATCCTGTTCGCCGTAAAGGCCAATCCCAGTTCTGGGTTCAATTTCAATTACAAAAATGCAGCTGTCATTGAAAACAAAGGTCTTGAAATCGATTTAACGGGCAAGCTGATTGAATCGGACGATTTCAATCTTTCTATAAATACCAACTATAACAATAATGAGAACATGGTGGTGGATATTGCGGGAGCGGAAACCGTGGATATTGGAGGGACCTCCAAAGCGGTTAAAGGCTATCCCATGAGCTCATTCTTTCTACCGGGGACCCTACGAAATGAGGACAATAGCTTGGCATTGGATGCCAATGGCTTTCCCCAATTGGACACCGAAAGCCGCGTATTGGGAGACCCCAACCCGGATTGGCGGGGCGGAATAGGGATGCAGCTGCAATGGAAGGACCTTGATTTTAGTTTCTTGTTTGAACATTCCCATGGGGGCGACTACATCAATAGGACCAGGGTTGTCCTATATGGATTTGGGGTCCACGAGGATGTGGCCCAAGAGATTACCCTTTCCGAGGACCTTGTCAATGTCAATGGGGATGTTTTCCCTGCCGGGACAACGGTTCGGGGCAATATTGCCAACTTTGGGGAAGGCAATGTATTGCTTGACGAATCGTGGTACCGCGGCATAGGTGGGGGGCTTGGTTTCAACAAGACCAACGATTTATTCATAGAGGACGCCACATGGACGAAACTTCGAAATGTTACCCTTGGCTATACCTTCTCTGACCTTAAAGTGACCAAAAAACTCGCATTGGATTCCTTTCGGATATCTGTGACCGGACGTGACCTTATCTTATGGACGGGCATCAAGGATGTTGATCCCGAGACCAATAATTATGGAGTGAGCAATGCATTTGGTATGAATTATTTCAACAACCCTGGTACCAGATCTATTCTGTTCAATGTCCAAGCCAATTTCTAAAACTGAAACTATCATGAAATCAACATATATAAAATTTCTATTGATTTTCACCGCTTTCGCTTTTTTGAGTTGTGAAAAATTAGTCGATGACCTAAATGAAAACCCCAATCAATTGACTTTGAATGACATCGACCCCGGGCTTTTTGTAAACGGGGCGGAACTGTCAAACATTGCCATACAACTTGGGCCTTATAGTAGAATGGCCGGTTATTGGTCCGGTCAGTTGATCGGTTTTGAACAGGTGGAACTGGAACGTTTCCAGTACAATGTTGCCAACAACACTTTTGACTGGGATGGGTATCAGAGTGTGTTGACCCCCTTGAGGGAGATACAGGAAAGAACCACGGACAACCCTTTGTTGTTGGGCATCTCCAAGGTGATCGAGGCCCATTTGGTCGGCACCTATGCGTCGCTTTTCGGGGACATCCCCTATTCGGAAGCCTTGGGCGAAATTGAAAACCCGCAATTTGATGATCAAACCCTTGTTTTTGAGCAATTACAGATTTTATTGGACGAAGCCATTGCCAATCTTGAGGTTGCCCAAGGTTTTGGCGTACTGGAAGATTACATTTTCCAAGGAAACCGAATTAAGTGGCTGGAATCCGCATGGACGCTGAAAGCGCGCTATTATATGCACACCAAAGAATATGCATTGGCATACAGCGCCGCTTTGAACGGGATTTCCTCCGACGAAAACAATATGATGTTCGACCCACTTGATGTAACGGGGCAAAATGCCACCAAAAACAAGTACTACATTGTTTTGGCCGGCGGGCCTAATGTGGGTACAGGCGACAGTTATCTGATGCAGCTCTTGGACGGGACAAGCGGTATTTCTCGTAACAATGCCAAGACCGATGAAACGGCCAGGCACCAGTATTATATTATTGACCAATCGGATGCAGATGGAAATCTAGGCGTGGCACAGGAACTGGAACCGCAGCCCATGATCACCTATCAGGAGAACCTGCTCATCTTGGCCGAGTCGGGAACAAGGACACAGGGGTTCAATGTGGGCTTGGGACATTTGAACGAATTACGGGATTTCTTGGATACTGGAGGTTTTTTGAATGCCAATTTTATGGCTGAACCTTATGTGTACGAACCCTATGTCAGTGCGGATTTTGATGCCGGCGGCATGGAGAATATGGACAATATCGATCCTGAAAGAGCATTGTTACGTGAAATCGTGGAAGAGAGATATGTGACAGGCTTTACAACTTTCATGCCTTTTGATGATGCACGTAGGTTGAAAAAAGAGGATTCGGATATTGCTGTTCCTTTCCCATTGAATGTGCCGACCAGCACCCAGAATGTGGAACGTATGCTGTATCCACAGGATGAGGTTTTGTCCAATCCGTTGGCACCATCAGATCCAGGGCTGTATGCACCTACCCGGGTGAACCAATAGATGTTTGTAAAATCAAAATCAAACCAAGAAATGCGTAAGGATTTTATTTTTCAAACTTTGGTCAGAAAGAGTATGATTCTTTGCTTGCTAAGTATCACTGCACTTTTTCAAGTGCAGTGCTCTGGCAGCAAAAACATAACGGAACCATCCCATAAGGAAAGTGAACTGTCGAAAAGACAAGCTTTTTTTGATGATGACTGGTTGGAAACCGTTACGGGCAACATGCCATTAATCATCAGTGCCCCCCATGGAGGCACTATTTCTCCTGATGCGATTGGGGACAGGGACTGCGGGACCAAGGTGATGGACAACAATACGGCAGAACTGGCCTTCGAAATCGAAAATGCTTTTGGACAATTGGGCAAGAAACCCTATTTGATCGTGGCCCGATTGGCAAGGACCAAAGTCGATTTTAACCGGGACCTTGAACAAGCGACATGCGGAAATCCTCAAATGGAATATACGTGGAAACAATACCACAAGTATATCGAAGAAGCCATAGATGCTGCCATTAAGGAGTTTGGTTATGCCATGTACATCGATCTACATGGCCAAAGTCATCCCGTAAAACGATTGGAACTGGGGTACCTTTTAAGGGCCCCGGCATTACAGAAAAACTATGAAAGTACCGGAAACGATTCAGAAATTGGGACAAGAACATCCGTACAAAACCTGCTGGAAAACAACCCGAAGTTGATTCTTAAGGATTTGTTGACAGGAGAAAACGCCTTTGGTACTTTGATGGAAAAATCCGGTTTTCCGGCAGTTCCAAGCCTTGATGACCCACACCCAAAGGAGGGAGAGCCATACTTTACTGGAGGCTACAATACAAGGAGATATACCGCTTCCGATCATCCCAAAGTATTCGGCATGCAGATAGAAGCAAATTTTCAAGGTGTGAGGGATTCGCAAGAAAACCGTATCAAGTTTGCCAATGCATTCGCCCGATCGGTGAACGATTATCTGACCTTTATTGAGTCGAACTGGGAGTACTAGTTCTTTGACCAAGGGAATGGAACATCGGTACTTTATGCCGTTAACCATGTTGCACGTGTGGAATTGGTTTTCCAAGGAAAAAATAAATCTACTTTAAATAAGATACACTTAAAGGCTGTCCTTGTTGATTGAATACAATTTTAGAAATGTACATGCTTCCACTCAGGGGTTTTGGAAAGTCATTTGCTAAAGTTATTTGAGTTAGTCACTAAGATATTCCATCGGTGAAGGGCAGCCTTAAAAAACTATTGTCAATGTCAAAACAAGAAAAGATGACATTGGAGTCATATTTTGGCTCCTTCAGGAAAAATATCATAGGCATCGACCAAATGATCGAGACTCCCTTTGGATCTAAAAAGTTGGTCTATGCGGATTGGATCGCCAGTGGTAGGTTGTACGGTCCTATTGAGGATACTATCACGGATAAAATTGGGCCCTATGTGGGAAATACCCATTCTGAAACTACCTATACGGGCAAGTTAATGACCCACCTTTATGAAGAGGCCAAGAATCGGATCAAGCATCATGTCAATGCTTCCATGGATGATGTCATTATTACAACGGATACCGGTATGACCGGAGTCCTATGCAAATTTCAACGGATCTTGGGCCTGAAGGTGCCTGAAAAGTTCCAAAAATCGCTCGCCATCCCCGAAAAGGAAAGGCCGGTCGTATTCCTCACCCATATGGAACACCATTCCAACCAGACCACCTGGCTGGAAACCATTGCCGATGTTGTACTGCTAAAGCCTACTGATGACCTGTTCGTAGATGCCGGCCAATTAAGAAAAGAACTGGAAAAATATAGTGACAGAAAGTTGAAGATCGGATCGTTCACGGCCTGCTCCAATGTGACCGGCATTGGCACCCCCTATTATGAACTGGCAGAGATCATGCACGAATACGGAGGGTACTGTTTTGTGGATTTCGCAGCATCCGCTCCTTATGTGCAAATGGATATGCACCCGACCCAAAAAGAGAGAAAATTGGATGCCATCTTTTTTTCCCCGCACAAGTTTTTGGGAGGCCCGGGAAGTTCCGGGGTATTGGTCTTTGATAAAGAACTCTACAAAAACCGGATTCCGGACAATCCCGGTGGCGGTACCGTGAAATGGACCAACCCTTGGGGAGGGCACAGCTTTTTTGACAGCATCGAGGCCAGGGAGGATGGGGGGACCCCCGGATTCTTACAGACCATCAGAACGGCACTGTCCATAGGGCTAAAGGAAAAAATGGGAGTGGATAAAATCCGTCAAAGAGAGAATGAACTTACTCGAAAATGTTTTGAGGAACTCCCTAAAATCAAGGGCATCCATGTATTTGCACCAGAGGTCAGGTACCGCTTAGGTGTGTTTTCCTTTTATGTGGAACATCTCCATTACAATTTAGTGGTCCGGTTGCTGAACGATCATTATGGGATCCAGGTCAGAGGTGGCTGTTCCTGTGCCGGCACCTATGGACATATATTGTTGGAGGTCTCCCGGGAAAATTCCAAACATATTACCGATCAGATCGAACATGGAAATCTAAAGGACAAACCTGGTTGGGTACGGTTGTCGCTCCACCCCACCATGACGGACTACGAACTGGACTATATTATTTGCGCCATCACAGAAATTTCTGAAAATGGGCTTACAATGGGCAAGGATTACGTTTATAATTCAGCGAACAATGAATTTCATCACAAATCTGAAAAAAAAACAAGAGAGAAATTGGAACAATGGTTCGAAATATAACACTTGCTCAATTGTCTTCTTATGTGAACGAATCACCGAGCTATGCTATTTAAAATCAATTCAGTATGAATAAAACAAACCTCAAAGGAAAAACGTTTTCATTGAAGCCTTATGGCATTGAGCACAACAATTTTCAGTACCAACTTTCTTCTGATGAGTTGCACGACATTACCTTGGAAAAAGGCATGGGACAAGAAACATCGTCCGGTGTTTTGACGGTAAATACAGGGGAGTTTACCGGGAGGTCGCCCAAAGATCGTTTTATTGTGAAGGATGCTATCACCAAGGATAAAGTGTGGTGGGGAAACATCAACATTCCCTTTGAAAGTGGGCAGTTTGATAGGCTCTATGATAAGGTGATCGCCTATCTTAATAAAAAAGAACTTTTTGTTCGGGACTCATACGCTTGCGCGGATAACAACTACAAACTCAACATTAGGGTCATCAATGAATACCCTTGGTCCAATATGTTCGCCCACAACATGTTCCTTCGCCCCACCGAGGACGATCTGGAGGGTTTTGACCCGGAATGGACGGTTGTCAATGCCCCTGGGTTTATGGCGGACCCCAGAGTGGACGGTACGCGGCAGCACAACTTTGCCATCCTCAACTTTAGTAGAAAGATCGCCCTTATCGGGGGAACGGGCTATACGGGGGAGATGAAAAAAGGAATATTTTCGGCATTGAACTTTATTTTGCCCGTTTATAGGAACATCCTGCCCATGCATTGTTCGGCCAACGTTGGGGAATCAGGCGATACAGCCATTTTCTTCGGTCTATCGGGAACCGGGAAGACCACACTGTCCACAGACCCGAACCGAAAACTGATCGGCGACGACGAGCACGGCTGGACGCCCGACAATGCCGTGTTCAATTTTGAAGGGGGCTGCTATGCCAAGGTGATCGACCTTTCCAAAGATAATGAGCCGGAGATTTATGGGGCCATCAAGAAAGGGGCCATTTTGGAAAATGTGGTGATGGACGATAAAGGGGACGTGGACTTTACAGATACTACCATTACACAGAATACAAGGGTCAGCTATCCCATTTACCATATTGAGAACATCCAACAACCATCGATAGGTGAAAATGTAAAGAACATTTTTTTTCTTACCGCTGATGCTTTTGGGGTACTCCCTCCTATTTCCAAGTTAACACCGGCACAGGCCGCCTATCATTTTATTTCGGGCTATACGGCCAAAGTGGCTGGGACAGAGGCTGGTGTTGTTGAGCCCCAACCGTCGTTCTCCGCATGCTTCGGTGCCCCATTCATGCCTTTACATCCCGCCGAATACGCCGAAAAGTTGAGCAAAAAAATGGTGGAGTCAAGAGTGGATGTTTGGCTTATCAATACGGGATGGACCGGAGGTCCCTATGGTGTGGGCACCCGTATGAAGCTAAAGTATACACGTGCCATGATCAGTGCTGCCCTTAGTGGTGAATTGGGGCTCTACAGCTATGACAAGTATCATATCCATTCCGTATTTGGGGTTGCCCAGCCCAGGGAATGCCCCGGGGTTCCAAGCCGTGTGCTGAGTCCCAGGGCCACATGGAACAATGATGAGGCCTATTACAAGACCGCATTCAAGCTTACAAACGCATTTCGGGAGAATTTCAAAAAGTTTGAAGCCTACGCCAGTGAGGACATCCGAAGGGGAGGCCCGCAGCGTTTTTCTTTTTAAAAAGAAAGTATAAATAAAGATAAGGACTACCATTTACATAATTCAAATGACAATTTTAAAATATGAAAACCAAAGAAAACTCAAGGTACATATTGATTATGTGTATCATATTTTTTACCACAAGCTCCTATGCACAAGAAACATTTCCTAAAAATGATGTCCTAGATGAAAGGCCTACGGCGGTGGCATTTACAAATGCCACGGTTGTGGTCGATCCATCCCAAATCATGGAGAACGCTACGCTATTGATCGACAATGGAAAGGTTGTGTCTGTCAATCCAAAAAATGAAGTGCCAATAGGGTATAGGGAAATTGATCTTAAGGGTCGGTATGTCTATCCATCGTTCATTGAAATGTTCAGTGAATATGGACAGCCAGAGGTAAAGCGTCCCCCATTCAGGAGTCCTTTTGTGAGTAGGGAACAGATACAATCCAGTACCAAGGGACCCTACAATGCCAACGAAGCCATAAAATCACATTACAACAGCTCCGAGCACTTTACCGTGGACAAGAAACAAGCGGTCAAATTAAGGGCCCAGGGATTTGGTTCGGTCGCCGCACTCAGACGGGATGGGATCGCAAGGGGAACCGCAGCACTGGTTGCCCTTGGTGAGGGGACTGAAAACCAAATGGTCATCAAATCCAAGGTGGCCGATCATTTTTCGTTTGACAAGGGCAGCTCAACACAGGATTATCCCATTTCCCCGATGGGAACCATTTCCCTTTTGCGCCAGACCTTTTACGATGCCAAATGGTACCAGACCAATAGGAACAAACAATTTTCGGACCTGTCATTGGATGCCCTGATAGCCAATAAGGATTTGCCCAAGATCATGGAGGCCGAAGGTTGGTTGACCGCTCTGCGTGCAGACAAAATAGCTGAAGAGTTCAGTTTCAAATTCATCATCAAGGGAGGCGGGGACGAATATCAGCGGATGAAAGAGGTAAAGCAAATGAACTCCCCAATGATCATCCCGATAGATTTCCCCCAAGCTTATGATGTGAACGATCCCCATATCACCGAAAAGATTACTTTGGGCGATTTAAAGCATTGGGAACTGGCCCCTTCCAATCCAGCGTATCTGGAGAAAAACAAGGTTCCTTTCGCGATTACCTCCTTTCCACCGGAAAACACGGCAGATTTCTTGAAAAACTTAAGAAAGTCCGTGACTTATGGCCTGAGCAAATCAGTTGCACTCTCCAGTGTTACCACGGTTCCTGCCAAACTATTAAAGGTGGAGAATATCTTAGGGACCTTACAGGAAGGTAAGGTGGCCAATTTCATCATCACGGATGGTGATCTTTTTGAACAGGGGACCATGATTTTAGAAAACTGGATAAAGGGGGAACCCTATTTGGTCAATGACCCAATTTCCAAGGATATCGCAGGAACATACAGTATACAGGTGGGAGGCCTAAAGGCTGATTTGATCGTAGAAATTGAAAATGAAAAATCCAAGTTCAAGGCCAATTTGGTATTGGATGATGGGACGGAAGAAAAGGTCGATCTAAAAATGGATGGTGACCTGCCCTTGTTAAAGTTTACAGCAAATGGAAATCAATACAACCTGAAAGGATGGACCAAAACTGAAAACGGGAAGACCCTATTGGCAGGCACGGGAACTTCCAATTTTGAAAAGGACCTTAGTTGGACGGCCATTATGAAGGAAAAGGCAAGCCAGAAAGATTCCCGTGGTGAAAAGTCGGAAGTACCAGGGGAACTTGGTGAAGTGTTTTATCCATTTTTGGCCTTTGGCAGTGCAGAAAAAATCAAACCCCAATCCATTCTCATTACCAATGTAACGGTTTGGACCAATGAACAGGAAGGTATTGTCTCTGGTGTTGATGTGCTTTTGGAAAACGGAAAGATTGCCAAAATAGGGAACAATATCGATTCCAACAATGCACTGGTCGTTGACGGTACGGGTAAACACCTGACCCCGGGCATCATCGATGAACACTCCCATATCGCTTTGGGTGGCATCAATGAAATTGCCCCTAACTCGGGAATGGTCAGAATGCAGGATGTGATCGATCCTTATGATCCAGCGATATACCGAGCCTTGGCAGGAGGTGTCGTTGCAGCCCAGCTATTGCATGGTTCCTCCGATCCCATTGGCGGACAATCTGCCCTGATAAAATTGAAATGGGGCTCTGGGCCGAACGATCTTTTGATCCAAGATGCGGCCCCATTCATAAAGTTTGCCTTGGGAGAGAACGTGAAGCGGTCGAGAAGCCAGCTTTCCATTCGTTTTCCACGAAGCCTTATGGGCCTGGAACAGTTTTATACCAACGCATTCACGGAAGCATTGCATTATAAGGAAAGTTGGGACGCATACCAAAGTCTCTACAAAAAAGAAAAACGTGCTGCGGTTGAACCTCGAAAGAATTTGGTGCATGAGGCCATGCTGGAGATTTTGGAAGAAAAACGTTTTATCACAGCCCACTCCTACCAACAAAAAGAGATGCTTATGCTGATGGAGGTGGCTGAGCGGTTTGGTTTTGCTCTTAACACATTCACACATGCCTTGGAAGGCTATCGGATTGCGGATCGGATGAAGGAACATGGTGTTGGGGGGAGTACATTTTCCGACAGGTGGAACTATAAGTGGGAAGCTAGGAACGGTACTCCCTACAATGCCCCCATCATGGACAGCGAAGGGGTGGTCACTGCCTTAAACTCCGATAGTGGTGAAACGATGAGACACCTGAACCATGAGGCTGCAAAAATGGTAAGATATGGAGGGGTCAGTCCTGAGGACGCCTTAAAAATGGTCACATTGAACCCAGCAAGACTCTTGCACCTGGATGATACCATGGGAAGCATCAAGGTGGGCAAATCAGCGGATGTCGTCCTTTGGACAGGTAATCCATTGTCCCTTTATTCCAAACCTGAAAAGACCATCATTGAAGGGGCCATTTACTTTGATTTGGCCAAAGACCAACACCTTCGTCGGGAGAATCAGAAAGAAAGATCTCGGATTCTCAAAAAAATGGAGGGTCTTGAGGGTACCGAAAACATATCAACCAGAATATCCGTGGAACGGGTGGAATTCCATTGCGAGTCCTTGGAGACACAGAACTAAAAAAAGAAGACCATGAAGAACAGCACATATTTTTCGTTATTGATTATTATCCTACTCCTTACAGCCCTTACCGAGGGACTGACCGCACAGATGTTGCCATTGGCGGCAAAAGAGCAGGACGCCCCCATATTACTGGTAGGGGGAACCGTTCATACAGGCAATGGACAGGTTTTGGAGGACACAGCGGTAGGTTTTGACAAGGGAACCATTACCTTTTTGGGGAAACCATCAGATCTTGATCCACAGGGTCTGGATTATACGATTATCGACATAAGTGGACAACAGGTATATCCTGGCTTTATCCTTCTGAATTCTGTTATCGGTATCAATGAGATCAATGCCGTCCCCCACTCGAATGATACGGTGGAAGAGGGAGAATACCTTCCGAATTTACAAACGGTCTATGCCTTTGATATGAGCTCCACATTTATTCCCCCTTTGCGGTTCAATGGTATTTTGCATATTGAATCGAATCGGTCCAATGGTATTATTCCAGGTACGTCATCCGTCATGTCCCTGGATGGTTGGAACTGGGAGGACGCGGTTTTTGAGAGGGCTGCCGCAATTCACATAGATTGGCCTTCTTCACTTTCCAACTATTATGATGAGAAAACCAATAGTCGGATGCTAAGGCCCAATGATTCTTACGAAACTGTAACGGCCGAACTTCAAAAGTTGTTCTCGGATGCAAAGCAATACGAACAATCGGCACCGGCCCAAACCAACCTGAAATTGGAAGCCATAAAAGATTTGTTCCATGGTGAACGGGTCTTGGTCATTCATGCGGATGAACCCAAGGAAATTGTGGAAGGCATCACTTTTGCAAAATCCTTTGGTATCAAAGAAGTGTCACTTATAGCCTCCCATGCCACACTTGGTGTCATTGATTTCTTAAAGGAGAACGAAGTGCCGGTAATAGTGCCCCCAACCTATAATCTCCCCAGGCATGACGACATGGGGTATGATGCATTTTATGGATTGCCACAACTGTTGCACAGCAAGGGCATTGAAGTGGCCATGTACCACGTAGGGTCACTTTCAAACTCGATGAATTTGCCTTTTTATGCCGGCACAGCCGTGGCTTTTGGGATGGAAAAGGAAGAGGCGTTGAAAATGATTTCATTGAATCCGGCAAAAATCCTGGGTGTTGATGACAAGTTGGGCTCTATCGAGGTTGGAAAGGACGCAAGTCTTTTTGTTTCCAAGGGGGATGCATTGGATGTCCAGACAAATGCCTTGATGATGGCATTCATCAAAGGGAAGAACATAGATTTGGAAGGGCCACAGCAAAAGGACTACGAACGCTATTCGCTAAAATACGGACACAAAAAATAGGCCATTGGAACTAATGGAAAAAACGATTACCGTCATCAGTGACTGGATCTGGGGTATACCCCTGTTGATTCTGCTCGTAGGCGGGGGAACTTATTTATTGATCTATTCAAAACTTTTGCCGTTCAGACATTTCTGGCATGCCCTGGCCGTGATAAGGGGTAAATATGAAACCGCATCCAATGTGGGACAAATAAGTGCGTTCAAGGCCTTGACCACTGCATTGTCATCCACCTTGGGAATGGGGAACATATCGGGGGTGGCCATTGCAATTTCCATGGGTGGTCCCGGTGCGCTTTTTTGGATGTGGGCTAGTGCCCTTATTGGAATGGCCACCAAATATTATTCATGTTCATTGGCCGTGATGTATCGGGGGAAGGACGATTCAGGCGAAATCCAAGGTGGGCCTATGTACGTTATTATGGAAGGACTGGGGAAAACTTGGAAACCATTGGCCATATTCTTTTCAATAGCGGGCATTTTTGGTTCTCTGCCCATTTTTACGGCCAATCAATTGACCCAGGTCATCATCAGTGTAACCCCGTCCTCAGTAATGGGACAGCATCCAAACCAACTCTTGATCCTCATTGCCATTGCAATTAGTGTCTTGGTAGGATTTGTGGTATTTGGTGGAATTGGGAGAATAGCTAATCTAGCAAGCAAATTGGTGCCCTTTATGGTAACCTTATATTTTCTTTCGGTCAGTTATATTCTAATACAGAACTATTCCAGTATCATCCCAGCCCTAAGGGAGGTGTTGGTTGATGCAATGACCGGCGAAGCTGTTCTAGGTGGAAGTTTGGGTGCTATCATCATCATGGGGGTCCGAAGGGCAGCATTCTCGAATGAAGCAGGTATCGGTACGGCTCCCTTGGCACATGGAGCATCGAGGAACACCGAACCGATCAAGGAGGGATTGGTGGCCATGCTTGGACCGTTCATAGATACTATTGTGGTATGTACCCTGACCGCTCTTGCCATTTTGGTTACGGACAGTTGGCAGCATGCAGACCTTAATGGTGTAGCCATTACCTTGGAGGCCTTTGTGCAGACCATGCCCGGTTATGGAGCCCCCCTATTGGTTTTTATAGTGTGCGTGTTTGCATTGACTTCATTGTTCACCTATTCCTATTACGGGTCAAAATGCGTTGTTTTCCTTTTTGGGGGCAAATACAGAAATACCTACAACTATATATATGTTGTGGGGGTTTTTATCGGTGCCGTCTCCTCGCTCTCAGGTGTGGTCGGAGTCATCGACATAAGCTTTGCCCTAATGTCCATTCCCACTATGGTGTCCACAATATTGTTGGCTCCTAAGGTGAACGTGGCCACAATCACATATTTCAAGAAACTTCCATTAAAAAATCAATTTATTTAACAAGTTTACCATGAAGAAAGTTTTAATACTTCTGTACCTAATGGCGATGCCCCTTTCGTATGGCCAAGAGCAAAAGTTTCAAGGACAACCCCCAGTCAATGCCGTACCCACGGATTCACGACCCGTTCAAAAACAATGGAAGGGTCAGTTTGAATTTCCAAATCAGGGCATCACATTTTCAAATGAATTTGAAGGTGCCAGATTGAATGGTATTGTCCAGAACAGTGACAGTACCTATACAGCCTTGATAACCTCTGAAAATACACCCGTCAACATCAGCCCATGGTATGCGTTCAAGGTCTGGGGCAGGACAAAGGGTTCCATTGATGTGATGTTGACCTATCAAGCCACTGCAAAGCACAGGTATTACCCCAAGTTGAGCAGGGATGGTATCAATTGGTCGGCACTGGACTCCTTACGATATCAGGAATTTGAAAAGGGGGAAAGGGCTTTTGGACCAGGGTCTTTGCCCGAGAAGGTACGGTTACGGTTGGAAGTAGGACCCGATACCTTATGGGTGGCCGGGCAAGAATTGCAAAATTCCATCATAGTCAATTCATGGATGGACAGTTTGGCCCAAAGTAAATTCGTTTCCAAAAGCACCATCGGCAAAAGTAGGGAGGGCAGAGACCTCAATATGCTCTGGATAGGGAAAACGGATTCCAAGAGAATGGTCATGATCATTTCTAGACAGCATCCCCCTGAAGTGACGGGGTACTTGGCAATGAAATCCTTTGTGGAGACCATCACGTCCAATTCAAAATTGGCCAAAAGGTTTCGAAAGAAATTTGGGATATATGTGGTTCCATTGATGAACCCGGATGGGGTTGACAATGGCTTCTGGAGACATAATACAGGAGGAATTGATTTGAACAGGGACTGGTCAAACTTCAACCAACCGGAAACTCGGGCTGTAAAAAAGTTCATGGAAGAAAAAGTAAAACAGACCCAAGGAAAATTTTATTTCGGAATCGATTTTCATTCGACCTGGGATGATATCTATTATACTGTGGACCCCAAATTAAAGGGGAACATGCCCAATCTGGTATCGACCTGGTTGGACAGTCTAAAAGAGAAAATCGATGGATATGACCCCAATATAAAGCCCAATGACCAATTGGTCCCAACCACAGTGTCCCGTAACTATTTCTTTGTGGAGCATGGAGCGGAAGCGTTGGTCTTTGAGGTCGGGGATAATACACCCAAGGATTTTTTAAAGGAAAAAGCCAACAAGGGTGCCAGTGAGCTCATGCGGATCATGTTGGAGCGTATCAAGGACTAGTCCAACCTGTTTAGTTTAGAAATGGTCGGGGATCATTAATCTGAAAAGGAAAGCCACGCCCGTTCCCGTACCTACAACCAATATTTTTAGTACATAGTATTCAAAAACAAAACCAAATGAAAAAACTCCTTTACCTCCTTCCCATCCTATTCCTTTTTGCAAACTGTACCCGCAAGGTACCTCCTAAGCCTACGGGACTGGTGGCCGATCATGCCATGGTTGTCTCAGCGCGGGAGGAGGCCTCCAAAATTGGGGTGGAGATCATGAAAAAGGGGGGCAATGCCTTTGATGCCATGGTAGCCACAGAACTATCCCTTGCCGTGGCCTACCCCTTTGCAGGAAACCTTGGCGGTGGTGGTTTTATGGTTTATCGCAAGAACAATGGCGAAGTGGGCAGTATCGACTATAGGGAGAAAGCCCCTTTATCTGCACATAAGGATATGTATTTGGATTCCCTGGGCAATGTCATCCCTGGCATGAGTACTTCTGGAGCAACGGCATCCGGTGTTCCGGGAACGGTGGCCGGTGTCTTGGCGGTACATGAAAAATTTGGAAACCTTTCCCTGAAAGAAATTATGGAACCCATAATTTCCCTGGCAAGAAGGGGAGTAGTGGTAACCAAAAAACAGGCGAATCGCTTGGAGCGGACCCGCGACCGGTTCATTGAGGTCAATGGAGACAGTACAAAATTTGCCGGGCCGTTCAAAGAAGGTGATACCATTAAATATCCTGAACTGGCCACTACCTTGGAAATCATCATGAAAAAGGGCAAGGACGGCTTCTACAAAGGCGAGGTTGCCCAGAAACTGGCTGCCTACATCCAAGAAAATGGCGGTTTCATCACAGAAGAGGACCTTGCCAAATATGAGGCCAAGTGGAGAGATCCCATTGTGTTCGACTACAAGGATCTACACATCATATCCATGGGGCCGCCAAGCAGCGGAGGGATGACCATCAACCAGATATTCAAAATCATGGAACCCTATGATGTCACAAAATTTGGACATAATTCCACCAAGACCATCCAGTTGTTCACGGAAGCGGCCAGACGTGCCTATGCTGACAGAAATTATTTTTTGGGAGACCCCGATTTTGTGGACATCCCTTATGGCATGCTGTTGAACGACAAATATCTTCAAGTAAGGATGGCCAATTTCACTTTTGACAGGGCCACACCCTCATCCGATGTCGGTCAAGGTGATATTGCAATTTATGAGAGTATGGAAACGACCCATTACTCCATTGTGGACAGCGAGGGAAACGCTATTTCCGCAACCACCACCCTGAACGGGGGATATGGTTCCAAACTGTATATTGAAGAATTGGGCTTCTTCATGAACAATGAAATGGATGATTTCAGTTCCAAACCAGGAGTGCCCAATATGTTTGGTTTGATTGGGACCGAAGCCAACAGCATTGCACCGGAAAAGCGAATGCTGAGCAGTATGACGCCCACTATAGTTGAAAAGGACGGGGAGTTGTACATGGTTGTGGGAACCCCTGGCGGTTCCACTATTATCACGGCAGTGGCACAGACCATTCTCAATGTATATGAGTTCAATCTAAGCATGCAGGATGCTGTAAACGCTCCCAGGTTTCATCACCAGTGGTTGCCCGATGTGGTGATTTTTGAACCTGACGGTTTCCCTTCGGAGGCAATCGAAGAATTAAAATTCAAAGGATATAACATCAATGAAGGTAGGTCACGGATCATTGGCAAAGTGGATGCCATTCGCATCTTGGAGAATGGCAAATTGGAAGGTGGGGCGGATAAGCGTGGCGATGATACAGCGGTCGGCTTCTGAGCCGAGATGAAGGTGTGCCATTTCGAGTTGTTTCCTGGTCTGCAAAGAAGGCGTGGAGCAATAAAATGCAAAAAAGCTCATCTTTGTCGATGAGCTTTTATGATTTTTTTAAGTGAATGCCCAGCCAGAGTGGTCAGGCCAGGAAGTGGCGAGTACAATTTATCAATCACATCCACAGTTGGGTTTTGTCATCCCACTTTCCTTTAAGTGGTTTAGGATGTACGGGGACAACTCCAATTTTCCTCGTGCTTTTTTGGGTTCAAAATACCCTTTGAGCAATACTTCCATCAAGGTTTCCTTGTTGGGTTCGGCCACGGTGGATCCGTTCCAGGTCCATTCCCGTGCTTCTGGGCCATCTTCCCGATGGTCAGGATAAAAATCGAGATTGCCAACCCTTATTGTAGGTGAAGCAACAATTTGGGCATTTTCAGCTTCTTCGATCGTTTGTACCGTTGTTGACCTGAACAAGATTTCGTAGCCCAAATGAACAAAGAGTTTTTGGACCTCTTGAATCGCAGATATCAACGTGCCCTGAACAGAGTCACAGGCTGAACAGGAATTGCTGCCTGTTGTTGGCATTTCCACTTGGTAAAGCACTACCCTCAATGTATTTTTTGTTTGTACTTCCATTGTCTTGAATTTTTAATGATTAAAGTTTGCCCCTAAGACTTGGAAGATGCGGAAAAGATGCAGACTTTTTTTAAAAATTAGGATAGGCAACAGGGTTTTGTTATGGTATATATCCATATATGGTTTTCAGAGCGTTCAACTAAACCACATTCATCAAATTTTGCCCTTACCTTTTTCCTTGCCCTTTGGATCCTTGATTTGGTGGCCGCCAATGTCAGGTCAAGATGTTCGGCAATTTTTTTCTGTGGTCTGCCTTCTATGTCCGAAAGCCGCAAGGGTACGGAGTACTCGGTCGGTAGGCCGTCTATAAAGTGATCGAGCCAGACATACATTTGTTCATCGTAATCATGGGAATCGTGCAAGTGCAGCTGTTCCATGTTGGCATTGGTGACCCGTTTCGACTTCTTGTAGAAGTCAATTATCGTATGTTGTGCGATTCTATAGATCCAGGCCTTAATGTGCCTTACATCATTTTTTGTCTCACAATACTTCGTGATCTTGACAAGGACCGATTGCATAATATCATCAGCATCATCCGCATTGGAAATGCGTTTGCCCACATAGTTCCTTAAATCATTCCGATGGGCTTCCCAAATGTTGAAGATGTCACATTTCATAAGTATAGGCAGTTAAAAAAGGAAATTGAACAAATAGCCGGAAAGGATCATGCCAATGGCAATGGTAGAAAAGAAAGCGATGATCAATTGCTTTTGCATCACTTTTTTGAGCAGCAGGCCTTCGGGTATGGACAGGCCAATCGACCCCATCATAAAGGCGATGGCCGTTCCCAATGGGACTCCTTTGCCAACGAGCGAATCCAATATGGGGAGGATTCCGACTGCATCAATGTACAGGGGAATCGATACCAACACGGCTATTGGGACCGCAAGAGGGTTGGATCTTGAAATATAGGCCCCAAAAAATGATTCGGGGACATAGCCATGGATAAATGACCCTACCGCTATTCCTATAAAAATATAGGGAACGAGTTTTTTTAGTGTCCTGATGGCTTCCAGATGAATTTCGGGAAATCGTTTCAGCAGGCCTCTGGTATCCTTTTCCCCTGAACGCGCTGCGCCATCAATGTCCTTGAGCCATTCTGCCACGTATTTGGCCATGCCCATTTTTTCCAGGATGATTCCACCGATCACCCCCAAGGCGATTCCAGAAAGCAGGTACGCTACCGTTACTTTCCAACCATAACCCACCCAGAAAATGGCAATGGCGATTTCGTTCACCAAAGGCGAGGTGATAAGGAAGGAAAGCGATATTCCCAATGGGATCCTTGCTTGCATCATGCCCACAAACAATGGAATGGAAGAGCAGGAGCAAAAGGGGGTCACTGCACCCAGACTGGATGCAGCAACATTTCCAAGGCCCGACCTTTTGTGCTTTTCCAAAAAATCCCGGATTTTTTCCATGGGCAAATAGCTCGTTACCGTACCCATCACATAGGTCACAAGGACGACCAATATGGAAATTGTGCCAAAGGCAATGATGAAATAGTGCAGTGCAGTGCCGAATGTGTCCGAATTATCGATGCCCAAAAGGACATGGACAATATAGTCTGCCAATCGGGTAAGCAGATCTGTCAAGGCTTCCATTTTGAAATTGTTTTAAAGAATTGACAATAATGCCTCGTCGCTACTGACCTTCTTATAGTCGTAAACTTTCCCCTTGATGGCCAATGAGGGAAAGGACAAGGCACCATAGCGCATGGTGTCCTTGAGATCCGATAGCTCTGTGATGCTTACGTCCAGATTGTTTTCCTGGGCAATTTTTTCGATTCGTGCCTTTATGGGAGATTCTGTGGCACAGCATGAGGAATGCAAAATTTTGATTTCAGTACTCATAGTTCCGTGTTTTGGATTAGACTTTACTATGTAGTCTGAAATGGGGTGTCAAAAGACACATTATTCTAAAAAAAAAAATTGGAACCAGCTATTGATGTTTTGTGGATGCTTGAAAATCAACCAAGTGGTTTTTTAACGGGGTGCACGATTCCTTAACGGTGCAACTGACGAAGTTGCCATTGGCACCATACTCGATATCACAGCATTCCACAAATAGATCCCGCAGCTTTGTTCTTGCCCTTTGTACTCGCATTTTTGCGGCCGAATACCCGAGGTTCAGTTTTTTGGCTATGTCCTTTTGGGGTAGATTGTCGATGTCGCTCCATTGCAATGGCTCGGCATATTTTTTGGGAAGGAACTGGATCATGGGCACCATGTAGTCGTACACCGATAGCTCCAGATCGGTCGATTCATTTGCTGTAAGGGCCGTAACATCATCTAGGTCAACAACAGGGCTGTTTTTTTTAAAATGGTCATAAATGGTATTTCGGGCAACTTGAAACAGCCAGGCCTTGATATTTTCAATATCGGTGTTTTTTTGATGGGACTCGACCAGTTTCATCATCACCTCTTGCACTATATCTTCCGCAATGGTTTCATCCCGGACCTTTTTTAAGGTGAAGTGTTTTAAATAGTTGTAGAAATCTTCAATAAGCTCATTAATATCGCAACATTCCTTTTTCATAGCCTTTGTTTTGTTGTGACGCCGCTAGTGGCACTATGTTCAACTTCTTCGAAATTTCCTTTGGATGGTTCTCAATAGGGATGTCCACTTGTCCATTGTTTATTTGGTATCCTTCCTTTCATAAAAATTTTACTATTTACACGGCTTCATGTGCTTATTTAGGATATCTGTTTTTGTAAAATTGTTCTCCAGAATTGGGTTCCATTTGAAATTACCCAATTCGACAACGGTAAAAATATTTTTTGGGTCTGAGGCAAGTAAGGTTTTTGAAAAATCATCTTCCAGTGTCTTTAACCTGTCCAGTTCACAACCATCCAGTTCCCCTTTTATCGCCCTAGATCCCATTTTGTCTATGATTCCCGGTTTTACACCCTTGTTTAAATGCACGGAGAAGGTTTGGCCATTATCGATTCGCTGCACAATGAACAGGCCATCTATGTGGTCCGAGACAAAGAATGTGCCGTATTGATACCTTGCCCCGGTCAAATAGGTGGATGCATCGGCCAAGCAAGGTGAGGATTTGCTCACGATACGGGTATTGGTTCGGTCCACAACACCATCGGGATAAAGTGCCTGTAATGCCTGTTGCAGCCCAAGATGACCGACCACTAGACCGTCACAAAGATGTCCGTGGAACTTGGCCAGATCATCGAGGTCAATATCTTGGGTATGCCCCAAACGCCCCTTTGAAAAATCGGTGTCATTGACACGGATTTCCGTACCTATCTTGGTCTTCTTTTTAGGAAGGTAGAGTTTGAACGGACCGTTTCCAGAGCCGATGTCGTCCAAATGTCCCATGAAGATTCTGTCCTCTTTTAGAAAGTGTACATGGACAAAACTGTTCGAACCGGTAAAAATACCCTGATGGCTTTCCGAATAAAAGCCTACAATTTCCCCTGCAACATGGTCAAAGGCAAATTTCTGGGATTTTATACCTTCCCGGTAACCCTCCACATCCGGGATTCTGGGGGTGACAATGTGTGCGGTCAAACTCTCAAACGTTCCGGTTACCCTGAAGGCAAAGGGAAGATCGAGGTCATATCCCTGTTCCTTGGCCAGGACGGCCACTTTTTGTTGTATATCCCCAACACTGTTTATCGGTCCCCGTAATTCGAACACCTCCCATTCCGGCACATTGGCATATACAAAGAAAGGCGAACGGAGGTTCCAACTTTGGCCAATTCGATATTCACCCTCCACAAATGCCGAGGCATAATAGGGGCTGCCATTCACAATGGTGATTTCCCCCTTCATTTTATCGTATGGGCCCGTCCCATACAAGTGGGATTTGTTCGATAGGGTGTCCAATCGGATGTTAAGCCAAGCGCAGGGAATACTTTGAGAGCTATTGCAATTACCTTTTTAAGGCCAAGAACGAAAGGTTGGCCACCAAGCGAAAGGGTGGCATTAAATTTCAGTTACAGAAAATGGCCTACCATGGAAATGGGACGTACTTGGTAATGGAAATTTCCAACAACTCGGAAATCGATTTTGAGGTGGACTATCTAAAAGTCTATAGCGTTACCGGGAACAAAACGAAGAAGGCATCCCACCAAAGACTGGAAATGGTTCCCATATACAAATACCAAGTGCCCAGTAAAATTAGTGTAGGGAATTCAAAAATGTTTGTATATGTGCTGCCCAAATTTGTGCTGGGAAAGGATGAATATTTGGAAATGGAACTACATGAAGGGAAAGGGAGCAGAAAAGTTTTGCTCAGGGACCCGTAATGCCCCCTCATTCTTGATATCGACCCGCTTATTTATGACATTTGGGCAATCACGGCCTTGGATTCACACCATTGGGAATTTTTATAATTCACAAAACCATGAACTAAACCTTGGGATAATGGGACCACTAAAAACGGTAAAATAAGACCAATCCAATATTTTAATGTAGTGGACCGTGGTCAGTGTCTTATGGGTGTTCTTTGCTATGCTCATTTTTTCTGTCGAAGATCATAGATGACGCCGTTTTTTGCACCTTAAATCAAGCATATTAGATATGGATTTCTGTTTTAATTGGCTCTCCCTGTATTTTTAACATAAAAACATAATATTTATACGTCATAAATGTATAATTTCAGCACATCATAAATATATAATAACAAAACAGCATAGAAATATAATGTTTGCCCAATAAGATTGGTACAGAAAAATGGCAACACCTCAAGAAAAATTGGCCCATGCCCTTGAAGCTTTAAAAACATTGCAAGATCAAGGTATCACCGCAATCAAAACTTCTGAACTCAGTCGTGTCCATCGGGAACGGTTGAGCGGGAATGGCTTTATCCGACAGATTATACAAGGTTGGTACATTATCGTACCTCCCGATGAACAACAGGGGGATAGTACCTCATGGTATGCCAATTATTGGAGTTTCTGTGCCCGGTACCTGGCCGAACGATATGGGGATTCCTATTGTATTTCAGCGGAACAATCCCTATTGCTTCATGCCGGCAACCAAACTGTTCCCAAGCAATTGATCATCCGTGCGATCAATGGCACGAATTCCAACACGGAACTGCTGCATGGCACCTCTATGTTCACCATGAAATCCACATTGCCCGCAAAAGCGGAGATTATGGTGTGGGAAGGTATCAGAATGTTGACTTTGGCTTCGGCCCTGGTAAATTGTTCACCGGGGATGTTCAAAGGAAACACCACGGATGTGCGCACCATATTGGCCATGGTACCGGATGCATCCGAAATACTTGGTTTATTGTTGGACGGGGGACATTCCACCATTGCCGGGAGATTGGCAGGAGCTTTTAGAAATATTGGGCGTGATGCACTAGCGGATGAAATCGTCAAGACAATGCAAAAGGCTGGTTACGATGTTCGAGAAAACGATCCATTTGGGGATAAACCCCCGGTTGCCCTCTCCATAAGGGATAAATCTCCCTATGTGAACAGGATTCGTTTACTGTGGCACAAAATGCGCAATGGGGTGATCTCACATTTTCCAGAAGCCCCGGGCATTCCACAAGATCATGATAAATATATGAAGGAAGTTGAGGATATGTACGTAACCGATGCATATCATTCCTTATCCATAGAACGCTATAGGGTTACCGTGGAACTGATTGAACGGGTAAGGAGCGGCAAATGGGACCCCAAAGATAATGAGGCGGACAGAAGGCATCGCGATGCCATGGCGGCCCGTGGATATTGGTTGGCTTCCCAGCGCGTGCGTGAAAGCATCAAAAGTATTCTACAAGGGGAGAATTCCGGAAAAGTGGTGGACAATGACCATGGGGATTGGTACCGGGAACTTTTTGCGCCCAGCGTGACCTCGGGTATCCTAAAAGCCTCCGATCTGGCAGGATATCGAAATGACCAGGTATATATAGGAGGGTCGATGCACGTTCCTTTGAACAAGGATGCAATACGGGATGCCATGCCCGAATTGTTCGAACTGTTGCAGAAAGAAGAAAATGCAGCGGTAAGGGCCGTATTGGGGCACTTTATATTTGTGTTCATTCACCCATATATGGATGGCAATGGACGAATGGGGCGATTTCTGATGAATGTAATGTTGGCCTCAGGCGGCTACCCTTGGACCGTAATACCTGTGGAAGAACGTGAAACATATATGAAAGCCTTGGAATCGGCCAGTGTGAAAGAGGACATCGGACCATTTGCAAAGTTCATGGGATGGCTGGTCGGTGAAGGTTTGAAAGGTACACCTGTGGCAAAAGTCTGATGGTTGTGACCAAGTGTACATAATTCTTAATTGATTTAATTTTTTTGCTGAAATGCAAAAACAGACCCTTTAATAACTCCTATTTTATCACTTGATTCTATTGGCTAGACCGTTACATCCGTTGGTACAGACCACCAAAATCGAATTGGAAAGCTTGTATAAAATCACCGCAATATAATTCCCTAAACTTTTGAGTTTTCTATATAGAAGGTTCCCAAATGCTATAATCCAAGTTTACACATAATCTGTATTTTAATTGTTTTTGAGAATATGCAGGGTATTTAAATTTGAAATTATTTGTTTTTGTTTGTATTGAATTAAAACCATTTGGTATATTTATATCCGTGAAAGACTCAACTCTCACACGAAGATGTCCTATAGGATGTCCTATTTTGGAAAACAAGACATAAACATCTGGTTTATATGGGGTTAAGGTCATGGGTTCAGGCTCTGCCACCCCGACTTAACTTATTTAAGTGAAATCAAAACACTGTTAATCTTATGATTTTCAGTGTTTTGTGTTTTTAGACATATCGTTTGAATTCATTTAAAACCATCTAAAATCATATCAAGCGTGTTCCCATCGGGAGCAAACACTTACACTTCTTGTTGTAACTTTAAATGACTTTTAGAACCATTTTTCTTGTGTTTTGACTTTCACAGTATTCACACTCTAAAAGGTTACAACATGCAGAAAAACAATCGTTTAACAATCAATTTCTTTACAAGGAAGCACAAGGTGAAATCCGAGAACCGGATTGTCTATTGTAGGATCACCATTGACGGTGAGCGCACCGATTTTAGCATAAATCGGGAAATCAAAACCAATTTATGGGACAATAGCCGTAAAAGGGGCAAGGGATTTTCCAGTTATGTCATTTCCCTTAACAAGTATCTTGACCAAATATATACAGGCTTACATGAGGCCCATAGGCTATTGATGGCAGAAGATAAGGTAATTACTCCATTGGCTATAAAAGCAAGATTCTTTGGGGAAGATGAGGGAGGCAAAACATTGAAACAATTAATTGCCTACCATAATGGAACCATGCATACTTCATTGCGCCCCGGAACCAGAAAGAACTACCATATTACCGAACGGTGCATAAACCTCTTTTTAAAAGAGGAATATGGGGTAGAGGACATAAAGCTCAAAAAATTGAATTACCGTTTTATGTCCGACTTTGAACAGTATCTGAGAAAGTACAGGCCATCTACACGAACCAAGTGTACCAATAACGGGGCCATGAAGCACATGGAACGCCTAAAGAAAATGTCAAGATTAGCGGTAAGGATGGAATGGCTTTCAAAGGATCCCTTTGAGAACTATAAACTGCACTTTGTCAAAGCCCAAAGAGAACATTTGACGAAAAGGGAACTTGGACTCATAGAAGAAACCAGTTTTACAAAACAAGGCGTAGAAAAGACGAAGGATGTATTCCTGTTCTCCTGTTATACAGGCCTATCCTATATTGATGTAAAAACACTTAGTCCCGACAATCTTATCAAAGGTATAGACGGCAATGATTGGTTGTTTACCACAAGGACGAAGACCGATGAAAGACTCAAAATACCATTGCTGCCTCAGGCAAGGGATATCATCAAGAAATATGAAGGATCTTCTGAAAGGAAAATCAACAATATCCTTTTACCCGTTTTCAGTAACCAGAAGGTAAACTTCTATCTAAAGGAAATCAGTAAAGCCTGTGGAATCCGAAAAAGGGTCACATTCCACACAGCAAGGCACACTTTTGCAACCACAGTAACCCTTTCCAATGGAGTCCCGATAGAAACCGTTTCCAAAATGCTCGGCCATTCAAAACTGTCCACCACACAAATCTATGCTAGGGTATTGGAACACAAGATAGGGGAGGACATGCAAAACCTTATCGAACATATGCAGATCAAAAAAGCAGCCGAAGGATGATAAGGATGTATTTATTCGGTCCCGCTTGCGGGACGTAGGGAATAGCAAGAGGGTGATGCGCAGAATGCGCCATCACGTTTGTTTTTGGGTCTTCAACAAGTTGAAAACCAGATGATTGAGACGATTTTGGAATACCGTACAAAAACAGGGGCTACAGTAGAATTTTCCGAAATCTACAGTAAACCCTTTGGGAAGCCCTGTAAACACTGGAAATTTTTGACGAAAAAATTGACGCAATTTCACTAAAAAAACAAAATCGCACCTATGGAAAAGCAATCCACAAATGGCAGAACAAAGAAAGGAACCGGTGGTTATTCCAATATCATGGTAAAGAAGGAAACGGCCACTCGTTTTCGGAGCTATTCCAAAAGGTTCAGCAAATCGCATAGTGAGGTACTGGACGGGATGATACAATACTTCAAGGAGAACAACCTTGACCCTTTTGGAGAGGGAACAAAGATTGTCCTTGACAGTATCAAAAAGTTGGAGCGTCAGATGATGAAAAAATTCGATAGGCTCATCGCCATTATCAAGAACATGGAAAAGACCAGTATCCCGCCCACCTATGAAATGATGCTCATTCTTTACGAAGGCTATGTAAAGGATGGGAGGAGACCTAAACGTGAACCCGTCAAGATACGGGAAGAGCGAATGGTTTTTTTGGAGCCTAGAAACACCGTTCCGAAAGTAGAGCACGACAGAATGCTAAAAGAATTTGAAAGCTATAAAAAGCATTGCAATGAAATGCTTCAAAATGTTGAGAAGGTGGAACCCATGATGGGAAAGCCATATCTCAAAATCAATATGGGCATCGGGGATTTTGAAAGCCTTAAATACCAATTAAAATAACGTTCATGTACCTTACCATCTCGGCACAGAAAATGGGCAGTACCTACAACTCTAGTGTAGGGAACTACGTGGACTATCTGGAAAAGGAAAACGAGGACAGGTCGCCCGAACAAAGGGAGGAATTCTTTGACCAAGAAAACGACAGCGTAAGCCCCCAAATGGTCATCGATGAAATAGATGCCAACACGGCCAAACTAAGGCAGAAAGACCCAAAATTCTATTCCATAGTGGTAAGTCCCAACCAAAGGGAGCTTAAGGCCCTCGGCAACGATCCCAACATGCTAAGAGAATACACAAGGAAGCTCATGGAGGACTATGCAAAGAGTTTCCATCGCAACCAAGAGGTCAAAGCAGAGAACTTGAAATACTATGCCAAGATCGAGCATGAACGCACCTATCGGGGATTTGACAGACAGGTACAGGAGAATGCGCCTTTCCGAGGGGAAATAGCAAGGCTAAGGAACGAGATACGGAAAGTGGAACGGGGCGAATCCATCGGGAATGTCAATGAGCTTGAAAAAAGAATCAAAGAGCAAGAAAGATTGGCCCCAAATAAACAGAACGGGCAATTGGTGGCAGCCGGAATGCAAAAGGAGGGGCCACAGACCCATATCCATATCATTGTCAGTAGAAGGGATGTAACGAACACCTACACCCTTTCACCAATGGCAAAACATAAGGCATCCGAAGTGGAACTGAACGGAAAGACCATAAAGAGAGGTTTTGATAGGGACAGTTTTTACCAAGCAGCAGAAAAGACCTTTGACAGGACAACGGGCTTCAAAAGGAACTATGTGGAATCCTATATTGGGAGAAAGGCCCATGCCAAGGAACCGGGGAAGTTCTTTGCCAAGGTGATGGGATTGCCCACCAAGGAAAAGGACATGGCCTTTAAGCTACTTAAAACGATGGGGGTAAAGGCTCCAAGCATACCGACCAATAAAGTACAGATTGCCGCTAAGATCATCAAGGCACTTGGAAGGGGCATTGATAAGGCTAGGGGTACAGGTGAGGACATGGGCTACTGAGATCCAAAAAGTAGGTTGCGCCCTACCGGGTTTTTGCTTCACGCTTATCTACCGGAACGCTACAAAAACCCGATAGGATCCAAGCGCAAAAGTTGGGGTAAGATTTGGGGATTCTTATTTTGGAATTTAGTAAATACCTTAACTTCATTTCTTTTAAGCAGAACGTAATTGAAAATTATTAATATGAGATCATAGTAGAAAGGAGCGACTCCAATTGACATTAAAGTCGATAAAATTCAGTAAACGTTGTTAAAGCTTTTTAACCTTCCATTTTTTTGATATTCTTGAAGGCATATATAAATCAAAAGAACAACAAATCATGTCCTTATCACCTTCCGCCGACGTTATTGTGTCGCTTGAAAAATTAAACCTTAACTCCAACAACATCCATTACCAACTGTCCCCGGAAGAGCTCCAGGGAATAACGGTCGACAATGGAATGGGCGAAGAGGCCTCCTCCGGTACCTTGGCAGTCAATACCGGGGAGTTCACGGGACGGTCCCCAAAGGACCGCTTCATTGTGAAGGATGATATCACCAAGGACAAGATCTGGTGGGGAGACATCAACATCCCCTTCGACAGCGAAAAGTTCGATGAGCTGTACGACAAGGTAATCGCCTACCTGAACACCAAAGAGCTATATGTCCGAGATGCGTACGCCTGTGCCGATCATGACTACCGCTTGAACATCCGTGTAATCAACGAGTACCCATGGTCCAATATGTTCACGTACAATATGTTCCTAAGGCCCACTGAGGAAGAATTGGGGGACTTTGACCCCGAGTGGACCGTTGTGAACGTACCTGGCTTTATGGCCGACCCAAAGGAGGACGGCACCAGACAGCACAACTTTGCGATACTGAACTTTGGCAGAAAGATTGCCCTTATCGGGGGCACTGGTTATACCGGGGAGATCAAGAAAGGGATTTTCTCCGCGCTAAACTTTATCCTTCCCGTTTACAAGGGCACTCTTCCCATGCACTGTTCCGCCAATGTGGGGGAATCTGGGGACACGGCGATATTCTTCGGCCTGTCGGGAACTGGAAAGACGACCTTGTCCACGGACCCGGACAGAAGGCTCATCGGCGACGACGAGCATGGTTGGACGCCGGACAATACGGTATTCAATTTTGAGGGCGGCTGTTATGCCAAGGTCATCGACCTATCTAAAGAAAAGGAACCGGAAATCTACGGGGCCATCAAAAAAGGGGCGATATTGGAAAACGTGGTGATGGACGACAACGGCGAGGTCGATTTCAGCGATACCTCGATCACCCAGAACACTAGGGTAAGCTATCCCATCCATCATATCGATAACATACAGTGGCCATCAATAGGGAAAAACGTAAAGAACATCTTTTTCCTTACGGCGGACGCTTTCGGGGTATTGCCCCCCATTTCGAAACTGACCCCTGCACAGGCCGCCTATCACTTTATATCGGGCTATACGGCCAAGGTAGCGGGAACGGAAGCCGGCGTTGTGGAGCCACAGCCATCCTTTTCGGCATGCTTCGGGGCGCCGTTCATGCCTTTGCACCCGGCCAGGTATGCGGAGATGCTGAGCAAGAAGATGAAGGAGTCCGGTGTGGACGTATGGTTGGTCAACACGGGCTGGACGGGCGGTCCCTACGGAGTGGGCACGCGCATGGAGCTGAAGTACACCAGGGCAATGATCAGCGCCGCATTGAACGGGGAGCTGGGACTGTACAATTATGAGAAGTACCACATCCACTCCGTGTTCGGGGTGGCCCAACCGAGGGAATGTCCTGGAGTTCCGACCAAGGTGCTGAGCCCAAGGGCCACATGGGACAATGACGATGCCTACTACAAAACGGCCTTTAAGCTTACCAATGCCTTTAGGGAGAACTTTAAAAAGTTCGAGGAGCATGCCAGTGAGGAAATCCGGAGGGGAGGACCACAACGGTACGCATTCTAAATCTTTGGTCTATCTACAGAAGGTACTGATGTATTGATCTGTGAAAATGTAAGATTTGTTATAGTCAACAAGAAATCTCCCGGTGCTGAACTGGCAGTCAAAACTTAAGACATCCCCCTTTTTGATTTGGTTAAAATCCACATTGGGAGCCATCGTCGGATTACACGTAATGGGTTTTGAAAAGTCCTCCAATAGATTTTTGGCTATGGAGTTGGTCTCGCTTTTTAGTTCGTTCAATAACTTTGCAGATACGGCCTCTTTTTCCAGAACTTCTTGAGGGACAAACTCAATGTCACGTCCAATGGCCTTGCCGGATCGCTGTATCTGTTCACCATCAATACTGAACTCGGTTTTGAAAAAGGTATGCACATAAGCAATTTTCACATAATTGGGGTCATCTTCAAAGTTGGAGTTCATGTAGGATGAAATCAATTTGGGATTGGCGTCCTTAGTTAGAAATGAATCGATGGGAACCTCGCGTTTATCATACCAAATCTCATGTTTTTGGTATTCATATCCTTCGAAAGATTCTCCGCGATCATCCCGTTCATCCATGCACCTGGCATACATGACCACTTCTTTTGCTACATAATGAAATCCGTTTCTTTCCCTAAAAAAAGGAATTTTATATTCTTCTTTGAGCTTCCATTTACCTTGGTACTTGTAACAGGGGTAGTAACAATCTTCAGGTAGTTCCTTTAGTCGAACATAGGGTTTTACGTAGTTATTTTCAAAACCCCATCGCAACATTTCGTATCGGGTCTCCTCGGATAGTTCCTCGGTTTGGTCAATTGTTTCGTTTGAACGTGTTATCATGTAGGTGGTCAGGATACAACCTAATAGTAAAAGCCCGATACCAAAAAGGTACTTTTTATTGCTGAAAGAGGAATCGCTAGGCTTTTCACCTAACTTCTTCACCTTACCGCGAAGCTCATTTACGTCCAAGAGACGCTGAACATTTCGTAGGGCCCGGGTAAGCTCACCTTCCGATGCTGTATTGTTTATTAATCTAGAGAATTGTGAATCACTATAAAATAGGTCACGTGCAATCTTTGAATTGCTTGTGGATTCGAATTTGTTCGTGTTCGGATCGTATTTGCCATAATGGCGTTCTAGTTTTGAGATAAATTCCGCATGAATTTTATTTATCTCGTCTTCTGTATGCATGTAAGTCGGTTAAAAATTGATAAAAATTGATAAAAGTTATTAAAGTGACAATATAAATGATGATTATTTATATAATTGTCAATCACATAAGCACAATAATATCAAAACAACAACTTTTGTTTTTTTGGTAGTTTTTACTCTAAACTAATCAAACTTAAAACATTTAAAATGAAATTCAGACTTAAGCATGCATTTTTGCTTCTTGGGGTCCTTTCCTTTCAAATTGTATCTTCTCAAAAACAAATTTCCGGAAAAGTAACTGACGAAAATGGACAGCCATTGCCAGGGGTTTCTATACTTGAGCGAGAGACAACCAATGGAACAACTTCAGACTTTGATGGTAATTACGCCATTACGGTACGCGATGAATCCTCACAAGTTCTATTCAGTTATATTGGGTTTACCACGGTAACCAAAACGGTGGGGAGCGGTGCTACCTTAAATATTGTAATGGAAGAGAGTGCAGAGGCCCTTGATGAGGTTGTCGTAACTTCTTTGGGGTTTAAGGAACAGAAAGACGATTTGGGTTATGCCAGTTCCACGGTTTCTGGGAACAAGGTGGCCGAGGCAGGGGAGACCAATGTACTCAATAGTTTATCGGGTAAATCCTCCGGGGTACGTATTTCACGGAACTCGAGCGATCCGGGGGCAGGTTCCTACATTCAGATCAGGGGGGTGTCTTCCATCACCCGAAACAGTCAACCGCTTATTATTGTGGACGGCGTTCCCATTAGTAACGATGTGCGAGGAAACAGCGATAGCGGTGGAGTGAACCAAGAATCAAGGCTGAACGATATCAATCCGAACGATATCGAGAGCATTACCGTACTCAAAGGAGCATCGGCAGCGGCTCTATGGGGTACCCAGGCGTTGGGCGGTGTCATCAATATTACCACCAAAACCGGTAAGTTCAACAGTCGACTTTCTGTAAGTTTAAAGAACACCTATTCCTACGATGAAATCAATCGTAGATATCCACAACAGGATGAATATGGACAGGGTGACAATGGGGTATATGATCAAAGGGCAAGGGATTCTTGGGGCGATAAACTTTCCGAACGCTCTGGTGGCCTGGACGAGTTGGATACCTCGGGGGAATTTTATTTGGATCAAAACGGAATGTATATTATCCTATTTTGAACAAAAACTCAAGGCAGACCTTCCATGATTCCAATTTTGATAAGATTTTTAATAATGGCCACTTTTTGGAAAACAACTTGAGCGTTAGTGGAGGCAATCAAAAAGGTTCCATGTTCTTTAGCTTGGGAAATCTGGACCAACAAGGTATCATCAGGAACAATTCCGATTATAATAGAACGACCATGCGCTTTAATGCCAGACAAAACTTTACCGATGCAATTAGTTTGAAGATCAGCTCATCCTATTCCCGTACCAAGTCCAATAGAATTTTAAAAGGAGCTAACAGTTCAGGACTATATCTCGGATTGCTGAGGAACCCAGTGGATTTTGATATATCGGGTTATCGGGGTGACTATTATGCAAATGGTAATGCGACTCCGGTATCTGACAGACATCGATCATACAGGGAACCCTTGGGGGCGGACGGTACACCTACATACAATAACCCATTGTGGACCATAAACGAGCAGGAAAATTTGGCCAAGGTAGATCGTTTTATCACCAATGTGGAGTTGACCGCTACGCCCAACTCTTGGTTGACCTTGATCGGTAGAGTGGGGCTTGATCATTATAGTGAGAAAAGAAATCAATTTTTTACACCAGGATCAGCGTCAGGATCCTACAGATCTGGTTTTATAAGTCAGGAGTTGGCTACCAATACCATTTTTAATATGGATTACATCGCCAAGACCAATTTTGACCTAACGGACGATGTCAGTGGTGATTTTTTGTTGGGATTCAATTATAACGATAAATCAAGAGCGGTAAATGGATATGTCGGGACCAACTTTGTTCAGTTCCTCGATGTGGACAGTGGTATAAGGGATTCGGATAACATACTGCCCGAAAATATAGTGACCAATAGTTCGCAAGGACAGGAACGTACCGTGGGGGTATATTCGTCGGCATCATTTGCATTGTATGAGATGTTGTATGTAAATGCCACGGTCAGGGGCGAGACCGCATCTACTTTTGGGGATATGGACAACAAGGCTTTCATTTTTCCATCTACTTCTGTGGCTTGGCAGTTTTCCGAGTTGGAACCTTTTATGGAAAGTACCTTCTTTTCTTTTGGAAAATTACGGGCTTCCTATGGTGAGGTCGGTGTACAGCCCGCCCGATACAACACCTCAAATGTATATGTTTCCCCCACATTTGGAGATTCATACGGAGGAGGGTTGAATCTAGGGTTGTTCGGTAATGGAGCTTTTGTACCGAGTGCCAGTCGTGGAAATACCAATTTGAAACCGGAAAGGAAAAAGGAAATGGAGTTAGGTTTGGACCTACGCTTTTTTAGAAACAAGCTTTCCATCAGTGGTACTTACTTTTCCAATGTTACGGAAGATGTGTTGTTGGAGTTTCCACAGGCCAATTCAACTGGCTACACATCCGTATATACCAATGGTGCGGAAATCGAAAATAAAGGGTACGAACTGGATTTGGGCTATCGTATCATAGATACGGGAGATTTTAGCTGGTCGATGGATGCGAATTTCACACAGGTTCGTAATAAAGTGACCGATTTGGCAGGAATCGAATCCTTGAACCTAGGAGGCCTTTCTGCAGTTAGTTCCCGTGCGGTAGAAGGAGAGCCTTTGGGTGTTTTGTGGGGCTCCAGAACCCTCCGGAACGAGGATGGTTCCATTGTTTATGATGAATACGGATTCCCCGAGCAAGACCAAGTGGAAGGTGTGATCGGTGACCCCAACCCAGATTGGCAAGGGTCATTGGCCACCAATATTTCCTATAAAAATTTTAGATTGACGGCCCTGTTAGAGACCTATCAAGGTGCCGATATTTATGCTGGAACCAAATCCGTGATGCGGGATTTGGGAACCTGGTACGATACGGCCAATGAGGTCACGGCGACACGAAATTACTTTACTGCGGACGGTAACATTATCAATATCGGAGAAACCTTCAGGGGTAATGTACAGGATTTTGGCGCAGGCCCGGTCGCACTTACTGAAGCATGGTACAATGGAGATGGAGGGTTTTTCAGCAATGGGAACGATGAACTGTATATTGAAGATGGTTCATGGACCCGTTTAAGGGAATTGAGCCTTTCTTATCGCTTAAAAAATGAATGGATGGCGGATTCCATGGGAATTCAATCCGCTGAATTTTCAGTGACCGGAAGAAACCTGTTCTTATGGGCCCCATTTGAAGGAAACGACCCCGATACCAATCTTTCGGGGGTAAGTGCAGCTAGGGGGATAGATTATTTCAACAACCCAAGCACGAAATCCTACTTGTTTAGCCTAACACTTAACTTCTAATCAAAAAAACTATTATAATGAAACGCTATATATCAATCGTAATACTTTGCGCACTACTGATATCCTGTAGTGACTTGGTCGATGATTTGAACAACGACCCCAATAATCTTACGGAGAGTTCTTTTGGTTCGGTTCTTACAGGTGCCGAAGTCGGAAACCTATTGTTCCAGAGTGGGGAATCAGCTCGTCGAGCAGCTATTTTTGCAGGTCAATATAGAGGAATAGATAGACAGCATGAAGGGTTCTATAATTATTCCGTGACTACCAGTGATTTTGACGCCCTTTGGAACGATGCCTTTGTGAATGGCTATAGAAACGCTTTGATTGCAGAAGAGACCTCTCTCAAAGATGAAATTGGACCGATTGCTCAGGGAATAACCTTGGTTTTACAGGCTCAGGTTGCAGGTTCTATCGCATCCTTATATGGCGACATCCCTTTTGATGAAGCCGGGAATGTTGCGATCACAGACCCTGTGTTTGAAAGCCAAACCTCGGTTTATGGAAAAATACAGAACAGCTTGGATGCCGCAATTTCATTGTTGGGCCAAGGAACGGGAAGACCAAGTGCCGGTTCCGATATTTATTTTGATGGAGACGCCAATGCATGGATAGAGGCAGCTTATACGCTTAAGGCACGTTTTTACATGCATACCAAGAACTATCAAGCTGCATTGAATGCCGCGGGCAACGGAATTAGCTCCATGGCGAACAGTATGTACGGACCGCATGGAACTGCGGCGGAAAACTCCAATCTCAATTATCAGTTTTTTGCCATAGAAGTACGCCAGTCCGATCTCATAGTATCCGATTTTATGGCAAGCCTTGTGGATCCAAGCGCAGGCAATCCGATACCTTCCAATTATAGGGGAAATGCCAAGACGGATGAAACAGGACGATTTGGTTTTCTTTTTACCATAAATAGTACAGGGATACAACCCAATATAGAGGAAGGTTTTGCTGCACAAGATGCTCCCGCACCTTTGGTGACTTATGAGGAAAACCTACTTATTTTGGCTGAGGCAGGCTTACGAGTCAATGGTTTTGGGACAGGTCTATCCAACCTGAACGAGTATAGGGCATTTATGGATACCGGAGGGTACCTGAGAAATGTAGACCCATCCCAAGTAAATTATGAACCTTATGTGCCTGCTGACTTTGAAGCGGGAGGTATGGAAAACACGGATGGTATCAGTCCAGAAAATGCGCTACTTCGCGAAATCCTGGAAGAACGTTACATTACCTTGTTCGGTCAAATAGAGACATTCAACGATACCAGAAGAACTGAGGGAGAAACAGTGGTCAGGGTGCCTATTACCCCGAACACGGGCAATCAGTTACCGCAACGTTTTTTGTATCCACAATCCGAAATAGACAGGAACGATAATGTTCCCAACCCTATCCCCGACTTCTTTGATGAAACCAAGGTCAATCAATAAATAATAAAGAATTGCATTATCAAATTATGAGAAATAAGCATATCAAGAATCTGAGTATATGGATTGTTGCACTGGTGCTGACCATTCCGGTTCAGTTAAGTGCCCAAGAAAAGGAAGGTCCCATCAAAATATTGTTTGTTGGAAATAGCTTTACCTACTTTTGGAATATGCCCCAATTGGTGGACGCCATGGCCGAAACACAGGGGGTTGATATTTCTGCACATCAATCCACTGTGGGAGGCAGTAATTTGGAGCAGCACTGGAAAAGTGAAAAAGGAACGGTTACCCGCCAACTGCTTGAAGAGAAAGAATGGGACTATGTTGTGTTCGGAGACCATAGCCTTAGTACCATAGACACCCCGGAACGTTTTAAGGAATATGGAAGCAAGTTTGCTGAATTGGTCCGTTCCAAAGGAGCGGAGCCCATTTTCTATATGACCTGGGCCTATAAATCCAATCCATTGATGCAAGAGACCATTACCAAAGAGTACATGGATCTGGCCACATCGCTAAAGGCAAAAGTGTTGCCCGTGGGGCCGGTGTACATGAAGGCCAGAACTGCGAGGCCTGATTTGGAATTCTATTTTGATGACAAACACCCTTCTTCAGATGGTACATATTTGATTGCTTTGACCATTACCAAATTGCTTACGGACAAATCCATTCTTGAGGTCCCAGACCGTTTGATCACTAAGGATGCGAACGACGAAAAATTATATCTATCGTTTGTCTTGCCAACAACAGGTAACTTTTTGAGACAATTGGTAGATGAAATGAATTTTGAACCGTACAAGACCCAAAAATGAGTTTGGTAAAAAGAAATATTTTTTTGGTACTGGGGCCATTGGTCTTTTTGATACTGCAAACCTTTGACCCTCCTTCCGGTATGCCAGAGAGTGCTTTTAGCATGTTGGGAATTACACTCTGGATGGCCATATGGTGGGTGACCGAGGCTATCCCAATAGGGGTGACCGCACTTTTGCCCATTATTTTATTTCCATTGACGGGAGCTGTGGACTTATCGAGTACCACTGCTTCATACGGACACAAGTACATTTTTTTATACATGGGCGGCTTTATGTTGGCCATTGCCATAGAAAAATGGAATCTGCATAAACGGATTGCTTTGCAGGTTATTCGTATCATAGGGACCAATGTCTCCAAGATTATTCTGGGCTTTATGGTGGCAACAGCATTCTTGTCCATGTGGATTTCCAACACGGCCACTTCCGTAATGATGTTGCCCATAGCCATGTCCATTGTAACACAACTAAAGGACAACCCTGCTACCCGGGAAGACGAAAACTTGATTTTTGGGAAGGCACTTATGCTCGGAATAGCCTACAGTGCTTCCATTGGAGGGGTGGCCACCTTGATTGGAACACCTCCGAATTTGGTCTTCGCCGGTTATGTAGAAGAGGTCTATGGGATAGAGATTACTTTTTGGCAATGGGCCAAGTGGGGATTGCCCATAGCTATACCACTTTTGGTCATCGCTTGGATCTACCTGACCAAATTTGCCTTTACCTTTAAACAGAAAGAGTTTCCGGGTGGAAGGGAGGAAATCAATTCATTGATAAAGGAGCTGGGGCCCATGAAGAAGGAAGAAAAAATAGTCTTGGGCATCTTTGTCCTTACCGCTTTTGCATGGATAACCCGCTCTTTTGTGCTTCAACCCTTGTTGCCGGCCATCGATGATACCATAATAGCCATGTGCGCTGGCATTTTGCTGTTTACGATTAAAAGTGACAACAAAAAAGAGCCTTTGATCAATTGGGAAGACGCTGTAAAGCTTCCTTGGGGAATTATATTACTGTTTGGAGGGGGAATGGCCTTGGCCTCTGGTTTTGAAACGACTGGATTGGCAGAATGGCTGGGCAGTCAAATGAGTCTGTTGCAAGGATTGGCCCTTGTTGTATTGGTTGTAGTGATTGTTGCCTCCGTAAACTTTATCACCGAGGTGACCTCAAACTTGGCTACGACCGCCATGTTACTTCCTATTTTGGCGCCAATTGCCATAGGACTCGACATCAACCCTTACATATTGATGGTTGCTACCACAGTAGCTGCTTCCTGTGCTTTTATGCTTCCAGTGGCAACGCCGCCCAATGCGGTTGTTTTTGGGTCGGGATATTTAAAAATATCCGATATGGCCAAAAGTGGGATATGGATGAATATTGTTTCCATTGTGTTCCTGTCTCTTATGGTGTACTATCTGTTACCATTTATATGGGATTTTCATCCAAGGGAGTTCAGTGCATTTATTTCAGAAAAGATTACCAAATGACAAACTAAAAATTACTAAACATGAAAACTTATAAAAACCCAATATTGCACATAGCCTTTTTTATGGTGTTTTTATTTATTGGTTGTAACGATGACGAAGAAGGAACTATTTTAGATGATGGCTCCTTGAGAGTATTGACCACCAATATAACCGAAACAAATTTTGGAACCAGTGTCGAAAATGTTCCGGTGAACACCTCTGTCGATTTGATTTTTTCCCATAGTTTAAATACCGACGCTATGGTATCGGCCTTGGAATTTACTTCAGGCTCCGGAAACGTGGATTACGAAATTGAATTTTCAAACACCGACTCAAATGTTAGTTTGATTCCAAGTGAGTTGGACTATGAAACAAGTTATACGGTAACATTGCCAGAGGGAACGTATGGTGTTGAAGGAGAATCCTTGGACAACCCATTTACCATTAATTTCACTACTGCAGCTTTTGTGCCACCGACCTTGACCTTGTCTAGTGATGTTTCCGAATTACAGGAAGATGGTGAAACGGCTACGATCACGGCAACTTTGAATAAAGTCGCAAATGATGATGTGACCGCTACCATCATTTTTGATGGAAGTGCCACCAAAGACGTGGACTATACTGTTTCTGAGGAGGAAACAATCATTGTTCCTCAAGGCTCCCTATCCGTTTCTTTTGAGATTACCACGGTATTGGATGGCGAAAATGAAGGCAATGAGGTGATTGATATTTCATTGGGAGAAGTAACCAATGCCTCAAGTGGCTCAGAAGGCATAACCATGGCGATTATTGAACAATTACCTGCCTTATCATTAAAGGGGATTATGGCCCTTACATGGGATGGTTCCGGGACTAATGATGGTAAAGCCGTTCATCTTGTGGCCAATCAGGATATTGCTGACTTAAGCCTTTATGGTTTGGGAACAGCGAACAATGGAGGGGGAACAGATGGTAAAGAGTTTACCTTACCTGCGATTTCTGTTGCTGCAGGGGATGATATTCTGGTGGCAAGGGAAACAGCTTTGTTGTCCACATATCTTGGAGGATGTACCGATGAGTTTGAATATGTACTCCAAGCTGAATCCGCCATCAACCAAAATGGGGATGATGCCATTGAACTGTTCCAAGGAGATATCGTTATCGAAACCTATGGGGACGTTAATGTGGATGGTACGGGAGAAGCATGGGAATATTCTGGTTCTTGGGCCTATAAATTTGATGGTTTCTGGACCACGGGAGGACTTGATTGCTCCATCGGCTCCACAACTTCTGCTGATTCCAACTGTCCTTACCCTATTTGTAACGAAGCTCTTTCTTTAAAAGGAGTGTTGGCCCTATCGTGGGACGGCAGCGGAACCAACGGAGGAAAGGCCGTACACTTAAAGGTTAATAAAAACATCCCCGATTTGAGCATCTATAGTATCGGTGTTGCCAACAATGGAGGAGGTACCGACGGTATCGAATTTACATTGCCTGCTATTGCCGTTGAGGAGGGGGACGATATTCTTCTGGCTCGCGAGCAAGCAACAATAGCGGCCTATTTTGGTGGCTGCATAGATTCATTTGAACACATTATTGAGACGGAGTCCATGAACCAAAACGGTGATGATGCCATAGAACTGTTCAATGGGAATACCGTGGTTGAAACCTTTGGTGATGTTGATGTGGATGGAACAGGAGCAGCCTGGGAATATTCGGGATCTTGGGCCTATAAGGAGGGTACAACTTGGATGACAGGTGGTGTGGATTGCGCAGCTGGTTCCACCACAACACAAGAGTCGGCCTGTACCTATCCGGCATGTAATTAATTTATTAAAAGAATAAGATGAATAAAAATATAGTCAAGAACCTTCAACGTGTACTTATGGGCATGGTTGTGCTTTGGTTCACCGCTTGTAGTGAAGATGATGATGCTACGGCGGGCTCGTTAAACGTGATTTCCGTTAAATTGAACGACACGGTATTTACCGATGATATGCAGGGTGTTCCATTGAACAGTACTTTTGAGATTGTTTTTTCGTCCGTAGTGGAACCCGATGCATTTGAAAATGCGGTGTATATAAGTGCAGGGCAGGAGAATGTGACCTATATGGCGCAATACCTTAACCAATCCACTAAGGTGCTGATTGGTTTGGACGACATGGTACCCAATACGGCCTATACAATTAATATTGATTCTGGTCGAATTGGTGTCGAGGGAAAAATGCTCCAACAGTCGGTTTCCTATTCTTTTACAACAGAAAATGCGGAAACGAATGCAAAGACCCCATGCCTGTCGGCATCTGAAGATTGTATGCAACGATTGGAGTTTTTGGATGATTCCGAACAATCTTTATCCTTTGATGTTTATTCAAATTATGATTTTATCGAAGACACCGAGTTTGTATGGGACTTTATAGAGAAGGTTGTTGTGGTAGTCCACGGAGCTAATCGAGATGCAGATAATTATTACAATTATATGGTCAATTCGTTGCAAAGTATGAAGATGGAAAGGAACACGCTTATTATTGCACCATACTTTCAAGATAATGGTACAGCCCCTGCAAATGGACTGATATGGAACGATTCCAGATGGCGTGAAGGAGCAAACGCAGGAAACAATAACTCAGGAATAAGTTCCTTTACCGTATTGGATAGCTTGGTCAATCGTTTTTCAAACCAAGAGAAGTTTCCTAACCTAGAAACTGTTTTTATTGCTGGGCATTCATCCGGCGCCGCTTATACCCAACATTATGCCTTGGCCAATAAAGTTCAGGCCACAATAGAAACCATTGATTTTCAGTACGTAGTGGCAAACAATCAATATTTCTATTATCCTGATGGCCAGCGCTACAATGAGGATACTTCGAGCTTCTATGAACCTATGGATTGCGCGGGCTATGATTATTGGCCCTATGGATATGAGTTTGCAGTACCTTATTTGGATGGCGTTGATGCATCCACTTTGACCCAACAGCAGGTTTCCCGAAATACGGTTTACTTTTTGGGAAGTGATGATACATCAACAGAAGGAACTCTCAACACTACGGACTGTCAAGCAACTTTGTTGGGATCCAATCGATTTAATCGAGGTGAGAATATATTTCAATACATGGAAAGCTTTTATCCGAACGATCATAACCACAGAAAAATAATTGTGCCCAATGTGGCCCATGATGGCAACGGAATGTTCAATTCACCTGAGTTCAAGGACTATTTTTTGGAATTTGAATAAGGTTATTACAGTTTAAGAGAAACTCAAGAATAGTTGATTTTTGATTTAGTTAATTTGAGATGGCCCACAATGGGCCATCTTTTTGTATGACTAAATTTGAATCCTATACTTGAGAAATTAACCGCAAGAAATTTAGAGATGTTCATTTTAATGTTTAAAATGATTTTACAGCGGATATGATAATCAAAGATTTTAAAGGGGTAGGAAAATAGTTAACTCAGAATTGTTGTGTACACGAAATGTTATTATTTTTGCTACGGATTAAACACATGAAAAATGTGTTCAAAAGTTGTTTTTTGCTTTCCGTGTTCTGAACGGGAGTGCCCTTAAGATTAAGGTGTCAATACATTGATTTTCAAATATATATAAATCGGGTGTGGTTTCTGCCACCCCGACGAACCACTAAATAGGTGGTATCAAAGCACTGTCAACTGACTGATTGACAGTGCCTTTTGTTTTTTATGCATTCATCTGATTTCATTTAAAACCAAATAAAAGGTGTGCAATTCGGTGTACAGCGATTAATCCGGAATGTACTAACTTGAAAGGACTTTAGAGTACGATTTGACTTTCGTCTTTACAATTTATTGTTTAACCAAAGTCATGAAAAATGAAATCAAAACACACTTTCACCGTAATTTTCTTTACCAGAAATGGATCGCCCGGATACCGAGAACCTAATATTAGCCACTTTAATTATAATCTAGTTGACATATACAGTAACTTATAAGTGGTTTTACCATGCCCATTAAATTCCAGCATGGGTTAGGTGTTGTTTCAGTACTTATTAATTGGTCTTACCATTTTTCCAAACCTGTTCAACTTTTCTAAGGTTTGCAAGGTCATTTAAGGGGTTTGCATTGAGAAGGACAAAAGTTGCCTTACTTCCTTTTTTAATTTCTCCAATAGGTAAATCAAAAGCCTTGGCTGCATTTCCTGTAGCTGTTTTAAGTACTTCAAGGTTGGACAAGCCTGCCATTTTGTATAGCTCTAGTTCCAAAAAGTAATCTTCCCCAAAATTCATTTGACCTTCTTGTGCATCAGTACCTGCCACGATCAATATCCCAGCTTCATGCATTTTTTTTATTATTTCGGCACTTTCTTTTGCGTCCAATAGATTATTTGAAATCCATTCCCGCATAAACGGAGGAAGTCCATCCATCGGTTTTAAATTAATACCTGCAGTAGGTACAACAAAAGTACCGCTAGACGAAATTGTGGTGTAATAGCTGTCCGGGACTGGAATATCTTTTTTCATGCTCAGCATATGCACAAAACCATCGGGTTTAAATTTTGCAATGGTTTCCATTTCTTCAACTTCCCCGACATGCACCACAGCTTTGAATCCATTACTATGTGCGAGTCCTATAAGCTTCTTAATTTTATCATAGTCTAAAGTTGGGGCTGCTGGCTCATCCATCCATCCACCTAAAGTGTGAACTATTTTTATGTAATCAACCTTTTTGGAGATTCGATGATTTATCCAGTCCTCAACAGAAAGCGAATCATTAATTGTTTCCATATCTGGGCTGAATTGAGTAGGATGCCCACCTGGTACTGTGGCTGCATGACCAGCTCCATAAAGAGTGGAAAAACCGATTGAATCTTTTGTCATTGTTTTCCAGCCAAGTTCCCTTTCTTCCAATCCGGTATGCATATTCAAAAGAGTCAAAATACCTAAAGGGTAGCCTTCTTGTAAATCTTCCAAACTATTGGCATGTACATGGCATTGACTAGTCCAGGAATCATGAATTTACCTGACCCATCTATAGTTGAACCTGCATGTAATTTGTTTGCGGTTATTGCGGCTATTGTATCATCATTTATAGCCACATTCACAGTGCCTAGGTCTTCATGGCCATCAAATAAATTAACTTTTTCAATGACTAAATCATACTTGGGCGGTTCGTTACAGCCCATCAGAATTAAAGCGATTAGGCTGAAAATTAGCAATTTATTCATATCATAATTATTGGTTCTATGTGGCTCAACTTGTTTATTTGCCCAACTTTCTTTTGCATACAACACCAAATAGGTTGGCTATGCCCAAGTCTTCTGTTTTTAATGCAAAGCAAGGCATTTCTGTAATTCAATAAGTCTCTGGGGGATATGGTCTTAAATATAAGAATTTTACGGAAAATCGGTGCCACATAAAACTTAGTTCCAATACAGTGCTAAGTGGATAGGACGGTCAGGTTTATCATCTACGTCGTCGCCTCTGGTATAGCTCTGTTCGACATTTTTTTTTTTGAGCTCCGTTATGTACACTCTTTTTGATATGTTTTTAAAATCAACTTAATCAGTTAAAATATCTTATGCAGCAGGATTTGTTTTTAGTTGTTCTTTCTTTTTTTGATAGGATGGTTCCTCAGCCAAATTTTGGACTTCTTCCGCATCTTTGGCTGTATAGCATAACCCTTGTTGGGATTTTAACCGGCACAAATGCAAAAGAACCTTCCACCGGAATTAAAATAAAAGGACAAAAGCGGCTTAAATCCAATTTAAATCCTTTCCTTTATTGTGCATTGCGGATAATGGACAATCAGTACTCCAATCCTTAAATATCAAGACAGCTCTCTCCCTATTGATTCCTAGTTCAGAAGAGGCTATTTCTTAGGTTGTTTTTTGTTTGAATATTCATCTTTTTGATGCTTGCATGGCTAAAGTCCCTATATGCATTTCCAAGGATCAAACATATCCTTGGACAACAGGCCTATGTTTTAGATTGCCTGTAATTACATGAACCCTTAAAGCACAAAACATATGCTAAAAATTAAAATAGTTCCCGGTGAAAATATTGAAAGAGCCTTGAAAAGATATAGGAACAAGGTGCGGAACACCCAACAGTTAAAACATATTAGGGAAAACCAAAGGTTTACCAAAAAATCCAAAGAGAAAAGGGAAGAACTTGCAAAGGCCGTCTATAAGAATGAATATTTAAAAAGAAACGAGGAGTAATATTTATTATGGATAAAGATTTAAGCCTTGCCGTACTAATAGATGGCGATAACATTCCCTCCAAATATGTCAAAGAAATGCTGGAGGAAATTGCAAAATATGGAAACCCCAGCATAAAAAGAATCTACGGAGACTGGACCAAGCCAAGTTTGGTAAAATGGAAGGATGTCCTTCTTAAAAATGCGATAACACCTGTTCAACAATACGGATACACCACCGGCAAAAACGCTACGGACAGCGCGATGATCATAGATGCGATGGACATCTTGTATACCGGAAAGGTAAATGGTTTTGCCCTGGTGTCGAGCGACAGTGATTTTACGCGTTTGGCAATACGATTAAGAGAGGCCGGTATGACAGTTTTTGGAATTGGAGAACGAAAGACCCCAGATCCTTTTATAGTGTCCTGTGATAAGTTCATATACCTTGAAATATTACATAAAGCCCCAGTAGGCGATGCCAACGACACGGAAAAAAACAACAAGAGTAAAATAGATAAGATCACTCCCAAGGTGATAGACCTTATCCTAACTACCATTGCAGATGTGGAGGATGAGGAGGGGTGGGCCTTTTTAGGCGAAGTTGGCACACTCTTGCAAAAAAAGCAACCCAATTTTGATGCCAGGAACTACGGGTTCCGAAAACTGACCCCTTTGGTCAAATCCCTAGACCAAATTGAAATTGGCTCCAGAAAAAATCCAAAGGGCAATGGAAACTTGATTTACGTGAGGACGAAGTCCTAATGAGACAGATAAGCTATGAGACCACTTTCAATATCAAAACTGATAACAAACAGGGATACCCCATCGCTTACGCGATACCTAAACGACATAGCCCGTATCCCGATGATTACGGAAGACGAGGAGGTGGCTCTAGCTGTACGAATAAGACATGGGGACACTTGGGCCATGGAAAAATTGGTGTCCGCCAATTTGAGGTTTGTAGTATCCGTCGCCAAACAATACCAATCAAGAGGGCTTAACCTCCATGATCTTATCAACGAGGGCAATCTCGGATTGGTCAAAGCGGCCACAAAATTTGACGAGACCCGTGGCTTCAAATTTATTTCCTACGCGGTTTGGTGGATACGGCAAGGCATTATTCAGGCACTTTCCGAAAAATCGAGGATGGTTAGATTGCCCCTGAACAAAATAAATGTCATAAATAAAATAAAGAAAGCTTCTTCCCATTTTGAACAATTGCACCAAAGACCGCCCACCGCAGAGGAAGTATCGGAACTTATTGATTTCTCATTATCCGAGATCCAAGTTTGTATGCAGCATGCTTCATGGCCTATTTCAATGGACGAATCATTGCAAGTCGGGGATGGGGAGCTAAATCTGTACGACATTATTCCATCAAACCAGTTGGAAAGTCCTGAACATAACATGATCGGCCAATCGTTACATGCCGAAATAGATGGTATTTTGAACATGTTGGATTATCGGGAAGCTTTTGTGATCAAAATGTATTTTGGCGTTGGCAACAGCGAATCCATGGGAATTCAACAAATTGCTTTAGCGTTAAAACTGAGCGAGGAAAGAGTTCGACAAATAAAGGTAAAGGCTTTGTCGCGCTTAAGAAAATCTTCAAATATTGAGTTTTTAAAGGAATACATGGTGTGAACACCCTAACTCCATCAAGAGTCTTCAAAGACAAAATCTCCTTTTTAATTTTTGATTAGGAGGAATGGGGATTGGATTCCTTGGTACTGTCAGTATTTAGGTTAGTTTTTCTCAATCAGATAGGAAACAATGGTCTTGACACGGGTTCCTTTGGCACTTGTAAATTCGTAGAAATCGGAAAAACCGAATACACTTCCATCTTCCAATAACATTTCACCATTTATGGCGGCTTCCTTTCCGTGGGTGATTATGCTGTGAATTGTTAACTCGCGCACTTTATTTTGACGCATTTCCTGTAATGCTGTTCTAAAATGTTCTTTTCCATTTATGGTTTTATTGCCGACTAAGGTCCATGTGATATGGGTATCCAAAAACTCCATGGCCTTTTCGATATCGTTGGAGGCAAAATAGCAGCTAAGGCGTTTAACCAACTCTCTTTTTGGGGCATTTCCACAGTCGGGCTTTATATTCAATTTCACTTTTGATGGATTATTGCTGTTACCAGTAGTCAATTTTAAGCAATTGTATTGTAATGGTCATGGAAATTAGATGTTCCATTGGGGGTATCAGTGCCCTTTACAGGGATTTCATCGGGTAAGATTTGTATATCCTCTTGATATTTTTTTACCAACTTAATAATCGGAGCAGTGTCCATTGTACTTCCTGCTGTGGCTACCCGAAGTATATTGTCACAATCTTCCAAATCAAAATTAATTTCACAAGAAGGAAATTCCTTTTGGAGTTTGCCCAAAAGGAATTCCGCTTTTTCAATAGTGGTTACCGAGGTACAAAACACCTCTACAATTGTTGTTTGTTGTCCATTGAAACTGTTGCCCATATTGCGGTTTATAAAATTGATGGGGTTACTAGCTTTGTGGATTATAGTTTACCATCCAGTGAATACCGAACTTGTCAACAAAACTCCCGAAATAATCGCCCCAAAATTGATTGGCCATTGGCATTTCAATTTCTCCTCCTTTTGATAGACCATTGAACAAACGGTCTGCCTCTTCCTTGCTCTCCGGATGAATGGAAATGTAGGAGTTATTGCCTTTTTTTAGGGAATGTCCCATGGAGGGAACAATGTCCGATGCCATTAAAATAGTATCGTTTGATAGCGGCAATGAGATATGCATGGTGCGATTTTTCTCTTCTTCAGATAGTTTCTCGGCATCAGGGGCATCTCCCATTTTCATATTTGCTATAAAATCCCCGCCAAATACCCCTTTGTAAAAGTTGAATGCTTCTTCTGCTTTTCCGTCAAAATTTAAATACGTGTTTACTTTCATTGTTTTTGATCTTTAGTAACCCGTTGTCCATTATGATTGAAATTCGTCAGTTTGAGTGATTTTTCTTCCGAAAAATCGTATCGAAAACCAGAATTTCAAGTCAAAACCCGATTCTCGATACAAAATTCCTTTTGAATTTCACTCGAATTGACGGCTTTTGGCATATGAAACCTTCAAAATGTACAACAGGTTTATAGTATTAATGTTTATGTGTGATTTTATGATTGTTTTTCCGCCAACGCTTTTATTTTTTCCAAGGCTTTGGGCCAAGTATCCAAAAAGAAGTTTTTGTATCCCTCAACAACATCCATTTCTATATGTAATAGAGTTTTGTCATTAATATGTTCGAGGATGTAATCTTCCATGGCCCCTGCCCACTGTTTTGCTTCTGTGCTCTTATAATCTTCTACTCCGTTCGTAATAATTCCCAAATGCTCTATGGACATGTATTTATCAGGAACATTTTGTCTTATACTACTTACCATTCCTCTTCCATCTTGAGTTAAAAAATAAGCCCTGCTTCCTTCTTTCCAGTCTGTTTTGGCATAAGACCCTTCGGAGAAAACTGCTGTCCATTCACAATAGGTGTCATCATTCCATAGTATTCGCCACACCTTATCGGTCGGGGCGTTGATTGTTATTTTAAACTTTTGTTGTATCATTTTTTACAATTTACCCGGGCATTTTTTCCATGTCCATATACAACATGCTCCATCGGTGCCCGTCCAAATCTTCAAAACCAAAAGCGTACATCCAACCATCGGATTCACCAGGTTCGGCAAAGATTTTGCCGCCGGCTTTTTGTACTGTTTTGGCCATTGCATCCACTTCCGATCTGCTCTGGGCATCAATATTGATCAATACTTCCGTTCCTTTTTGGGTATCACTGATTTCATTCTGTGCAAACCCTTTAAAAGTGTTCTCGGGAAACAACATCATTACAAAATTGTTCTCTCCTATATAGAAACTTCCCAAATGCTCGGCATTTTTATGCATTGGGTTTTCTTTGAATCCGATAGCGTTAAAAAATTCCTTCGATTTTTTAATGTCCTTTACAGGTAGGTTCAACCAAATAGTTTTCATGTTTTTTAGTTTAAGTTATGTTCTCCGCCTGCTTGATGCAGGGATTATTTGTTCAAATTGCAGAAGAGGTTGAATAAGTGCCCATCCAAATCGGCGAAGACACCAACGTAATAACCGTTATCGTCGTAAAAACTTTTTCTGTCCTTCCTAGGGTCAAAACGAATGGTTCCCCCTATCTTTTTTACTTTTTCTATGCATTCGTGGATTTCTTCCTTGCTTTCCGCGGAGAGGGTGAATATAATCTCATTGCCTTGGCTTAAATCGGCCACCTCCCCTTCGAGACTTGTTTTTAGCTTTTCTTTTTTAAAAAAGTGAATAACAAACTCATCGTCACCGAACAAGAAGCTTACCAAATCTTTTGAGGGAGTTCCGTTTTGCTTAAACCCCAGTGCCAGATAAAACTTTTGTGTTCTTTCAATATTTTCTACGCCTAGGTTTGCCCAGATTTGTTTAGGTGTCATTTTTTATGTTTTTAATGATTTGTTGTAGTTGATGGTTATGGCGCTGTGTATGTACTGTATTAAAACCAATCCACTCGAGGCGGGTGAATGGCCCATATTCTGAGATTTCAAAATCCAGACAGATTTTTGACAGGTCCATATTCTTGGAGTTCGTATTGACCCATTGAATTTTCTCTTCCAAACTGATAAGAAGACATTTTTTGTCAATGGGGTCATTTGTTGGAACAATCGCTTTGGGCGAATCCATTTTGATGTCAAAATTTAAAAACAACGCACGTATTTCAGCCAGTTTTTGGTCTGGGGGGCGTTGGGTATCTTCAACTTCTCCCAGCAAAATTTTGGATACTTCGTATGATTTCTCCAAATGATCACCGACCTGCCCGGCGGTCCAACTATTTTTGGTGGGCTTTATATTGAGTTGCTCATTGGTCAACGAAGAGAGCAGCTCAATAAGCGTTGAGGTCGCGATATCATACGCTTTTAAAATGTTCCTATCCATATTATTTTGCTTTGTATGTAAGCAGCACATTGCCACATTTAAAAGGTTTGGCGCTTACCAATTTAAGTTGTTGCTGTTTCCCGGTTTTGAACAAAGGTGTTCCTTTGCCCAGCACCACAGGGTTTACAATAATTCGGTATTCATCTATCAAGTTGTGCTCTATAAATGAAGAGGCCATATTGGCCCCAGCGAACAACACCATATTCTTCCCCGGTTTTTCTTTTTCTTGTTGTATTTCTTCTGCGACGTTTCCGCGAGCTATTCTGGCATTCATTTTTGCCTTTTGTAGGGTTGTGGAGAATACAATTTTGGATGTTTGGTTCATTATATCTGCAAATTCACCTTTTTGATCGGGCCAATAATCAAGCATCAACTCATACGATTTTCTACCATAGATAAAAGTGTCGATGGTTTGCAAAAAATCCATCATATAAGCTTGCATTTCATCATCCCAAACGTGCCAATTTATATCATTGTCCACCCCTTCAATATAACCGTCGATGGACACTAGCATAGATAAAATAACCTGTCTCATAACACTTGTTTTCTGTTTAACAATCAAGGTGTTACCAAAGGTATGTGTACTAATTTGTACTTTGGGGGTATATTTACGTCAATAAAACGGGTTGATTGCGACAGCAACTTAATATACCTTTGAATTAAAGTTAATCAATTGATTTTCAGCAAATGAAGCATATATCGATACTTGTTCCAGAAGGCGATTCGAGCCTGAGCAATTTGGAGGCAACTTTTAAAATGTTCAATATGACCAATAGTGCCCTGCAAAGAGCGGGCAAAGCCCCAATGTTTGCCACTCACCTTGTGGGCGCTCAAAAAACAGCGAGGTCAAGCAACGGGATGTTCAATATTATACCAAATACCGCTATTGAAGATATAAAGAAAACCGACTTGATCATTATTCCTGCAATTCATGGTGATTACAAGGAGGTAGTTTCTAAAAACAGAGCACTTATTCCTTGGATCAAAGAGCAATATAGCAATGGTGCCGAAGTGGCGAGTCTGTGCATTGGTGCATTTATATTGGCAGGTACGGGTTTACTCGATGGAAAAGAGTGTGCCACGCATTGGCTGGCAGCAAGTGAGTTTAGGGAGATGTACCCCAAAGTAAATCTGGTGGATGATAAAATCATCACCGATGAGAACGGTTTGTACACTAGCGGGGGAGCCTATTCATCTTTAAACCTAAACCTTTATTTAGTGGAAAAGTTTGCTGGTCGCGATATGGCGGTGCTATCTTCAAAAGTTTTTGAAATAGACATAAGCCGTGTCAGCCAATCGCCTTTTATCATCTTCAAAGGACAAAAATCCCATAACGATAAAGAGGTTTTAAAGGCTCAGGAATTTATCGAGCAAAATTATCAAGATAAAATAACCGTTGATGAGCTATCCGAAAAAATTGCGGTAAGCCGAAGAACCTTCGAAAGGCGTTTTAAAAAGGCTACCTCAAACACGGTTATCGAATACCTGAAGCGCGTTAAAGTGGAAGCTGCCAAGAAAGAACTGGAAAAAGGGAGAAAAACGGTCAATGAAGTAATGTATGAGGTGGGATACAACGACCCCAAAGCGTTTAGGGATACTTTTAAGAAGATTACGAATATGACCCCCTCGAAATATTTAAATAAGTACAGTAGGGCAGTTGCAATTTGATAAAAGGTATATTGAATATCCATTACCTGAAATAATTTCCTTTTACACGTCATTCCGAATTTATTTCGGAATCTCATTACACTAGTAATCAAAAGCCTGATGAGAACCTGAAACAAGTTCAGGTTGACGAAAGTTCTGTATATGATAAAATCCGGACAATCAAAAACACATTAAGAAGAATCCTTTCTTTTCCACAAGAATAAACAGACGAACCGTTCAACTTTTTATTAAGGGCAATAATTCCATCTATATTCAATTTCAGATTGGCTAGGTATTTAGTAGATTTGGGAAGAAACCAACTATTCTACTAACTCATGACCTTAAAGCAAAGCTTTTTTTATTTTCTTTTTACTTTTTTAGTAACCTGTGCAACCTTGGCCCAGGATTTTGAAGCATTACAATACCGAACCATAGGACCCGCAAGGGGAGGAAGGGTAACCACCGTTACCGGAACAGCCATGCTCCCGGGGACTTTTTATTTTGGGGCATCCGGTGCAGGTGTCTGGAAAACAGATGACTATGGGACCACTTGGAACAATGTTTCCGATAGCTTCTTTAAAACACCCTCCATAGGCGCTATCGAAATCGCAGCCAATGACCCCAATATCGTTTATGTGGGAACAGGTTCCGATGGAATCCGTAGCAATATCATTTCAGGGAAAGGGGTGTACAAATCCATTGATGCGGGAAAAACGTGGGAACATATCGGATTGGAAAATGTAGGTCAAATCGGTGCTGTGGAAATCGACCCTACAAATAGCAACATTGTTTGGGTTGCCGCCATTGGAAATGCATTTAAACCCAACAAGGAACGCGGAATTTTTAAGACGACCGATGGAGGAAAAACATGGGAAAAGATCCTGTACGTTTCCGATGAAACAGGGTTTGCCGACTTGGAACTGCTCCCCGGTAACCCAAATATTGTATATGCTGCCGCTTGGAAGGCACGCCGTACACCTTGGACCATCGATTCTGGCGGTGAGAACAGCGAAGGAGGCATCTACAAATCCATTAATGGGGGAAAAGATTGGGAAAAACTGGAAGAGGGGCTGCCAAAAGGGTTGATTGGTAAAATTGATTTAGCGGTTTCGCCAACGGATTCAAAAATACTTTATGCCGTTATCGAAGCACCGGGTGAAGATAGGGGATTGTATAAATCCGTAGATCAAGGAAAATCCTTTACACACGTTTCCGATGATGTGAGATTGGTGAACAGACCATTTTACTACACTAATATTGAACTGGACCCGACCAACCCCGATATCGTGTATTCCAATGCCAACCCATTGATAAAATCCATGGACGGGGGAAAAACATGGAAACGCATGAGTGTGCCCCACGGTGATAATCATGATATTTGGCTCAATCCGGACAACCCCGATTTATTGATCCAGTGTAACGATGGAGGAGCCAACGTTTCACATAACGGAGGTGAAACATGGTCTACACAGTACAATCAGCCTACGGCAGAAATCTACCAAGTTGCTGTGGATGACCAGTATCCGTATTGGGTGTACGGAGCCCAGCAAGACAATACCACCTTGGCCATCCCAAGCAGGGCGCCCAAAGCTACGACCACGCCCAACGAAAGCATTATGATGAATGTGGGCGGTTGTGAAACCGGCCCCGTAATCCCCATGCCGGGCAACCATTACATTGTTTATAACAACTGTAAGGGGCGCTTTAGCGTGTACAGCAAAAAAACGGGACAAAGCCGCGAATATTCCATTGGTGCATCCAATATTTACGGACACAATCCTAAAGACTTAAAATATAGGTTCCAGCGCGTAGCACCCATCCATGTATCCCCTTTTGATCCAGAAGTGGTGTACATGGGCTCTCAATTTTTGCACAAAACCAGTAATGGTGGCAAAAATTGGGAAATTATCTCCCCAGACCTTACTGCCAACGAACCGGACAAACAGGTAATCTCCGGAAAACCTATCACTCGCGATATTACCGGAGAAGAATATTACAGTACTTTGTATTCCATCAGGGAGTCAAAAATAAGCAAGGGCGTAATATGGACGGGCTCCAATGATGGGATTATTTCCATTACCAAGGATGGTGGGGAAACCTGGAAAAATGTCACGCCTAAAAAATTGCCAAAAGGCGGTAGGGTAGAATCCGTGGAACCATCACAGTTCAACCCGGCCAAAGCGTATATTGCGGTGGATCGTCATTTAATGGGCGATACCACACCTTACCTCTATAAAACAGAAGACTACGGTGAGAGCTGGGAGTTGATCAGTACCGAATCCAACGGAATACCATCCGATTATACCACAAGGGTGCTAAGAGAAGACCCTGTTCGCGAAGGACTGTTGTATGCCGGGACCGAGTTTGGAATGTTCGTATCGTTTGATGACGGCGGAACTTGGAAGAAATTCCAGCAAAACCTACCTGTAACCCCGATTACGGATATTACGCTTTTCCGTGGAGATTTAATTTTGAGTACCATGGGACGTGGTTTCTGGATTTTGGACAAGGTTACTACCCTTCAAGATGAGAATATTACCCAACTTGATGACACTCCTGTATTGTTCAAGCCTGATAATACCTACAGATACCAAACACCTTGGGGCGGGGGAGATTTTCCTGAATATCCATCAACCAGTCTGATTATTGATTACTACCTGCCCTCTGATATCAAGGAAGGCGTAAGTCTTCAGATTATGGATGCACAAGGTAAAGAGGTGGCAACCATTGTCAGTGATTCCACTAAATTGAAATCCACCACAGAAAAAGTGGAGGATATGAGCCTTAGCATGACCTTTGTTTACATGGATGAAAAACTGGAGACCAAAAAGGGCATCAACCGTTTTGAATGGAACCTGCAGCAAAAAGGAGCTTGGGCAAAAAACAAGAAAAGGCGCTACAAAAACGGGCCAATGGTATTGCCAGGAAAGTATACCGCTAAATTAACAATTGGCAATCAGTCTTTCGAGAAACCTTTTGAAATCCTTATGGATCCTAGACTGGAAGAAGAAGGAGTTTCCTTGTCAGATATGAAAGAGCAGCAAGAGCTTCAGTTTAAGGTAATCAATTTACTATCGGAAGCTAGACAACTTCAGGATAAGGTTGAGGAAAAAATCAAGGAACTTGAAAAAAATAAAGTGGGTGAAGCAGCATTGAAGCCATACAAGGATGCATTAAAACAACTCAAAAATGATGAGGGAGCCTATCCAGAAGTGGTAATGGTAGCCCAAATTTCATATCTGTACTATATTTTAAGCAGTGCCGATAAAGCGCCAGGGCAAGAAGAAAAAGACAGCTATCAAGAGCTGTTGGCCCAATTCAACGAGCTCAAACAAAAAGTTGACCTGTAATATAAAGAACTGTCAAAAAAATCAGTACAATGTCAATTCGAGCGCAGTCGAGAATTTAATGATTGCTGTTAATCAATAGGTTTCGACTGCGCTCAACCTGACATAATTTGAGCTTACATCTACAATCAATGCAGTTCCTCACAATGAAAACCATTGCTGTGCAGTAGTGAGGCAATGGATAGAGCCGGTACCCCTTGGGTCTCGACCCGGAGAATGTTGTCACAATCCTCCAGGTCAAAGTTCCAACACCCATCCTTGTTCACCAATTGGTTCAACAGGGGACGTAACTGTCTTACTTGCGATTCGCCCCAAACGGACGTTTTGAATACCAAAATAGTCTTCATCCCAATTAAGGTTTATCTTTCGTAGAAAAATGGAGGCTCAATATCCAAGGCCCTCAAATAAACATACCCCTGTCCACGGTGGTGGATCTCATTGTCAATAAAATAAAAAATGGAAGATTGTACGGTACCTTCATACTGCCCAAAGAGTTTTACATGCTCTTGAAAACGCTCCAAGTCAATCTGGCTCCAGAGCTTAATGATTTCTTCCGTGTCTTGGTCCCATTTTTCCAAAAACTGGGCCTTTGTGCTGCCATAGTCCTTGTTTTCATCAAAATCACCGATTTTGCTCGAAACAATTTCGGTAAGTCCGGGAACGGCAATGGCAAAAAGTTCCTTTACCATCTCGGAAAAAGGACGCATTCCGCCAATACTGTAATTAAAAAACTCTTTTTCCGGAAAGGCTTCGATTACCCTTCGGGTAAGTGCTCTATGGCCTTGGTAATGTTCCAACAATTGTGTTGAGGTAATAACTTGTGCTTCAGTTTGCTTTTTAATGGTGTTTTCCATGATGCTTTGTTTTTTAAAGGTTTATTGTTTCTGACACCAAAAGTAGGAGGGGGGTGTGACAGCCCTTTGTCAGTAGAAAAAAATGGGTAGAAAAAAAAGTTCATGACAAGCAGTTGTCACTCTACGTGCCTAGTTTTGAAAAAGTGGCAAGATGTCAGGTCGAGCGCAGTCGAGACCCTTAAAAGTAGAGCAAATTGCCTCTCGACTGCGCTCGAGAAGACAAATGATTATGAAAATCACAAGAGCCTAATTAATTTATAAACGAATCAAGATGAGCAAGAAAAGATCTCCCGTCCTTGGATTGAAATCCTATCTTTGGGAGATAGCTCACACAATTATGGGAATGGATACCGCAAAACGTTTTGATAGGATAGTTGCCATTTTAATACAGTTGCAATCCAAGCGGATTGTAAAAGCCCAAGAACTGGCTGACCGATTTGATGTGAGCCTACGTACCATTTACAGGGACATTAGGACTTTGGAGGCTTCTGGTGTGCCCATTGTGAGCGAAGCAGGAGTTGGCTATACCATTATGGAAGGGTACCGTTTGCCCCCGGTAATGTTTACCCGCGAAGAAGCCGGAAGTTTTGTGGCCGCAGAAAAACTGATGCAAAAATTTACCGATAAGTCCCTTGGCGCGTATTATGAATCCGCCATGTATAAATTGAAGTCAGTGCTAAGGGGAAAGGAAAAAGATTGGGTGGAAACCTTGGAGTCCCAAGTGTCCATAGTACCGGGACAAGTTCTGTTTAACGAAAAGGTGCCCAATGCCCTTGAAATTTTGTTCGAGAGCATTGCCGAACGGAAGCAGGTTTTTTTAAGATACGAATCATTGCGGGAAGAAACCCCATCCGAACGTAGGATAGAGCCCGTTGGGCTTTTTCATGAAAATGGATTTTGGTATATATTGGGCTATTGTCATTTGAGGACAGATTACAGGCATTTCCGAACGGATAGAATTCACCGAATAGCTCGAACATCATTGGATTTTATGTTGGAACACGGTACTATTGATGAGCACCGAAAGAAAAGAGAGGAAGTCAACAAAACAAAAGTGAAAATATTGGTCGATAAATCTATTGCCAAGTATATTCGCAATCAAAGCAAATACTATGGCCTTATTTCAGAGGAAGTCAAAGGAAAAGAAGTGGAAATGACCTTTATGACAACCGATTTGGAAAATGGCTTTGCCAGATGGTACTTGATGTTTGGAGATTATGCCAAGATCGTTGAACCCAAAGCATTAAAAGAAAGAGTGGCCGATATCTTGAAAAAGAGCCAGAGTATGCTAACGAACTAATTGTTTTGCTCAAATAGTTAGCAAGATTCGGGTTTTATCGCCCTCATGTACCGTGTACTTTTGTTTCAAATAAGCTAAACCATGAGTACGCAAGCAGAATTCAATTACAATAGAGTGGCAAAGGCCATTGAATTTATACGAAGTAATTTTCAGGAGCAGCCTTCTTTGAACGAGATTGCAGCATCCATTCATTTAAGCCCTTATCATTTTCAACGCTTGTTCACGGAATGGGCAGGAGTGAGTCCCAAAAAGTTTATGCAGTACATCAGCGTTGAGTATGCAAAAAAACTATTAAAAGAAAGACAGGTTACATTACTGGAAGCCGCTATGGAAACTGGTTTTTCGGGCACCGGAAGGCTTCATGACCTTTTTGTAAGCATTGAGGGGATGACACCGGGAGAATACAAAAATGGGGGAGAAAGCTTGGAAATCAATTATAGTTTTGCAGAAAGCCCTTTTGGTAAACTGATTGTTGCCTCTACCTCAAAAGGTATCTGCCACATGTCTTTTATCGATGATGGGCAAAAAGCATTTGATGACCTAAAGTTGCGTTTTCCCAATGCCACATATCGCCAGTTTTTGGATAAGCACCAACAGGATGGGTTGTCCATTTTCCAAAACGATTGGAGCAAACAAGAACAGATTAAGTTGCACTTGAACGGTACGCCATTTCAATTAAAGGTCTGGGAAACCCTGCTCAAGATTCCAAGTGGTAGTTTATCTGTATATGGATCCATTGCCCAAAAAATCGAAAGACCCAAAGCTTCCAGAGCGGTAGGGTCAGCAATAGGTAAAAACCCCGTCGCCTTTTTGATTCCATGTCACAGGGTCATCCAATCATCCGGCAAAATAGGGGGGTATATGTGGGGCAACACAAGAAAAAGTGCCATTATTAGGATGGGAAGCTGCCCAAATGGCCTCAACCGAATAAAAAAATGCAAACATCAATCAATAATCGAACAATCAACATGAATAATATAACATCCCAAGGTTTCAAGGTGAAATGGGACGAAGTCGAAGAAAATCTCCATAGTAAAGGATATGCCTTGGTTCCCGGTTTTTTGGAACCAAACATGTGCAATGCCCTAAAGGAATTATACGATCAAAAAGAAAGATATAGAAAGACGGTGATTATGGAGCGTTATCGTTTTGGTCTGGGAGCGTATAAATATTTTGATTACCCACTGCCCAAGATAATCCAAGACTATAGAAGTGAATTATATCCACATCTTGTGCCCATTGCTAATCTTTGGATGAAAGCTCTGAAAATTGAAAAAACTTTCCCGGAAACCCATCAGGAATTAATTGCACAATGCAAGGAACAAAACCAGTTAAAACCCACTCCCCTTATTTTAAAATACGGTAAGGGAGGTTTCAATACCCTACACCAAGATTTGTACGGGGAAGTCTATTTTCCTATCCAAGCAGTACTTTTTTTGAGTGACCCCAATATAGATTATGAAGGAGGAGAGTTTGTAATGACCCAGCAGACGCCCAGGGCCCAATCAAAGGCTATAGTGTTGAGGCCCCAAAAGGGTGATATGCTATTGTTCACCACCAATTTTAGGCCTGTAAAAGGAAAGAAGGGGTATTATCGGGTCAATATGAAACATGGGGTGAGTGAATTGCATCATGGCGAAAGATATACGTTGGGGATTATTTTTCATGATGCCATCAGTTAAGATGATTTACCACCACGCCAACCTCAATGAAAAAGAAGTAAGAAACTTGATTCGAAAGGGCGAGATCATATTGGCAGGGCATAAAAGGTTGAAAATTTATGGTACCTTTAAGTGTGCTTCGGGCAAACGAATGAAAAAGGAGAACAGAGTTTTCTTCAATACTGAAAGCGAAGCCCGAAAATTGGGATTCAGGCCCTGCGGACATTGTATGAGAGTAACATATAAAGTATGGAAAGATGGATTTGTTCACCAATCAAATAAACCCTGAGAAGAATTGGCTGCCAAAAGATGGTGTGGTCAATTATTATGGTCCAATCATGAAGCATGAAGAAGCCAATCACTATTTTCAACAACTTTTTGATACCATTGCCTGGAAGAAGGATGTTGCCTTGATTTATGGCAAACGGATAGAAACCAAGCGAAAAGTGGCATGGTACGGTGATGAACCTTTTGAATATACCTATTCCAATCACACCAAAAAAGCATTGCCTTGGACTCCAGAACTCTTGGAATTAAAAGCATTGATTGAAAAACGAACCAAAGAGACCTACAATTCTTGTTTGTTGAATTTATATCACTCGGGGGAAGAAGGTATGGCATGGCACAGTGATGCCGAGAAAGATTTGAAGAAAAATGGAGCCATTGCTTCCCTGAGCTTTGGAGCGGAACGAAAGTTTGTTTTTAAGCATAAAGAGTCCAAAGAAAAAGTAGGGTTGACCCTCGATCACGGAAGCCTTTTGGTAATGAAAGGGAGTACCCAATCACATTGGCTGCACCGCTTACCACCAACAAAGTTGGTGAGGACACCGAGAATCAACCTTACGTTTAGAACAATAGTTAGTGTTTAGTTATTGGTCTGCCCCATCTGCCTTTGCCCTGTCAATCGTGTATTGAGCAACTTCTCGTCCTTGGTCTGTGCCCACCGTGGCGTCAAAACTCCAGTGGATACCCCCATAAACCCTTGAAATTGCAGCTTCTTCTGCCCAAGCCCTCATTTGTTCGGCTTCTTCAGGGAAAATATAGGCCAAAACTTCGGATGCTGCTGCAGAGAAAACACTATGCCCAGAGGTATAACTCGGAAAATTAGGCGTTCCTGCAATGGTTTCAAATCCTTCGATCAACTGTATAGGTCTTGGGTAATGATAGTAATATTTGGCGTCCCAGCAACTGATACCGGAATCCATAATGGCCATGTTCATGTAGGCCAAAGTCCGTGTTGTTTGCAATGGGTTCAATTTTTTCTCCACGATCAATTCATTGGCGATATGGTTCCAATGTCCTGGGGGGGTATATGTTCCTAACCCATCTTGCCAAAAATTGGCAATTCTACGGTGTTCCTCTGTCATATTTTTGGCATAATCCTTCAACAGTTCCACATCGTCCAATAATTCTTGGGAGTTCAGACCAGGAGGGGCTATCGGGCGTACACTTTCCACATCGTCAATGCTCCACATGGTCACTTGGCTAAAAAGCGGGGTCAAGCCTACGGGACGTTCTGGAATCTCTAAATTGTCCCAAGCCCATCCAAATCTATCGTAAGCGGCCTGTTTAATGGAATCCGATACGGCTTTTGGTGTCTGTGCGTTCTTCATGCCATCGTTGGAGGCTCGTGTTAATGCCGTTTCCGAAACTGCATCGCCAATAACTGTTCCCGCATTAATGTCACTTGCTACATTTCCTCCCGAAAGCATAAGGCTTTCCAGATGCTCGTCTTCCATTTGCTGGAGGTATTCGGCTTCAAGAGGAAACATGGCTGTTAGGATATTTTTGGATGCCCTGGCAATAACTGCTCCATCTGAAGGGTACGAAGGAATGTCGTTTTCTTCATAAGCGTATTCGATATTTTCATCTACAGCAACAGGAGCGGCTCTATTGTATTGGTATTTATGGTGCCAGGCGGAAATGAGTCCATCAAACTGGGCCACGGACATATACGCCAATGCCCTACATGCATAAGGCGGGTGTGCAAATGGGAATGCTGGTGGACCTTCTGGATTGGCAGGGTTGGGCAAAGTATAGGTGCCATCTGCATTGGGGCCAGGTATTATGTTGTACTTGGCAATGAGTTCCAATGCGATTTCGTTCCATCTTACTGCTGGATTATTGGTCCAATACCTAATGGCCCTTTTTTGGTCGGAAGTTATGTTGGACATAGCTTCTTTTACCTCGTTTAATTCATTTTGATAGGCTTGTGAATCAGTAGCCTCTGGAGCCGGTATCTCAATGGATGCACCGGATTCTTCAAGGACCGGGACCCAATTTCCGCCATCTTCATCGAGTTCGGAATATGCATAGCCCTCGTAAGGGATGTACTGAGGTGTGTCTTTCTCGCAAGAAGCCAAAAGTATAAGGCCAAAGGCTATAAAAAGTATGTATATTTTATTGTTCATCGGTAGTTTCAGTTTGTTTCTTGATTACATTGAATTGATAAGTCAGTCCAAATCCTGTATTACTGAATTTAGGAACGTTTCTTCCGTTGACTACCCGGTTATGGTAGGCAACCACTCCTAAACCTTTGATGGATTTAAAAAAGTACTGTGCGGAGAAGCCTATTCTATCAAACTCAATTTTGTTGGTGGGCTGTGCCGCATTGTAAGCTCGTATGTCGTCCCCACTGGTCGAGGTAAGATCGGTATAACTTAATTCCAGTTTTAAAGAGGTGTCGAAAAGCCATTTGCCAAGAATGGCCTCGTAGGTCCATGCGTTGGGTACGTCCATCCAAGCGGTGTAATAGCTGCCATTGTTGTAGTAATAGTCCCGTTCGGCCTCGGTATAGCCCCGCCAAAGATGTGCAACGGATGCCCTAAAGTAGAATTGGCTGCTCAACTCATACTGACCGATGGCACGCAAAGAAAATTCCGGTGCTCCAGCACCAATGCTATATGGCCTATAATCTGAAAGATAGTTGGTGAAAGGGGTCGAAAATCCCGCTGTTGCAAGGGCAGTAAGTTTTCCGGTTCCTACATCACTATGTATGGCCCGGTATTTTAGGGCGAAGCCAATGTCCTGAAAACCTCTTGCCCCAGCGAACTTTCCCCCGTTGGGTTCTGAAGATTCGGTTTTTACATAAGGCAGGCTTACATAGAAATTAAGGTCGTCAAGAATACCAATGGCCGCCATAGGAAGTACGGTGTTTCGGTCTACAGTGGCTATGGTTTCATTGGATCTTAGGTATGAGCCCTCCCAGTATCGGTCAAAAGTGCCCATATCATAAGAAAAAAGAACGCAAATGTTCTTGGAGGGCATCATAAGGGCATCGGAAGGTGTTTGTGCATCTAATGGGGTGGCTAAAAAAAGAAGTGCCAAGAACCCATAAAGTGCTAAAACCCTATCCTTTTTAAAAGCGTAAAAGCAAAGGCGTTTGTTTAATTTCATAAATTGGAATTGGAAGGTTTATTGAATTGGTTAACTGTTGGTTTTTAATTGATGTATTGATTCTGAAAATTTAGGTGGCTAAAATAATAGGTGCTATAAAGCAGAGGGATTAAGGAGTTCCCAATAATTATTATGGAAAAGGTAAAAGGATTGTGAAAAGGTTAAATTGGATTATAGAAAAGTAAAATGAATGACCAATGTTAGGTGTAAGGCTTAATAAAAGTCAAATAAGAATGCACTTTCCATGACATTACCGTATAATGGAAATCATGGAAGATAAAGATTTGATAACCTTTTAAACCTAAAAAATGGATAGTTTGCATTACTTTGGATGTAATCAAAACAAGTACACAAACTCATGAAAAACATTTTCTTTGTTCTTTTTGCTATCGGAACAGTTCTAAATAGTCAGGCACAGACAATCGACGTCATTTCTTATAATATTAGATACGATAATCCAGATGATGCCCCCAACAATTGGGATAACAGAAAGGAGTTTCTTATTTCACAGCTCAATTTTTACAATCCAGATGTATTCGGTATACAAGAAGGGTTGATTCATCAGGTCAAAGAAATTGATGAAGGTTTGGAGGACTATGCCTATTTCGGAGTAGGCCGCGATTATGGTGATGAGAGAGGGGAACACACGGCCGTTTTCTACAATGCGGAACGGGTTGAGCTCTTGGAAGAATCCACGTTTTGGCTATCCCTTACCCCTGAAAAACCATCAAAAGGATGGGATGCTGCTTTGCCCCGAACTTGCACTTACGGAATTTTTAAAAACAAAAGTGATGGTGTCAAATTTATGGTGTTCAATACGCATTTTGATCATGTCGGGGTAAAGGCACGCGAGGAAAGTTCCAAGCTCATCCTTGAAAAAATCAAGGAGTTGAATACCGAAGGCTACCCAGTAGTGGTTACTGGAGATTTCAACTTGGAAAGCAATAGTCCAGGTGTGCAAGTTATATTGACGGAAATGGCGGATACCCACATTGCTGCTGGTGCGAATGCCTTTGGTCCAGAAGGAACCTTTAATGGGTTTGAGTTCAACAAGCCCGTAAAACGCAGAATAGATTATATTTTCGTTTCTGATGAACTCGAGGTGTTAAAAAGTGCTATTCTCAGTGACTCCAAGGATGCACGCTACCCATCAGACCACCTTCCAGTTTTTGCCCGATTGAAATACTGAGTTCGGTCAATATATCGGGAATTGTTTTTCTTATTCAGAATAAGAATCACCGCTCCTTATTTATACTGATTTTAAGTAATCTCAAAAAACCTAAAAACAATGTTAATTTTTAACAGATGTTTGAGTTTACGGTTCGATTTGTTGCAAGAAATAATTAACTTCAAAGGAATTAATCAACATCATGGCGAAATTTACACTTAACATCAACGGAACAAAACAGGAGGTCGATGTGGACCCGTCTACACCGGTACTCTGGGTTTTAAGAGACCACTTAAACTTGGTTGGAACAAAATACGGATGCGGAATAGCGCAATGCGGCGCCTGCACCATTCATTTAGATGGTACGGCAACAAGAGCTTGTATGCTAACCGTATCATCGGTGGGTAACCAAGAAATAACAACTATTGAAGGATTATCCAAAGAGGGTGATCACCCAGTTCAAAAAGCTTGGTTGGAAGTTGATGTGCCCCAATGCGGGTACTGTCAAGCAGGTCAAATTATGACAGCTTCCGCACTTCTGGAGAAAAATCCAAATCCTACAGACGAAGAAATTGAAATGGCCATGAACGGCAATATCTGCCGTTGTGGAACATACACAAGAATCAAAAAAGCCGTGAAACTAGCGGCCAAATCATAACCCATAAAACTAGGATCATGACACTTGTAAAGACAAAAATAGGACGACGTGCCTTCATTAGGAATACAGGATTGGCCAGTGGTGGACTTGTTATTGGGTTTAGCTGGTTGGCTTCTTGTAAAATGACACCTGAGCAGGTAAATAGCCTGCCCGATGAGTGGTTCGAACTCAACGGTTTTCTCAAAGTAGGGGATAATGGTATGGTGACTATCATGTCGCCCAACCCTGAAATCGGTCAAAACGTTAAAACATCCATGCCCATGATTGTAGCCGAAGAGCTAGACGTGGCTTGGAAAAATGTATTAGTGGAACAAGCACCACTGAACACAGATATTTTCACACGGCAATTGGCCGGTGGTAGTCAGTCCATCAGACAAGGATGGGAAAGTTTACGAATGGCAGGAGCCACTGCAAAACACATGTTGAAAGAAGCAGCCGCACAGGCTTGGGGCGTTTCGGCAGATGAAATTACCACGAAAGATGGTGTGCTGACCCACGAAGCAAGCGGAAATTCCGCAGGCTATGGAGATATGGCGTCCGCTGCAACCGGTATTGAAGTGCCCGAAGAGGTACAGTTAAAAGACAATGGTAACTTCTCTATTATAGGTACGGATAAGAAAAATGTGGATGGTAAAAAGATAGTTACCGGTAAACCACTTTTTGGATTGGATGTGTATAAAGACGGGATGCTTACCGCCATGATCGTGCACCCGCCTGCTTTTGGTATGAAATTCAAGAGCATGAATGCAGAATCGGTAAAGTCCATGCCCGGAATAAAAGATGTTTTTCACTTTGAGGCATATCCCGAAGATGTAGAAAAACAATGGTCGGATGGAGGTGCTATCCCAGAACTGGTCGCCATTGTAGGCAACAGTACATGGGAATGTATGCAGGCCAAGAAAGCATTGAATGTAGAGTGGGAAGAGGTATCTAAATTGGAAAGTACCTCTTACCATGAAGAAGCGCTTGCATCACTTTTGGAAAAACCCCAAGAAGAACCAGCAAGAAAGGATGGAGATGTGGAGGCAGCTTTCAAAAAAGCGGCAAAAATTGTTGAAAGTACCTATTCAGCACCCTATTTGGCCCATAATACCATGGAGCCCATGAACTTTTTTGCGCACGTTACCCCAGAAAAGGCAGAATTGTTGGGTCCAATACAGACTCCTGAATTTTTAGAACAGACATTGGTATCCAGATTAGGTATGCCAGCAGAAAAGATTGATGTAATGATGACCCGTATGGGCGGAGGTTTTGGCCGTCGCTTATATGGAACTTTTGCAGTGGAGGCAGCCACGATTTCCCAAAAAATGAATGCTCCGGTGAAATTGGTGTACTCTAGGGAGGATGATATGACCCAAGGTACCTACCGACCCTCTTACAAAGTAAAATATAAAGCGGGCTTGGACGAGAACGGAAACCTGATTGCTTGGCATGTGCGCGGAGCAGGTACCAACGATGACCTTATCTTTGAAAACCGTTTTCCTGCAGGAGCCGTGGACAACTATTTGGCTGAAAAGCACAGCTTGGAAACCAATGTGACCACTGGAGCATGGAGAGCACCACGTTCCAACTTTATTGCAGGGGCCGAACAAGCCTTTATGGATGAGGTGGCAGAAGCAGCAGGCAAAGACCCATTGGAATTTCGTTTGGAGCTTTTCGATAGAGCCATAAACAATCCTGTGGGCGACCCAGAGAAAAATGATTATGACCCAGAACGTTATGCGGGAGTGCTGAAACTTGTCAAGGAAAAATCCAATTGGGACACCGAAACAGGCGAATCCCGAGGTGTAGCAGCATATTATTGTCATAATTCCTATGTAGCCCAAGTATTGGAATTGGAAAATGGCGGCGGCGATATACCAAGAGTTAGTAAAGTGACCTGTGCCGTGGATTGCGGTATCGTAATTAATCCATTGGCTGCAAAAAACCAGATTGAAGGTGGGATAGTAGATGGTATTGGCCACTCAATGTACAGTGCGTTGACTTTCGAGGAGGGTAAACCAGAGCAATCAAATTTTGATACCTATCGTCTCATGCGCAATTCCGAAGCACCAAAAAATATTGAAGTATTCTTTGTGGACAATGGAATAGACCCAACTGGTTTGGGAGAGCCTTCCTTACCACCTGCCATAGCCGCATTATCCAATGCATTGTACAAAGCAAAAGGAAGACGTTTCTACAAACAACCTTTCATTAATGACAAACCGCCGTTAGTAGGTTAATCACATTGATTTAAATAATAGAGAGAAGCTGGTCAGTAGATGTTTTTTACTGGCCAGCTTTCGTTTACAATTACTTTTATTTTCCTTTTTTTGATGTAAAACATTGATATTCAAAAAAATATACCCAATAAAAAAAATTGTAAAAAAAGTTGCAGTATTGGATTTTTAGTTATGTTTGCCCCATAAATGAGTCCACCGAATATGGACGCATTGCCTATAAGCTTTGAAGACTTTTTTCATGTTCGGGCTTTTGGGGATAAGAAAGTCTACCCAAAAAGCCGTCTTAAGATCAAGACACCGGATATACGGGCTGACTTTCGAAGAGCTATATCATATTGACCGTGATTTTTCACGGACCCCTTACTTTGTACCATATACCATTTTTGAATTTCGTATCTGAGAAGTATATATTTCCAGACCTCCTATTTTATTAATATCTTATAATATAATTACGAAATTTAAATGAAAACGAAATACATCGATTTAATCGAGCAGACCTATGATTTTCCCCAAAAGGAATTTCAGTTGGAAGACAATAAATTACAGTTTCACGGAATAGACCTTTATGGTTTGGTGCAACGCTACGGAACACCTTTAAAATTTACCTATTTGCCCAAAATATCCGAGAATATCCAAAGGGCGAAGGGATGGTTCAACACAGCTATCAAAAATCATAACTATCCAGGCAAATACCATTATTGTTATTGTACCAAAAGCTCACATTTTGAGCATGTTTTGAATGAAGCCCTTAAAAATGACATTCATATTGAGACTTCATCGGCTTTTGATATCAATATTGTTGAGCATTTGAAGCGTGCTGGCAAAATCACAAAAGATACCTATGTGATCTGTAATGGTTTTAAAAGGGATCAATACATCCAAAACATTGCGAAGTTGATTAATGGAGGCCATCGAAACTGCATCCCGATAATTGATAATTACGAGGAAATTAATTTGTTGGGCGAAGTAATTGATGGAAAATTCCAGATCGGAATCCGAATTGCCTCCGAAGAAGAGCCCAAGTTTGAGTTTTATACCTCTAGATTGGGTATCGGCTATAAAAACATAGTGCCTTTTTTCAATCAATCCATAAAACCCAATAAACAAGTTGAGTTGAAGATGCTTCATTTCTTCATCAATACGGGAATACGGGATACGGCATACTACTGGAACGAACTTTTAAAGTGCTTAAAGGTCTACATCAACCTAAAAAAAGTGTGTCCAACATTGGATAGCCTGAACATTGGTGGCGGGTTTCCAATCAAGAACTCCTTGGCCTTTGAATACGATTATGAATATATGGTAGACGAGATTACCCATCAAATTGCCCAGGCATGTGAAGAAGCAGGCGTGGAGCCCCCAAATATTTTCACCGAATTTGGAAGCTTCACCGTTGGGGAGAGTGGTGGAAACATTTACGAGGTACTCTACCAAAAACAACAGAACGATCGTGAAAAGTGGAACATGATCAACTCATCTTTTATAACCACCATGCCAGATTCTTGGGCCATTAGCAAAAGGTTTATTATGCTGGCCATAAACCGTTGGAACGATGAATATGAACGTATTCTTCTGGGAGGACTTACCTGTGATAGCGATGATTATTATAACTCGGAGCAACACATGAATGCCATTTATCTTCCCAAATATAGAAAGGACAAACCCCTTTACATTGGATTTTTCAATACAGGTGCTTACCAAGAAACCATAGGAGGTTTTGGCGGATTGCAACATTGCTTGATTCCCCATCCTAAGCATATTCTCATTGACAAAGATGAGGAGGGGAATATAAAAACATCGGTATTTGCAGAGCAACAAACAGCTGATGAGTTTTTGTCCATATTGGGATACGGAAACTCAAAACCTACTGATGTTATGGTGAAAGCCAATGATTTATCAGTACCAAGCAAAAATTGAAAAAGGAATTATAAAAAAAATGAAAACAGAAAGAACATACGCCGGTATTCCAAAAGAATACGGCACGGCCGAAAAAGCCAAAGTAGTATTGTTGCCAGTACCTTATGATGGTACGAGTACTTGGGGAAAAGGTGCGGACAAAGGTCCCGAAGCCTTTTTGGAAGCCTCGGAAAATATGGAGGTTTACGATATTGAAACGGATAGCGAAGTTTATAAACAAGGGGTTTACTTGGCGGATGCCATAGAAGATTTTGCATCGCCCGAAACCATGGTAGCAGCGGTACACAAAACCGTTAAAGAGTACATCAACCGGAACAAATTGGTGACCATGATAGGAGGGGAGCATTCCATTTCCATTGGGGCCATAAGAGCTTTCAACGAATGTTTTGAAGATTTTACCGTGCTTCAGATTGATGCACATGCCGATTTGCGCAAAGAATATGGAGGCACTAAATACAATCATGCCTGTGCCTTATATGAAGCCAACGAGACCACAAATTTGGTACAAGTAGGTATTCGCAGTATGGATCATGCCGAGACCTTGGTGATGGACAGGGACAAGGTGTTCTTTGCCCACGAAATGGTTTCCGATGATTTTTGGATGGATTCCGCCCTCGATTTAATGACGGACAATGTGTACATCACTTTTGATTTGGATGCTTTCGACCCATCCATATTGCCATCAACCGGAACACCGGAGCCAGGCGGACTCTTGTGGTACGAAACCCTTGAATTTTTACGAAGAGTTTTTAATGAAAAGAATGTTGTTGGTTTCGATATTGTGGAATTGTGTCCAAATGATGTCGATAAATCATCAGATTTCTTGGCAGCAAAGCTCTACTACAAAATGTTGAGCTATAAATTTTCAGAAAACAACGATTTCACGGAATAAAGATTTGAAGCAACTACACAGTCTTCGAAAATTCCAAAAACATAGTAATTACAATGAGTAACAAAGGAGAAATATCACAATTTATACAAAAATACTTTTTGCACTTTAACTCTGCCGCTTTGGTGGATGCGGCCAAAGGCTACGAAGAGCAATTGAACAAGGGGTCCAAAATGTTGGTTTCCTTGGCTGGGGCGATGAGTACGGCCGAATTGGGCAAAATATTTGCGGAAATGATCCGTACTGATAAAGTTCATATTATATCTTGCACAGGGGCCAATCTCGAAGAGGATTTAATGAACCTGGTAGCACACTCCCACTACAAAAGAGTGCCCAACTACAGGGATTTGACCCCACAAGAAGAGTGGGACCTTTTGGAAAAAGGTCTAAACCGAGTAACTGACACCTGCATTCCCGAAGAAGAAGCCTTTAGAAGGCTGCAAAAACACATTTACGACATTTGGAAAGAGGCAGAGGCCAATGGAGAGCGTTATTTTCCGCATGAGTTTATGTACAAACTCCTGCTTTCGGGTGTTTTGGAGCAGTACTACGAAATAGACATAAAGGATTCTTGGATGTATGCGGCAGCAGAAAAAAACTTGCCCATTGTGGTCCCCGGTTGGGAAGATAGCACCATGGGTAACATTTTTGCCAGCTACGTGATCAAAGGCGAACTTAAGGCCAGTACCGTAAAATCCGGTATTGAGTATATGACTTTTTTGGCCGATTGGTATCAGAAAAACTCGGAAAACGGTATTGGGTTCTTCCAAATTGGTGGAGGTATCGCAGGAGATTTCCCTATTTGTGTGGTACCGATGCTCTATCAAGACTTGGAACAGACAGAAACGCCATTTTGGAGCTATTTTTGCCAAATCAGTGATTCCACTACAAGTTACGGGTCATACTCCGGAGCCGTTCCCAACGAGAAAATCACTTGGGGCAAATTGGATATTGACACACCCAAATTTATTGTAGAATCGGATGCGACCATTGTGGCGCCTTTGATTTTTGCTTATCTATTAGACATGTAGCCATGAGAAAAGGACAAATACCAGTTTTAAAACGAGTGATAGTAGACTACAAAAAGTTGGATAAAAACATGCTCAATCTTCTTGTGGAAAAATTTCCCGATGGATACGATGATGATGACATTGTTACCTACCGGAACGCCAATAATGAGGTAGTTGAGTGTGTTGAGGTCCGTACCGAAGACACCGCCTATTTGGTAAAAGTTAGCAAACGTTTGGTGATGGCCATGGAGGATTTTGATGATTCGGACAACGATGATAGCGAAGACTCAGATTTGGATACCGATGAGCTTGAGGCTTCGGAAGAAGAATAATGTTAACTCGAAACACATTTTGCCAAAAAGTGGTCATTTCGAGTGGTTTTTTGAACCTAAGTTCAAAAAAATGTATCGAGAAATAGACCTTGTTCTCGACCTGCCACCGGCAGGCAGGTACTTTTTCCTAAAGGAAAAAATTCGAACTGACTGGTTTTAATCATATTAATAGCTTACCAAAATGGAATCAAAGGCAATGGCTCTGCACTTGGCAGCGAGTATCAATATCCCAGCTTGCAGGAAAGCTTTGGTCAAGGAACTTGTTTATGGTGATAGGGATGAACTTTTTTATTCCGATGCATCACGTTACCTTTATGTCTTCAGATACGGTGTTATATCCTTTTTTGGATACAGTGAGGCGGACATAAGCCAACTTTTGGGCGAAATCAAGCCTTTTGGCAAGGAATGGAAGGAATCCTACATCACTGAAACCATGGATATGGAATTGGTGAACGATCAGGAAGAAGCAATCATTGACCATGATAAGGTAATATTGCCAGAATCCAATGTAGAAGGCATTCGTTTGGCATTGTTGCATTTGTCGCAATCTGTGGCCCTGGATTATTTTGAGGGACTATCGGAAGAGGCCATGAAAGAAACCCGACAGCATACCACATATTTGGAGCAAAAAGGAAAGTTGGACATAGGAGGGAAAAAGTTGAAAAAACATATCGCCAAAGTATTGAACATTAACAATCAAATTTCCGAAAACCTCTATATTTTTGATTCCCACGAAGTAGTTTGGGAAGATTTGGAGCTCGACCGATTGGACAAAGGTTTAAAACAAATCTTTGACCTAAAGGAAAGGTACCGAAATATAAAGGAACAGGGCAATGTGATCAAGGAAAACCTCAGTCTGTTCATGAATATTATGGACCATAGGGAAAGTAGCAGGCTTGAGTGGATTATTATTATCTTGATTTTGGTCGAGGTTGTGGACCTGTTCATTATGCGATTAATTAGTTAAATACATATTTGTTTTGAACGATTTTAAAATTTTGGGCAGCGAAGAATGGTGCCAGTTTGATGATTTGAGAATTCCGGCCATAAAGGCCAGAGTAGATTCCGGAGCAAAAACATCATCCATTCAAGCCAGTAAGATTAAAATTTTTAACAAAGGCCTCGAAGAATGGGTACGTTTTGAGGTAAACCCGGTTCAAGACAATAGAAGTATATCCATCTTGTGTCAGGCCAAGTTGGTCGATGTGCGTAGCGTAAAAAGTTCGCAAGGCATTGCAGAGGAACGTCCCGTAATCAAGACCAATGTAAATATTTCGGGCAATGTCTATGAAATTGAACTTACCCTGGCCAATAGAGACACCATGGAGTATCGAATGTTGCTTGGTCGTGAGGCGATCAATGGACGATATTTGGTAGACCCATCCCAAAGTTTTGTGCAGGGAGATATTTCCGATGAGGACCTTGAGCAAAAGTACCAACCCTTCACTACGGAGAAAAAAGGACTTCGATTGGGGTTGTTGGCCAGTAACCCAAACCTGTACAGCAACAAAAGAATTATTGAGGCAGGCGAGATGCGGGGCCATAAAGTGGTTTTTTTGAATGTGGAGCACGTTTACATGAAATTGGATGCCGCAACTCCCGAGATTAGATACCGTGGCGGAAACATTTTGGATAAGTTCGATGCCGTGATTCCAAGAATTAAACCCGCCGTTACTTTTTACGGTTGTGCTCTTTTAAGGCAGTTTGATACATTGGGGGTGTATTGTTTAAACTCTGCTGACTCCATTGGTAGATCTAGGGACAAGCTTTTTGCATCACAATTGTTCTCCAAAAACGATATTCATATACCCACTACGGGCTTTGCCAAATCCCCGATGGATACCAAAGACCTTATTCGTATGGTAAGTGGAGCCCCGCTCATAATTAAATTGTTGGAGAGCACCCAAGGAAAAGGGGTGGTCTTGGCCGAAACCAATAAAGCGGCGGAGAGTGTGATCAACGCTTTTAAAAGTGTACAGACCAACATTTTGGTACAAGAGTTCATCAAAGAAGCCAACGGGCACGATATTCGTTGTTTTGTAGTGAACGGAAAAGTGGTGGCCTCCATGCAACGTACTGCAGAAAAAGGAGAGTTTAGGGCCAATATCCACCAAGGTGGGGCAGCATCAAAAGTTAAGATAACCCCAGAGGAGCGAAAATTGGCCATTAAATCTGCAAAGGTCTTTAATTTGGATGTTGCAGGGGTTGACCTTATCCGGTCTAACAAAGGCCCCTTGCTTTTGGAGGTGAATTCTTCACCGGGGCTTCAAGGAATTGAAAATACTACGGGAAAGGATATTGCCAATGTGATGATAGAGACTATCGAGAAAAAATTGAAATATAAGCAATAAGGCCACTGATTTTACTCAATTATTTGAAATTCAAATAATTATCTATTTTTAGATATATTTTCCTACACAAGGCTCCAAAAATCCAAATATAAATTGAAAACGGGCATCCGTAAACGGAGAAGCCCCATTGGTTAATTGTACCCCTTCCAAATCAAAGGACAATAGTATGTTTGTTCCAGTTAACGCAAAGCTTTACAGCTTGAGTTAAAACCTTAAGAATAGGATGGGGTGATTATAGGGTACTATGTGTTCTTTACCTAATATCTTATTTATAACAAGGTTTACGTTGCTCCAAGGGGTTTTTGAGGTTGAGCCCCTTGGTTGTAACGGTTTTCTAAGATCAAATTATGTTCCCATAAATTTGACCTACTTTTTCGGAAAGGAGCCGTTTTTACGGCTCCTTTTTATTTGGGAAAGATTTAAAATACGGCAAAGAGTCGAATCATTCACAATTGTTCACATCTTTTAAGAAAACATAAAAACGGCATGGTGTAAGGTTTTGGACAAAAAACCTACTTTTGTAAAGTAACATTTCAGGAAGAAGATTTATGTCAGAACAAGTGGAAAGAATCAAAACATTGATCATTGGATCAGGACCAGCCGGTTATACCGCGGCCATTTATGCCTCTAGGGCAGATTTAAAACCAGTAATGTACACCGGAATGGAGCCCGGTGGGCAATTGACCACTACTACCGAAGTGGATAATTTCCCAGGCTATCCAGAAGGTATCGATGGCCCAACCATGATGATGCAGTTGCAACAGCAGGCAGAAAGGTTTGGTACCGAGGTGAGAATTGGTATGGTAACCGCTGTGGAACTTAGTGATGAGGTTGGTGGAATACATAAAATTACAGTCGACGATTCCACCCAATTGGAAGCTGAAACCGTGATAATCTCAACAGGAGCTTCCGCCAAGTACTTGAATATACCAAGCGAGCAGCGACTAAGGGGCGGTGGAGTATCGGCCTGTGCGGTTTGCGACGGTTTTTTCTATAAAGGTCAGGATGTGGCCATTGTGGGAGCTGGGGATACTGCGGCAGAGGAAGCATCCTATTTAGCCAATATATGCACAAAAGTGACCATGTTGGTTCGTAAAGACTACATGCGGGCTTCCAAAGCCATGCAGCATCGTGTAAATAGTTTGGACAATATTGAAATCCGATACAATACCGAAATAGATGAAGTTTTGGGAGAACAGGTTGTGGAAGGTGTTCGTGTGGTGAACAATCAAACTGGTGAGAAAGAAGAAATACCAGTTACAGGATTGTTTATCGCCATTGGGCATAAACCTAATACCGATATATTTAAGGGACAATTGGATATGGACGAAACAGGCTACATTATTACTCAGCCAAAATCTACCAAAACAAACAAACCAGGTGTTTTTGCCAGTGGCGATGCGCAGGATAAAATATACCGACAGGCGGTTACTGCTGCAGGAACTGGATGTATGGCCGCTTTGGATGCAGAGCGTTACTTGGCTTCGGTAGAGAGCAAAGAAGTATTGGCATCATAAGTAGTAGTTTGTACTAAAAATTTAAAAGGCACTGAAACTTCAGTGCCTTTTTTGTTGATTGTAACTCAATCAATCCGCTTGTAATTTTCTGAAAAAGTTCTGTTGCCATCCGAGTCAACTGTAATTTGGCTGAATGTATTTTCTTTTAAGATGAGCTCAAAAGTGAAGTTTCGCATGGTATCCAGAGCTTTCATCATCTCGTCGTCACCATACTCAATTACCTCGATCAATGAGCTGTCCGTTATTTTGTATGAACCATAGCCAAATCTACCGTTAGGGTCGTCCGGTACATATCGGGTCCACATAATCTTTTCTTTGGAATACATTTTAACCTGTCTGTAACCATCAGATTTTATTATGGTATCTATAACATTTTCTCCGTCATAGTTATAAAAACTTTGTAGTTCCCAAGTACCTTCAATAGTAGGACTGTTGGGTTTTTGTCCATTAAAACTTCCTGTAAGCAAGAAAACAAGAATAATAGTGAAAAGTAAAACTGATTTTTTCATAATGCTCTACTTTTAAAAGTGTTAGAATATTTAAAAGATAGCAATAATTTTTGTAAAAATTAAGAATTTAGACTCAAAATGTTAATATTTTGTCAAGCTAAAGTGCTATGGAGGAGAATTTTTTTACACTAAAAAGTCTGGTAAAAAAACGTATTTTTTAAAAGGTTTGCCAAGGATTTAAAAATTATTGACTGAATGGAGTTAATATTTATGAATTAAACATTTTTTGGATTAAATGTTTGATTTGTAAAAAAAATTAAACAAATTTCGGGTCTATTAACACAAACTTTAGTAATGAGAAACATTTATTTGACAATTATTGCAGTGTTTTCTTGTGTTGCTGCATTTGGTCAGACCGTTACTGGTACAGTGTCCGATACTTCGGGTACACCTTTGCCCGGCGTGACCATTGTGGTAAGTGGCACAAACACCGGAACAACTACAGATTTTGATGGAAACTATTCCATTAGCGCCTCTAGCGGGCAGATCTTGAGATTTTCTTATTTGGGAATGAAACCAAAAGAAGTTACCGTAGGTACTCAAACGACTATCAATGTGTCTTTGGAAGAAGATGCAGAACAATTGGGGGAGGTTGTGGTTACTGCTTTGGGCATTTCGAGGGATAAAAAGTCGCTGGGTTATGCTACACAAGAGGTCGATGGAGATAATTTTAATTTGACCAATGAGCAAAATGTTTTGGGATCCCTTTCCGGACGAGTTGCCGGGGTACAGGTAACTGGAGCTTCCGGGGCTAGTATGGGAGGTACCCAGAAAATCAAAATTAGAGGTGTGAACTCCATTAGTGGAGGAGACCAACCGTTAATTGTTATTGATGGAACCCCAATTTCCAACGCTAATTTCTCTGGGAGTGACCAAGCGGATTATGGAAACCTTGCGCAGGACATCAACCCAGCAGATATTGAATCTGTGAATGTATTGAAAGGGCCAGCTGCTTCTGCATTGTATGGAATCAGGGGGCAGTTCGGGGTTATAATGATTACTACCAAAAAGGGCAAAAAAGGAGTCAAAGACGTTAATGTACAGATTTCATCTTCTGTTTCATTGGAATCCACATATAATTTTATCCCCTTACAAAATATGTACGGGGGCGGTTCCAGTCAGACCTTTAGAGTACTGGATAATGGCCAACCATTTGTAGATATGAGTGTAGATGAAAGTTGGGGGCCTTTAATGGACGGTACTCCTGTTCGCCATGTTTTCAGTTTCTATCCTCAGGATCCTGAATATGGGCAACTTAGGCCATTTGTGCCACAGCCCAACAATGTTAAAGATTATTACAGGACAGGTGCAACCTACAACAATAGTGTGTCCGTTACCGGAGGAAATGAGAATACATCTTTCCGCCTAAGCGCAAATGACACACGTATTGAAGGCGTTGTCCCAAATACATATCTCAATAGAAATAACATTGGTTTGAGTGCAAGTTTAAACTTGAATGAAAAGGTAACTGTTTCCAGCAATATGAACTATGCCAGAAATGAAGGCCAGCGTCCAGGCCAAGGTTCCGAATATGGGGCAAGTTACATGGTACAATGGTTCCAGCGTAATTTGGATATGAATAGATTGAGGGATTATCAATACGATGACGGGACATTTTTACATTGGAACTTGAGCCGTCCAGATTCAGAATCCGGCCAGATTTCTGATTTTGATCCGCTCTATTGGAACAACCCTTATTTTGAAGTTTATGAAAACAACAGCAACGATAGACGAGATCGTTTCTTTGGAGATATAGGCATTTCGTACAAGATTTTACCGGAATTGGAAGTCAGTGGATTCATCCGTTCGGATATGTATACCCAAAACATAGAAAATAGATCGGCTTTTGGCGGTAGGAGAGTTCCTTCCTATTCCGTTGGAAAATATCAGAACAGGGAGTTCAATTACGAATTTTTGGCACAATACAAAAAGTCATGGGGAGATTTTTCTTTTGATGGCAGTATAGGTGGCAATATATATGACCGACGTTATTCGTATCTCTCAATGAGCACGGTCGGCGGACTTTCAACACCAGGCTTCTACAATATTGATGCATCAATAGATAGACCCAATACCACTTCTTATCTTTTGGAAAAACAAATACGTAGCTTGTATAGTTTGGTTTCATTCGGATACGATGGAACTTATTTTATAGATGCATCCATACGAAACGATAATTCGTCCGCATTGCCAGAGGATAATAATTCATATTGGTATCCTTCTTTATCAGGAAGTATTGTTTTTAGTGAATTGTTGAATTGGGAACCGTTGTCGTTCGGTAAGATCAGGGCCAGTTATGCGCAGGCAGGATCAGATTTGAATCCGTATCAGACCAGTACCGTTTATGGTGTGGGAACAGTGTACAATGGCATAAATACACTGTATGTGCCGGACAATTTGAACAATCCCAATATAAAACCTTCTTTTTCAAATTCTTTTGAGGCAGGAATTGAATTGGATTTTTTCAAAAATCGATTGGGCTTTGACTTTACTTATTATGAGCAAAAGAACAAGGATCAGATTATAAGTTTGGATGTTTCAGGAACCAGTGGGTATAATTCCAGTATCATCAATGCAGGTTTGATTCAGAACAATGGTTTTGAACTATCGGTAAATGCCAACCCCATTAGATCCAACTTCTTTTCATGGGATTTTACCTTTAACATCAATAAAAATGAAAGTGAAGTTGTGGAACTCGCACCGGGCATAGATGTTTATACCTACGATTCCACTACCTACTCAAGCGTTACAAGTTATTTGAACTCCTACGAAGGAAAGCCGTTCGGTAGTTTGGTAGGGCAAGCGTATGAAAGGGATGAAGCTACGGGGATGATATTACTTGGTGATGATAACATGCCGTTGTATACCGATGCCACGCACGACTTTGGTTCGGTATTGCCAGATTTTAACGGAGGAATTCAAAATAATTTTAGGATAGGCCAATTCAATATTGCAGCAATGATTGATTTCCAAGGTGGAGGACAGTTCTTCAGTAGATCAAAAATGTTGTCCGTAAGAACAGGCCAAGATGCCTTGACAGTAGCCACAAATGATAACGGTATGAACGTGAGGGATGCCGTTGAAGATGGGGGCGGGGTTAAGGTCACCGGGATTTCTGAATTGACAGGGGAGGAAGTAACAGCATATGTGGACGCCCGTTCCTATTATAGAAATGTGGTCGGTAGAAGAATTTATGAGGAATGGTTGTATGATGCATCCTTTATAAAATTAAGGGAGGTAAGGGTTCAATATAACTTGGGTGATAAGATTATGAATAAATTACCTTTTAAAACAATGAGCCTTTCATTTATAGCGAGAAACCCCTACATGATTTGGCAAAAAGCTCCAAGGGGCATAAACCCATCAGAGATTTCAACAGGGGCCCAGTCCATAAGTTGGTACGAGTCAGGCCAATTACCTTCGGTAAGATCGTATGGTCTTAACCTAAACGTAACATTTTAAAAGGATATAAGATGAAGAAGATATATATAATAGTTTTGTCAGCTTTTTTAGGGGTAAGTTGCAGCGATTTTGATGAGGATATCAATCAGAACCCCAACCTTCCGAATCAGGCATCGGGAACACAGCTTATTGCCCAGGCACAACTTTCACTGCCAGGTTTGAGTTCATCCCCACAAGGAGAATTTATGGCACAGTACTTGGCCGAGACCCAATACGTAGGTGCTTCCCTTTACCCTGAACAGAGTACCAGTTTTTATGGATGGTATTATGGTCCATTGGCAGATTTGGAAGCAGTTTTGAATTCCGAGGAACTCAATGGTAACGATGGGCCCGTAAACAATCAAATTGCGGTGGCCAAGATTCTAAAAGCCTATTATTTTTGGAATATAACCGACCGATGGGGAGATGTTCCCTACAAAGAAGCATTACAGGGAGTTGATAATTTCACCCCAGTGTATGACTTACAGGAATCCATTTATGAAGATTTGTTTGCAGAACTAAAGGAAGCTGTAGATCTAATTGAAAGCGGTAGCATAGCCAATGACATTATTTATAATGGAGACATGGAAAAATGGCGTAAACTGGCGAACTCCATTAGAATGCTTATGGCCCTCCGTCTTTCGGAAGTTGCACCTGCCGTAGCCCAAGCGGAATTCAATGATGCTATGGAAGATGGCGTTTTGGAGTCAAATGACGATAATCTTGTGTTTCAGCATTTGGCAGAAGCCAACAACCAAAACTATTGGTACGGACAAATTGTGAACCAAAATAGGGAATGGTGGGCCCTTACAGAAAATCTGGTTGCAGAAATGCAGCCCGTTGATGACCCCAGACTTCCAGTTTATGGAAACTTGACGAGAAACTCGGGGGAATATATTGGATTGCTTTTCGGTGAAGAGGAGAATATTGGAACAGAAGAATATTCGTTGTTGGGAGATGCTATTTATGCGCAGGACGCCCCTGTTCATTTGCTTACTTATGCCCAAATCCTTTTTGCAATGGCAGAAGCTGCCACTCCTGAAAGAAGTTGGATAGCTGGAGATGCAGCTTCTTATTATGAGATGGCAGTCGAGCAATCCATATTGCAATGGACAGGAAGCACGGACGGTGCAGCAGAATTTTTGGCGCAACCTGGGGTCACCTATGATGATTCTATGGCTATAGAACAAATAGCCACTCAACGTTGGGTTCATTTGTTTATGTTCGGTTATGAAGCTTGGGCCGAATGGAGAAGAACGGGCTTTCCTGATATCATGGTCTCACCGAATGGTGTTGAGGTACCTTTAAGATTAAGTTATCCGGATAACGAAGCCTTTAACAATGAAACCAATTATAATGATGCGGTACAGCGTCAATTTGGAGGAGACGACAGCATTCATAAGCCACTTTGGTGGGATCAATAAATTAACACGTTTATCATAAAAATTAAAGGCCATCCAATTTGGATGGCCTTTATATTTATAGGTTCATACAATATTAAAAAACATTCTCCTTGGTCAGGTACAATAACCCTTCCCCCGTTTCATTTAAAATTCGCTTGGTACGTAGGTAGCGGTTGTAATTGTATGCATCAAAATTTTCGGCGTTTTTATCCATACTACTAATATGGACATTGCCCGCTGAGTGAATGAATTCGTTGTTTCCAATCCACATCCCCACATGGACAACCCGTTCTGGACTTGATTCTGTGGCTTTTCTTCCAAAAAAGAGCAAATCCCCTGGAACGAGCTTGTCAAACTCCTTTGAGTCATCTACCAAAATCCCTTCATGTATCTGTTGAGACGCATCACGAGGTATAATGATCCCATTCATAAAATAAACGGTTTTGGTAAAACCACTGCAATCAACACCTTTTGTAGAAGTCCCTCCCCACAAATATGGTACACCGATCATGGTTTTGGAGGTCTTGACCAAAGCTTCCATGGAAAAGGGCAATGTGGATTTCCAATCCATATAGGGCAATGCCTCTGATTTGGATACAAAAGCATTTCTTCCATCAGGGTATTTTACCTGGTAAAAATTGTCTTCATCTGCCATTAGACTGAAAATGTTTCCGGCTACAACATCAGAAACTACCTCTGAAGTTGCGTCCGCTTTCGAATGGGATTTACCATAAGTGCTTGTATAGATCAATTTTTCTGAAGCTTGCCATGCGTCAAACTCAGCTTTGTTCATTACCTCGATACCGCCGCTATCCACCCATCCCAAGTAGTTGTCCGGGGTTTGTATTTGATACCAGTTTCTTTCTTTTTGATACACATTGATGGGCATTCCCATAGTCCCTTGCGTAACCATTTCGGCCGAATGCGAAGGGTTAGACCTTAAATTGGCCACCGAAAGTTTGATGACACCATAAATTTTACCTTCCAAGTCAGAGGCAGGGAGCACTTCAATACTATCCGAATAAGCAATTTGTTGGGACTCCAATTCTTGATGCAGGGCATCCAGAGCATCGGGAAGATTGGTTTTGCCCGTTAAGGTATATCCTTTGACATTTTCTTTTGATTGAATGTCAAAAAGAGCCACTCGCTTATCCGGGGCATAGGTTTCCCGAACGGAAGAAATCATTTGATCTACCTTATTTGGCTCTGTGCTTTGCTCTGTTTTACAGGCTGAAAAAATAAGGACAACCAACAAAAACAGGTAAACCCTATTATTTTGGAAAGATGGAAACTTCATAAAATAATAATGTTACTTTATTTAATGCTTGCAAAATAACCAATTTATGAGATATAATGATCAACCCAAGAGGGTGTTCAAACAATTGGCCAATTGTAGCACATCCTCTTTTTTATGATAAGCGCTCCATACAAAACGGCTCACAATAGGGCCATTGTCATCAGGATAATTGAAATTGGTAAAAACAAAACCACTTTTGTTTAAAGATGATACCACCTCTGTATTTTGGAATTCAAAAGTGGGATGTCCTTCCATATGGGTGAAAAAGGACGGTGTTTCTAGTATGGATTTAAAATAACGGTAGTTGTCCCTAAGTTTTTCCAAGCGCTCCGAATATATTTCTTTGGCATCCAATAGCGTTGCCATAAAAGCAGGAGATGCAGGGCTTGCCCCTCCATAAAAAGGAGTGGATTCCAACATTTGTATGTCCTCTTTAGCGCCAAAAACAGCCCCTGCCTGTATGCCCAATGCCTTGCCCAACGAACAACAAACCATAAGTTTGGCGGGTTGAAGAGCTTTGAGCATACGATAACAACCATTTCCGTTGTCGCCCACGATTCCGATGCCATGGGAATCGTCTCCGATTAAAATCACCTTATCCAAAGAGAGGTTCCTTAAACTTTTGAAATTTGGAAATTGTTCACCCGAAAAATCAATAGTGTCAAAAAGTACAACGGGCATCAGTTGGTTTTTGGCAATTTCTTTTGATACCAGCTGCTCCAATTCCTCCCAACCTTTGGTTTTAATTATCCTACTGGTGCAAAGTGCGGCATGGGCATATGGTGCGGCAATTACGGTATGTCCTTTCTCTATTAGGGTCTGAACCACCAATTGTGCCGCCAAATAACCGCTGGACATGGTCAAACAACGTTCACTGCCCGCCCAGTTAGCCAAATAATTTTCAGCTTCTTCGTAAACACCCAGTTTTACATTGGATTTTCTGGAAGCACCATAATGCATTCCATACTTGGAGACATTTTTTAAGTACAGCTCCTTGAAAGGGGCGTAGTTTTGTAAACCTAAATAGGAGGTGCCCCCAAAATATAAATGTGGTTTACCATCAATCAATATCTCTCTATCGGGTATACTTTGAATTTGGTAAGCCATTATAGCAGTTCTATTCCGCTTCCTGGTAGTTCAGGAAAAATTACTTTACCGTTTTCCAAAATCTCCACGCCTTTTGCAATATCACCTTTTAGGAGCATGGCACCATCCATGTCCACATAATCAAGCTGGGGCAAAAGTTGGGCAATGGCAGAAATTCCAACGGTAGATTCCGTCATACATCCGACCATGAGTTGCAGCCCCAATTCCTTACCTTTTTTGATCATACGCCTGGCAGGTGTCAATCCTCCACATTTTGTCAATTTAATATTGATACCATGAAAATAAGGGCCACATTGTTCTACATCGCTTTCCACAATGCAGCTTTCATCGGCAATAATGGGAAGTGCGGATTGCTCTTTAACCATGGCCATTCCCTCCCAATTATCGGCCTTCAACGGCTGTTCCAAAAATTCTACCCCCAGTTCTTTTAATAAAGGGGCATTTTTAATAGTTTCTTCTGGACCCCATGCACAATTGGCATCAATTCGAAAAATACTGTTCGTATGTTTTCTGAGTTCGCGTACAATGGCAACATCGTCGGAGGTTCCCAACTTAATTTTGTAAACGGGCCAAGGTTTTTTTTGGAGTTTGGCCACCATTTTCTCGATGGTATCAATACCAATGGTGTAATTGGTGATGGGGTACTTGTCCGTATTGGTGCCCCAAATTTCGTAAAGGGGTTTTCCTTTTAGTTTTCCATAAAGGTCGTTTGCCGCCAAATCCAAGGCGCAAAGGGTAAATTTATGGAGGTTGAGGGACTCTAAATGCTCGTAAAAGTTCTCAGGTGTTTCAAAGGTGTACCCTTCAATTTGATTTCTTACAGCTTCTATTTCGGCCATCATCCCCTCAATGGTTATTTTATAATAGGGGTTGGATGTGGCTTCGCCATAACCTGTTTGCCCATTAAGCGACAAACAAACGATAAGGGTGTCCTGTTCATCCCTGGATTCTCTGGAAATGGTGAAAGTGTGGGCTAGTTGAAGTGTGTACTTTTTTAAAGTTATCTGCATGAGTTTTCCATAATTGCGTCTTGCTAATATAGGGCTTCATACAAACATATTATAAACAAAAGCCCACCTAAAATTAAGCGGGCCTTTGCATATGTAAAGGGAATTGGATTAATATTTACGAACGCTTCCCGAAACGGATTTTTTGGTCTGCACACTTGCCTCGCCTGTATATTTAATATCCGCTCCGCTGCTTGCGTCTGCCACCAAGGATTCCGAAACATTTACGGAAATATCGGCACCACTGCTGGCATCTGCGTTACATCTTTTTACGATCAGGTCTTGTGCTTTAATATCCGAACCGCTACTGGCGTCGGCAAACAGTGCATCTGCCTGACCAGAAACCTTGATGTCGGCACCGCTGCTGGCATCTGCAGATACTTCGCCCGCCACAACCTCTACATGTAGATCGGCACCACTACTAGAGTCAAGTTCAATGTTTTCTGCCTTTATCACATTTTGGGCGATAAGGTCGGCACCACTGGAACTCTCCAATGCCGTAATTTCTGGTAGGGTCACATAAACGTTCTTGGTGGCTCTTCCAATGTTTTCAATGGCATGGATTTTAAGTCTTCCATCCTTAATATCGGTTCCGATAAGGTCAATAATGTTCTCATCTGCCTCTACCGAAATGTTGAAATCGGAGCCTTGCGTTACGAATACATCAATTCCTTCGGAAGCGGATACGATGTCAAAATCCTCTTTTACATCACGGCTTTCTTCTACGATTTCGCCGTTGCCTGTTTTTCCATTGCCGAAGTTCATATCCATCATGCATGAGGATGCAAAGAGAGATAGGAGTGCGGCGATTGCTAATCTTGCTAGTGTTGTCATGATTGTTGTTTTTTTATGCTCAGCTTGGTTGAGTATCTCTCAGCTAGACTGGGCATCTATTATTGATTGATTTATGATTTAGTTGTGATCGATACTGAAATTAATCAGCTTAAATGTCCTGTTTTGTATGTGTTATTGGAATTTAAAAATGCCCAATTGTAGAAAATCGTTCCCCAATTGTAATTTTTGGTTTATGCCTTTTCCTTTATTTATCTGCGTTTTATTACACCACCATTTGATAGATCCGACTTGATTATAGGTTTACCTGTATAAAAAATAGTTCCTCCATCCTTTACTGTGCCGTTAAGGAGTGTGCCGACTTGTGCGGTTATTTTTCCACCTCCGTAGACGATGGCGAACAGGGAATCGACAGGTGTTGATGCCATTTCAAGATTTCCTCCACTTTTTACAGTGCATTTGAGAATTTCTATTGGGGCAAAACCATCCTCTATTTTGAGCGACCCGCCTCCACTTAACTGAATATCATCAAAATTTGGAGTCCCAATATGGATTTCGACATGGCAGTTGTCTGAGTGGTTGTCCTTGCTCGAAATGTGCAAGGCTTTTGATGAAACGTCGGCATCGATCTTTTCCACACAACTTTTTTTGCCTTTCAACTGCAATTTGGTTGCCGAAGTAGGGTGCAGATAGATGTTTCCTCCTGTCGTAACAATCAAACTGTTAAAAGGTGGGATAGATCTCTCTTCTTTTACAACATCTTTGTTCCCGGAAGAAGAATTGTCTTGTGCTTTGCAGGACGGTACTGCAATGAGACTGAACAGAATTATGGGTAATAAAATAAACTTTATCATGTCGATTTTTTTATAGGATTACAGGGTACTGGCCTGTCTAGTTTTTTGCTTTGACTTTTACCCCATCCTCGTTGATCTTCATCTCAAAGGAATCTTGATTGTCTTTAATGTCGATGTCAATGCCATCTTCATTGATGATGATTTTACCGTTACCATCTCTATCCTCGTCATCGTCTTCTGGGCAATCCAAACATTGCAACTCTCCGTCATCACCCATCAACCAGTGTTGCCCTGCCATACCACTTCTGTAAAACCCTTGGTCATTGTCAATTCCCCGCCCAATGTATCTGCTTGTGGAATCATCAAAATATACCGTCATATTTTCTGGAACATAAATGGTAATGGTCACTTCTTGGTTTCTAGCTTTGTTAGATGTCTCGGTGGTCAGATATTTGTCCAGTACAATTTCATTGCCATCAACCGTGTAGGTATATTCAATGTTCCTTGCACGGTCACGGGCTGCTGGAGTAGAGCTACCATCTGCATCTTTTCTAATATTAATGCTGATGGAATCGGTATCCGACTTTCTGATTTTGATATCGACTTCGTCGGACATCAGCACACGGTTGTCATTTTCATCATAACCAAAGGTCATCCTTCCAAAATGAATATCATCCCTGTCATATTCCATGTAAGCATCTTTCATTGTAATAATCAAGGTGTCGGAAGGAATTTCCAAAGCCGGTTCGGTCCTATCGTTTACACTTCCAGTATAAGAGAACTCAGCAGCTTGGCGTATTCCAAATACAATCAACAGTCCTACGGAAATCAACCAAAGGCCCAACAGGGAGAATTTGGCAATGTTTCCGATGGATTTAAGGTTGTTCACCAATATCTTCAAACCTAAATATAACAGGAAGAAGAACGGAATCCCTACGGCAAAGAACAATAAGATGGATACCACCCAAACCGGTGCTCCAGAGGTGTTGACGATCTCATAAAAATCTATTCCAGGTACATGTACTGCATCGAACATGCCCACGGTGAACAGTCCAAAGAACAATCCTACCAATGTAGATGCACCGATGATGATCAACAAAATGCCTATGAACTTGCCGAATACCTTAAAGAGGAACAGAATAATGTCCCCGATGGTATCAAAAAAGGTCTTGGAGCTGCTTTTGACCTTGTTGCCCACTTTATCGTAGTCAACACTTTTTACTTTTTCCGCAACATCATCAAACCCCTCTTTAACTTTGCGTTCTATATTGCTGATGTTGACGGGCTCCCCCCGCATATCCAATTTTTGGGAGGTTGTTGCGGCTTCGGGCACCAAAATCCAAAGTAGGATATAGGCGATAAGTCCAAAACCACTGGTGAATACGGCCAATAGAATGAATATGAGTCTAACCCATAGCGCGTCTATGCCCAAGTAATGCTCCAGACCGGCACATACACCACCAATATATTTATGGTCTATGTCCCTGTACAGTTTTTTGCCTTTCCCTGTGGATTCTGCATAGGCCTTTTTGGGTTCGTCCTCAAAAATGTCCTCGTCCACCATGTAATCTTCGGGCTGCCCCATAACATCGATTACCTGGTCTACTTCCTTATGCGTGATCACTTGCCGTTCGTTCTCCATTTTCTCGAGGAAGAGCTCGGCAATCCTAGCTTCTATATCGGCAATAATTTCATCGCTTCCCTTGGTACCTGAAAAGGAACGTTTTATGGATTCCAAGTACCGTCTCAGCTTGTTATACGCATCGTCGTCTATATGGAAGAGCGTATTTGCTAAATTTATATTTACTGTCTTGTTCATTTTTTGATTTTATTTTGTGTTGGTTACCAGATTGACTGCGTTTCTAAGTTCGTCCCAGGTGCCATTGAGTTCGTTTAGGAACAACTGGCCTGTTTCCGTGAGGGCATAATATTTACGGGGCGGCCCCGATGTGGACTCTTCCCAACGGTAGTTGAGCAATCCCGCGTTCTTTAGCCTTGTGAGCAAAGGGTATATGGTACCTTCCACTACTAACATCTTAGCGTCCTTTAAGGCTCCCAGAATTTCTGAGGCATACTTGTCGTCATCCTTAAGGATGGACAGAATGCAATACTCCAGAACCCCCTTGCGCATCTGTGCTTTTGTGTTTTCTATGTTCATAACTTCATGGTTCTATTAAATTAACTGTTCGTTTTTGTTCTGCCAAACTTTGTTTGGCAACGTTTCCACTCCATTCCCCCGAATTGGGCAGGGGAGTGGAAACGGTTTTTTGATTGATGATTGACCCTTCGACTGCGCTCAGGGCAGGTTGATTTTTTTCGTTTTTTGATTGATGGTTAAACTCCGATTTTTTTGATTGATGATGATTATGGCGGAGGTGATTAAGCTCCTTATATATATATTATTTGATGAATTTTATGGTGAATGGATATTTAAAATATTCCCCTTCATTGGTTCTGATGGTGGCCAAAATGGTGAAAACAATGTTCACAATGCCCAAGGCAACCTGCAAAAAACCAGATATTCCTACGGGCCAAATAAGTCGTCCCAATCTAAAATCGTCACTATCTATATGAAAGTTCAGATTGTTCAAATCGCTCAAGTCGTGGAACCCAAAAAAGTTCCAATCGAACAGGTCTGGCCAAAACCCAATAAAGAATGGAATAGTGATCAAACCTGCTACAATGGAATAGAGTAACATGCTAATTTGAAAATTAAGTGCTTGTTTACCATTATAATCCACAAACTCATGTTGCTTTTTATTGGCGGTCCATAGGATCAGGGGAAGTATAAAATTCCCAAAGGGGATAAAGTACTTCGAGAACATGGACGCATGGATGATTGCGGATAAATTTCGTTCGTGTTTGGTGATTGTAGTTGCCATTTTCTGATTGATGTTTTTTGATTGTAAAGGGGTTAACCTATTAGCTTACGATACAAATATATATCCAAAAGATGGTACTATGCAAAACAAAGTACTATAATTTAACATAAAATTAACAATAATATATATCATCTTTTTACCTATTTTTAGGCGATTATAAATACAGGATATGGCACTTACACCCAGTAAAATCAATACGTTTACATTTATGAAACTTCCTTCTGCATGGTGGTGTGGGGTAAGGCTTAAGTATATTGATGACAAAAAGGCAATCACCTCGGTAAAGTATAAATGGGTGAATCAAAATCCGTTTAAATCCATGTTTTGGGCCGTGCAGGGGATGGCTGCTGAGCTAAGTACGGGTGCATTGGTAATGAACGAAATCCAAAAGAGTGGAAAGAAAATCTCCATGCTCGTGGCCAACAACAAGGCCACCTTTACAAAAAAAGCTACGGGGAAAATCACATTTACTTGCGAGGATGGCGGATTAATCGCTGATGCCATTCAAAAAACTGTTGAGAATGGGGAAGGAGAGACCTGCTGGATGAAATCGGTTGGGGTGAACCAAGATGGGGTAGAGGTATCCACCTTTCATTTTGAGTGGACGGTGAAGGTGAAAGAATAATGTTATAAGACTTTTACAGTGCACTTCATAAGAAGACATCTCGTTCTTTTCTACTTTATAGCTTTATTGGTTTTAATGAATTTCATATCAGCAATGCTTTGGTATGTTTTGAATTCTTTAAACTTTTTCTCCTATGAAGCGGAAGGCATAGTATTAGTTTCCTCTTTTCCAATAATATATCTTGCTGGAATATTACTTTCCTTTAAACTTTTAAAAATAAAGTGGTTTATTAATAACGATAAAATACGATACAGTATAGTTATACAATGTATCTTCTTATCCGTTTTCTTATTTATTTTTCAAACTCTAGTTGATGTTCCATTTTGGAGAAACTTAGTAAATGGGGAGTTTCGGTTTTTAGCTTGGGAAATACCATTTCAAAAAGGAGCTTATATAACAGTTTCAACTATCCTATCAATTTTGGTAGCCCCAGTTTTGGAGGAAATATTATTTAGATATCTTATTTTCAATTCATTATTGAAAAGGTATGGCTTCTACTTTAGCATGGTGGCTACCGCATTGCTTTTTTCAATGATGCATTTAAGTATGGAAGGCTTATTCGCTTATTTTTTGATAGGCCTTGTATATAACTATATTTATTATCTAACCAAATCACTATGGTTGATTATTTTGGTTCATATCATTCATAACATTTCAGCCAGTATTACCAAACTGGAATTTTATGGAGTATCAGATTCTCCAATGATTTTAGGCGTTATCATATATATTGCAAGTGCTTATGGTATTATTCTAACTATCAAAAAGCTTAGATTGTTAGTCAAGGAATAAAGGTTGAAAAGAACTGTAACAAATCCACCTATCCATCAACATATAAATAGAAATCAAAAAACATCAATACATAATGAACGCACACGAAATAGACTACCACATTTACGGCGAAGAAATGCAATATGTGGAAATAGAACTGGACCCACAAGAAGCCGTTGTTGCCGAAGCCGGCAGTTTCATGATGATGGATACCGATATTAAAATGGATACCATCTTCGGGGACGGTTCCAACCAAGATACTGGGGTATTGGGCAAATTGTTCTCCGCAGGTAAACGAATGCTCACGGGCGAGAGCCTTTTTATGACCGCTTTCTTGAACATTGGTCAAGGTAAAAAACTTGTGAGCTTTGCTTCGCCTTATCCAGGTAAAATTGTCCCCATAGATCTCTCCGAAAAAGGCGGCAAGTTTATTTGCCAAAAGGATGCATTCCTTTGTGCCGCTAAAGGTGTTTCCGTGGGCATTGAGTTCTCCAAACGCTTGGGCCGTGGGTTTTTTGGAGGCGAAGGCTTTATTATGCAAAAGCTGGAAGGTGACGGAATGGCCTTTGTGCACGCTGGTGGAACCATGGCGAAAAAAACATTGGCACCTGGAGAGACCTTAAAAGTGGATACAGGCTGTATTGTTGGTTTTTCCCAAACTGTGGATTATGATATTGAGTTTGTGGGCGGCATTAAAAATACTGTTTTTGGCGGGGAAGGACTTTTCTTTGCTACGCTACGTGGTCCGGGAACCGTTTATATTCAATCCTTGCCGTTCAGTAGGTTGGCCAGCCGAGTTTGGGCCGCTGCACCGAGAGGTGGCGGAAAAGACAAGGGAGAAGGTAGCATTTTGGGCGGTATCGGCGATTTGTTGGATGGGGATAATAGGTTTTAGATGTCGGGTGTTGGGTGTTGGATGTCCGAAGTCAGAAGTCAGAAGTCTGAGCTTGGAAGCTCAATTCCAAAAGAATAAAAGTAAGTATTGATAATAGATTTTAAGTTGCTTGAAGCCGGATGTTAGGTGCTTGATGCAGAATGTCAATTGTTATATGGTTGGAAAAACAAAGTTTAAATTTGAAAGACTACATATATGGCAGGATGCCATGAATTTGGGAGAACAAATAAACTTGATTACCAATGATTTTCCCAAAAAAGAAACATATAACTTATCATCCCAAATCTGTCGAGCAGCAGATTCGGTGGCCCTTAATATTTCTGAAGGTTCCATTGTTCAGTCAAAGCCTGAGTTGAGAAAGTTTCTGGGTTATTCTGTACGTTCACTGGCAGAAGTGGTGACTTGTTTGTATAAGGCTAGTAATAGAGCGTATATTTCCGATAAGGAATTTGAAAAATTATATGATTGTTGTTTCAAGTTAATGAACATGATTATAGCTTTTCGAAACAAGATATAGCTTCACATCATTAAAGACCCTTAACATCAAACACCGAACACCGAACACCGAACACCAAACACCGAGCATCAAACATCCAACACCGAACAATCCATGAATTTCAACGACCTGTTCCATTTTCTAGAAGAACTTCAAAAGAACAATAACAAAGAATGGATGGATGCGAACCGCAAATGGTACAAATCCCTTCGCAACGATTTTATCGCTTGGTTGGATGATTTGGATTTGACCATGGTACAACTCCATGACGATTATTACCCAACTCCAGGCAAAAAGGGCATCAACAGAATCAATAATAATTTAATGTTCCATCCGAATAAACCTATCTACAAAGACCATTTGGGTGCAGGGTTGGACAAAGCGCCCAATTCCGCCGATTTTTATATTGAAATTGGACTAAAACATTGCTTGTTGGCAGGCGGTCGATGGCGACCTGACTCCAAAACGCTTCGCAGTATCCGAGATGCCATTGATTATAATGGTGAGGAATTGCAGCAGATTCTGGACAAACCATCCTTCAAAAAAATGTTTGGCGGCTTATATGAGGACGAGAAATTGGTGTCATCCCCCAAAGGGTTTTCCAACGACCATCCGCATATTGAATTGTTGCGCAACAAAACCTTCGCGGTGGAGTACAAACTGACAAAAGCAGACGTGCTGAATCCTGATTTCAAAGAAAAAATCGTTGCCGTTTACAAGGAAATGCTTCCCTTTCGGCAATATTTAAATCAAGCCGTAACTGTTTAGTCCAGTTCATCCGAAGCCTTGATCAATCGGGCAGAAAGGTCGGGGCGCTCCATGTCGGGGTCGTATGGGAACATGGGTCTAATAATTCTTTTATGGCCCAAACGTTCCAAATCTTGGTCCACGCCACCTGGGGTCAAGGCCATGACCCAATCCCCTCGCATATTATAAAGTTCTGGAACCAAATACCCAATTTTAACTACTATAATATCCGTTTCACTGGGAACAAGTCCCAAATTGGTAAAGTCAGATTTTCTGTGGTAGGGTTTCCTCTTTTTGGTCACAATAACATGGGCATTGTCCACTCGTACCACAACCTCGGTTTCTGCATGAACATCGCCATGTTTTATGGCAGTAACTTCTCCCGTTAGCATAAGGGGTGGGGCATATCTATCGTCAATATCGGCACCAACAGGAGCACTGACTTCTCCGCCAACGCCAACTTGCATAGCTTGTTCCACCAATTTAGGCCCGGGAATAGAGGCGTAAATCAAGGATTTGCCACCTACTGTATGAAACTCCTCCCTTTTTAAAAGCTCCGTCAATGTCCAAGTAACATCACCTGCGCCACCAGCGGTGGGGTTGTCGCCCATATCACTCAACATAAATGGTTTTTTGTCACTCGCCAAAGCAAGTTCCAATGCTTCTTCGTAGGATTTTGTGGGGGCTACGAACTCAAATTCTTCGCGGACATCCCAAAAACTATTAGCCAATTTTTCAACTCCTTCGGTTACTTGGTCTTTATTATCTCCTGTAACCATGACCACGGCATGGTTTCGGGGTTCATCGGCCCAAGCGTAGCCAATCCAGATAGCGGCATCGATTACGCCTTCTTTTTGCTCCACTTCGGGCACTTTGGCGTAAAGACTTTTTCCGGGTTCTACTCGTGTGCTTGTTTTTTCGCCGGGTAATAAAATCGGTATGGGAACCCAAGCTTTGTATTTGGGTTTGCCTTTTCCGTTTTCTAATCGTGACACCAAGTTTTTCACGGCTCTTTTGCGCGATTCGGTGGCATCTTCGTGTGGAGCCATTCTGTAACAAGTAATCAAATCGGAATGTTGTGCCAATCGTTTGGAAACATTGCCATGGAGATCCATGGAGGTCGAAATCAATACGTCGGTTCCCACAACTTCTCGAATACGTTTGATGAGGTCTCCTTCTGGGTCATCTAGTCCAACAACGCTCATGGCTCCATGAATGTCAAAGAAAAGCCCATCGTAAGGCTTATTTTCTTCCAACATTTTTAATGTTTTGCCCACCAAGGATTCGTAAGCTTCTCGAGTTACGGTTCCCCCGGGCAATGATTTTCCCACTAAAGTGGGAACCCATTCGGCTCGTTTTCTCAAGGAAGAATCTGTATCCATAAAAGAGTAGCGGTTAAATATGGAATCTCCAATTTTGGGATGGAATGCTTCTTCATGCGTAAGGGCGGGCGAAAACGTACTGGATTCAATCCCCAGTCCTGCAATGGCTATTCGAGGCAGTTTTTTTTCTGTTTTGGTATCACAACTTATCAGAATGGCAAAAAGTAACAGAAGGAGTAAGGAGTTACGCATAATATTGGGTTTGGTCGGTTTTCATCAAAAAACATAAATATCGACATAATAATATTGATGTCAAAAGTGATTGCAGTAATTCAGAGTGATAAGTGGATAAGCTTGTATATTTAACCAAAACTTATTCATTTTGGCTAGCAACAGAATCAGAAACATACAACGGGAACTGCTATCAGACAACTGGTATTCCCTAGAAAAAATCACTTTTGAATATTTACGGGACGATGGTGTTTGGGAAAAGCAAATCCGCGAAGCATATGACCGTGGCAATGGTGCTGCGATACTTCTTTATAATGTTGAAAAAAGAAAGGTTGTGCTTACCAAACAGTTTCGTATGCCCACCTATGTGAACGGTAATGATGATGGGATGATGATCGAGGTATGTGCGGGACTTTTGGAGAAGGGAAATGCTGAGGAAACGATAAAAATGGAAGTAGAGGAGGAGACGGGTTATAAAATTGATAAGGTGGAAAAGGTTTTTGAAGCCTACATGTCACCCGGTTCGGTTACTGAGATTCTTCATTTTTTTGTTGGTGAGTATAAAGATGCCATGAAAGTAAGTGAGGGCGGTGGCGCAGCGGATGAAACCGAAAACATTGAGGTGTTGGAGCTGGATTTTAAAAAAGCGATTGCCATGATGCAAAACGGTGAAATAAAAGATGCCAAGACTATAATGCTATTGCAATACGCCCAAGTGCAGGGAATTATGCATCAGTAGTTTTCGTAGAGATTCTTTAAGGTAGTATACATGGTTTCCCTTATTTCTGATGATGGCACCCGAAAATGATTGTTCATAAAACTAAAGATGAGCAATTTGCCCGATTTGGTCTTCACGTAGCCGCTCAAATTATAGTTGTTGCCCACGGAGCCCGATTTGGCAAATAGGAACGGCTCCGTTGTGTGGTCTTCCCATTCTTGGACCGTATTGTTGGGTCCCCACATCGGAAATATCCCAAAAAGACGTTCTTCCTGTACTTCTTCATATAGTTTTTGAAGAATTTGAACAAAGGAACGGGGCGTAAACAAATTATAACGGGAAAGTCCGGACCCATCTACCCAGCGCGGTTGATGTTCCAAGTCCTTTAAATGATTGTTCAACATAAAATCTATGGCTTTTTCGGTGCTCAAGGTATCGGATAGTGTTGCCGAGGCCGCTATTAATAATTGTTCTGCCAAAAAGTTATCGCTCTTAAAAAGCATACGCTTAAAAATAGAGTCGGTTTCTATTCCATACAAGGTTTGCTTCTCTCCAGATGGAAAATGTGGGGTCAAAGCAATTTTTTTCCCAAGGGCTGTCTCAAGTAATTCTTTGGTCAAATTTTCACTGGCCATAAAAGGAATTTCCAAAGTGTCCTGTTCCGTAGAAGAGATATAAAACTTGTTGTGGAATTCTTTTCTTTTAAAAGTGGTGTCCTTGATTATGGTTTTATGGAAGAATGTTTTTGGAGAAACTTCCAATCCATTGTTGTTGGAAATGGTAGCTACGTTGCCATAAAGGGGCAAAGTGGATTTTTCGGGCGAAAAATAAGTGTCGTAATCTTCCCAGGCCCAACCGGGCCCATAACGGGGTTCGCTGTGATTTTTGGTGTAAAGGGCAATGGTTTCCTGATTTTTTAACCAAGCTATTGCTGTGCTGTCCTTAAAATAGGGGTGCAGCCATGATGGGTCACCGGTACCTTCAATAAATATCGTGTCTTGGGTCACTTTATATTTTAGGGTGGGAATGTATTTGGGAAGTAACTTTAGACCTGTATATAAAGTTACAATCTTTGTGTTGCTGGCAGGGGTAAAGTATTTGTCGCCATTGTGATCATAGATCTCTTTTTTAGTATTGGCATCAATAATTACAAGGCCATGGAAAGAATTTTTCAGGTTGTCGCTCTCAATATTCGAGTTCAGTGTTTTTTTGATGGGACTACATCCTGTCAACAAAAAAATGATAATAAAAACCTTGAAAAACAGTGGGTTAGATGTTTTTGTTTGTGGTTGGTTCATATACGCCCTTGGTCAATTTTAACAACAAGATATTCATTTTTTAACTGAAACTTAGGTTTTTTAAACGTGTTTTTCACTAATTTAGAACACAACCTTTTACATTCAATTTAATCAAATTATTATGCCTAGAGCTATGTTAGATTACACCAAAACAATCCTTCAAAAGGTGAGTTTTGATGTTAAACTCTTTGCTAGGGAACTTCAGAAAGCTATTTCTAGATTATTGCCAAGTGAAGTGGAAGAGCTTAGAATCTGGTTGCAATTTTATCTTGTGGACAAGCCAGAGTTACAATCAACATTAGTATTATTAAAAGTATAAACACTAACTAAGAGCCGCTAAAAAGCGGCTCTTTTAATTTTTGGCCAAGGGGCTTATTATTTTCACATCCTGAAAAGCAATTGCTCCACGAACAATACTGGAGATTACCTCTCTGAGAGCATCCGTAATTTGTATTTTCAGTTCGCTTTTATGGTAAATCAAACTTATTTCACGTGCCGGAGTAGGTTTTTGGAAGGATTTTAGGTTAGTTCTCTTGTCCTCTTCCAAGTGTAGGGTATTCAAGTAGGGCAATAGGGTCATTCCCATGCCTTCATCCGCTAAACTGACCAAGGTCTCAAAACTTCCACTCTCAATTTTAAAATGGTCACCATGTCGGTTTTTGGAGGCTTTGCAAAGGTTGATTACCCCTTCTCGAAAGCAATGGCCATCCTGCAACAAAAGAATATCGTTTACATCCAGATCATCCGTAGATATTTCATTTTCTGATGCCAGCCTATGATTTTTTGGGACGTAACCTACAAAAGGTTCATAATATAATGGGCGTTCTTTGATAAACTCAATTTCTAGCGGTGTTGCGGCTATTCCAGCATCCAAATGCCCATCCATAATATTTTTGATCATAGTTTGGGTGGATTGTTCCTTGATGATGAGGTTAACCTTGGGATATTTTTTTATAAAAGCATTTAGGAACATGGGGAGCAGTGTGGGCATTACAGTTGGTATTATCCCCAAGGTGTAATCTCCCCCAACATACCCTTTATCTTGATCAACAATATCCTTGATTCGTTCTGCTTCGGCCACAATGTTCTTTGCCTGGGCCACAATTTTTTCCCCTACTTCGGTAATGGTGATGGGTTTTTTGCCCCTGTCAAAAATGAGGACATCGAGTTCGTCCTCCAACTTTTGTACCTGCATGCTCAAGGTGGGTTGGGTAACAAAACTCTTTTCTGCGGCAAGGGTAAAGTTCTTGTGCTCGGCAACAGCCAGCACATATTGAAGCTGGGTAATGGTCATTCAATTATAGGTTTAGGGCATAAAAGTATAAAAAACCATTAGGTTAGTCTATAGAAAAGAAAGAATCCTAAAAGGCGCAGATTGTATTAAAGCTAAGAGTCCGTCTAAAAAGCAACAAAATTTTGACTTTGTCAGGTTGAGCCCTTCGACTTCTCAGGATAAACTAAAGTCGAAACCCATTGATTATCAACGTTATTTAGGTTCTCTACTGCGCTCGAACTGACAGGCTACAAGCTTTTTAGACGGGCTCTTCTAATAATTGACTGTTGTTTTTTGATTAAAACCGGATGTTCATTTCCAAATCCTCATCGCCAACGGTAAACTGGGCACTTTTAAAATCCGGTGGGCCCATGGTCATTTCGTTGCCGGACATCCCGTAGCTTTCCTTTGGCATTCCGTTGGACTGGTAATCCATTCGGTTGTTTTCGTTGGCATCGTGCAGGGCCATTATGGCATAGGTGCCTGGTGCTACCTTGTTGAACTTCAGGATTACTTTTCCGTTTTCAATGGTACTTTCCAAGTTTTGTATGCCTGGGCCTTTCATAAAAGTTTCGGTGGTGTGCAGGCTGGCAAGTACTTTTCCTTCATCACTGGTTACATTGTCAATGGTAACGGTAATAGCTACGTTGGTTTTTTCTTGCGCCATGGCAATGATGCTTACAAAGAGGAAGCTTAAAGCTAGTGTAACAGTTTTCATACTATTTGTATTTGATGTTTTGTCTACTCCAAAATTCAGAAAGAAGACCGTCTATAAAAATTTCAACCTACCGAAATGTTGATTTTATGGAGTGAACTGCAAAGTGAAAACTGTAATTCAATTCAGCAATAAAAAACTACAATTGAGTATTTCCTTTTCGTTTGGTAAGGTGTTCAAGAGCAATTTTGTGGCATCAATCAAAACGATCAGTCATGAAAATCATCATCAATCTAATTACATTATTATTAAGTACCGGAGTTGTTTTTGCACAGCAGACCATCAATGGAAAAGTTACCGATGCCAAAAACAACCCCATCGAAGGTGCCAACATTTATTTGGAAGGAACTTACGATGGCGCCTCATCGGATGCCGACGGTAATTTTAGCTTTGAGACAACTGAAGAGGGAATGCAGACCCTGGTTGTTTCCATGTTGTCCTACGAACCACATTACGAGGCAGGAGATGTTTCCTATTTTAAGGATTTACATATTAAATTGATGGAGTCCGTCAATTCGTTGTCGGGCGTTACTTTGACCGCGGGAACCTTTGAGGCAGGAGATAATTCCAAGGTGTCTGTGCTGAAACCGTTGGATATTGTTACCACAGCAGGGGCTGCGGGCGATTTTGTGGCTGCTTTGCAAACACTACCTGGAACCACAACGGTAAACGAGGACGGTCGTTTGTTCGTTCGTGGGGGTACGGCAGGAGAGACCCAGGTTTTTATAGACGGGCTACGTGTTTTTCAACCGTTCAACGCTACACCCAATAATACACCGACCCGCGGTAGATTTTCACCATTTCTTTTTAAAGGGATTTCTTTTAGCACGGGAGGATATTCGGCAGAGTATGGACAGGCATTGTCCAGTGTGCTTTTGTTGAACACTACGGATGTGCCGTTACAGGAGAAAACGGATATCTCCATAATGAGTGTTGGGGGTGGAGTGGGGCATACAAAGATTTGGGGCGACCAATCGCTCAGCATCAATACATCTTACATGAATCTTGCCCCTTATGAGGCTTTGATTCCATCCACCCAAGGTGTTCGTTGGAACAGCCCGTACGAATCCATTTCTGGGGAAGCGGTTTTTAGAAGCAAAGGTGAAAAGAGTATGTTTAAACTGTACACGGGATTCAACCATTCCAATCTGGATATTGAACAGGAGGACATCAATTTTGATGATTATGTACAGTTCCGTTTAAAGAACAACAACCTATATTTTAATTCATCTTACAAATACTTTTTTGCTAACGATTGGAGTCTCACCTCTGGGGCTTCTATTGCATGGGACACCAATGATATTGGTATACAGGAAGACAAGGTCGATGCTAAAGAAACTTCATCACATATCAAGATAAAGGCACGTAAAAATTTTAGTAATCGGTATGATTTGAGTTTTGGGACAGAGTATTTCAATACCAATTATGATGAAACCTATACCGATGTTGATGTGGATGAGTTCAATAGTGGTTATAATGATGGTTTATGGGCCGCTTTTGCAGAATCAGATATATTCTTGAGCAACAAGTTCGCCATGAAGCTGGGTATCCGGGGAGTGCACAGCAGCTTGCTGGATGGGTTTACAATATCGCCAAGGGTGTCTTTGGCCTATAAACCGGGAGAGGACGGGCAGTTTTCTTTGGCCTATGGCGATTTTTATCAGAGACCGCTTACCGAAGTGGTTAAGTTCACGCAAAATTTGGACATGGAAAAAGCATCTCACTATATCCTCAATTACCAATACATCAATAATGGAAAAACTTTTAGGACTGAGGCCTATTATAAGGATTATGACCAGTTGGTCAAATATGATACGGATGCGCCACAGTTCAATTCCAATTACACCAATTCGGGAGGCGGGTATGCCAAGGGCGTCGATGTTTTTTGGAGGGATAGTAAGAGCATTGAGAATTTGGATTATTGGTTCTCGTATTCCTTTTTGGATACTGAACGGAACTATCGAAACTTTCCTGAGAAAGCCACTCCGAACTTTGCGCCAAAACATAATGTATCGTTGGTTACCAAATATTGGGTGGATAAGCTAAGGTCGCAAGTCGGACTTTCTTATTCGTACGGTTCCGGCAGGCCGTACCACAACCCCAATACATCTGGTTTTATGACGGAAAAGACAAAGTCTTACAATAATCTCAGCTTCAATTGGGCCTATCTTATTGATCAACAAAAGATTTTATACTTCTCGGTGAGCAACCTTTTGAGTTTCAATAATGTGAGCAATTATCAATATGCAGAAGTTCCGGATGCCAACGGAGTATTCAATAGAAGAGCAATTACCCCCCCGGCCGACAGTTTCTTCTTTGTTGGATTTTTCTGGACGATAAGCTCGGATGGCAAGAGCAACCAACTGGACAATTTATAGACTATTGCTGCATTTTAAGGTAATAATCCACAGAATGTTTCCCGGAACCATAAACAATAAAGAAGAGGGTAGCTAATAAAACAATGGTGGCCAACATAAGGTTGTTGGTGTCCATCTCGCCCAAGAAATTAGTAAGAACGGCACCCAAAAGTATGGGTAGCTGTGCAATACAGGCCCATCTAGTCAGCAATCCTACAACGATAAGAATACCACCAACAAAATGAGCAGGAGCTATATAATGCAGAATGAACATGCCCCCTGGCACCCCTTCAAAAGGACGTGCCATTCGCTCCATTTCTGTGAAATTGGTCATAAACTCGATTCCCTTGACAAAAAAGATGATACCAAGCATAACTCTGATCAAGTCCAAGAGGAGATAAGTACGGGCATTTGCCCATTTATTGAGCGATTTTATTAGAGCCATGACAATGAGGTTTAAGGTTTGACACTATAAGATACTCATTTTTAACGATATAGTAAATAGGTGGTCGTTTAAAACCTTACAAAAATGTAAGACAGGTACAAACCTGGCATGTGCAGTACTAGGCAGAGGTTATTGTTAATTCCATTTGAATATCGCTACGGGCATAAGGTGACGAAATTTTGGTCATTTCCTTAAAACCTAATTTTTTGTAAAGCGATAGGGCCGGGGCCAATTTTCGATTGCTCTCCAAAAATATTTTTTGGGCTCCCAACCCTTTGGCTTTATCAATAATGTGCTGTCCCAACAATTTGCCTATACCTTTGCCTTGCGCTTTGGGGGAGACGCCCATTTTAGAAAGTTCAAAATCATAACCGGCATATTGGCAAGGAATTAAAGCGCAAACTCCCACCGGTTCTCCATTTATTAAAGCTACCGCAATATACCCGCCTTTGTCCAAAATATATTCTTTGGGATGGTGGAGCGCAACACGGTCCATTTCCTCCATCTGAAAATATTTGGTAATCCATTCCTCGTTCAGGCTCCTAAAAGCATCTTTATAAGTTTCAGAATAGGGAACAATGGTAAAAGACGCATCCATGTTGGGGAATATTTTGAATTTTATTGTCAAAAATAAATTTAATTCCAGAACATTTTATAAACTGAAATTCAATTTTTATGAATTCAAACTGCTTATCTATCAATTCAATAGACCGTTCAACGAAAAAATTACCTGTTGGACGATAAAATATGTAGATTTACATTATAATTAGTCATAAAATTCTTACAAGTCCCAAATCTTGCGAATGAGACTATCAAAAACATATGGTCCTGTCCCAATCAGGAATATTAACCTACAAATCCCAATCGGCTATGGAGATAAAACTACCCCCGTTCCCCCAAATCACATTTCCGCCCCAATTTGAACGCTATGTTTATGCGTTATTGATTTTTGTTTTTCTGGGTTTCCCGTTACAGGCCCAAGAAGAAAGCAACCCCTATGTTAGTTACGATGTACCATTTCAGAATTTGTTGAAGTTCAACCGATTTCTGATCAATCCTACCTTTTCATCAATACGGGAGGATAAATCGTACATCAACTTTTTCCATCGCAGTCAAAGTGCTGATTTCGAAAACAACCGCCAGAACTACTTTTTGAGTTACAGCGGTAGATTGAACGATAGGGTTGGACTTGGGTTCAGCTTATATAACCAGCAAGAAGGGGTCATTTCCAATTTAGGTGTCATGGCCAATTATTCCCACGGTATCCCGTTGGGAGAAGAGAGTAGCTTAACCTTTGGGGTGAATATCCCTTACTATGTAACAGGCTATGATCCTAGTAGAGCGGTAACTCAGGGAGGAGATCCCATTTTGATGGAAGCTGAGGAAAGTTCTGTAATATCGTTCCAGCCAGGACTTAACCTTAGTTTGGGCAAATTCGACTTTGGAGTGTTCGCCCAAAATTTGGTGGATTATAATTTAAAGTCAGGAAAATCCCTGAGCAACCTAAACCAAAAAACTTTTTCAGGTCACGTACAGTTTGTTAAAGAGTTGGAAAATGGAAGAGGTGTTTTTGAGGATGGGAGATTAATGCCCCTGGCACGAGCACGATTTGAAGGGAGCGAAGACCCTATCTTTGGAGGAGGGATTATTTTGGATCTTCCCAAATTGGGTTGGATTCAAGGTGGATACGACCAATTTTATGGTGCATCGGCCGGTACTGGATTCAATTTGAACCAACGATTGTCCTTTGGCTATAATTTTGAAAAAAGCTTGAACAGCAACATTGCCAACCTTGGTGTAACCCACGAAATTTCAATTGCTTATTCTTTTGTTCCCAATCTTTCCAAAAACACATTCGTTTCCAACGACGATGAAGAGAAAAAGAAGGTTGAAAATACGGCTGTCGCTGAAGCAAGTGATGAAACCGCAAAAGCAAAGCAACATGGCAAGTTGGATGTAGAAACCACTCTGCGTCCCTCCAATAAAGAGGACAGAGCCTATTGGGAAGAGCGCGTAGCACAATTGCAGGAGCAGCAAGAAGATAGCTACGCTGTAATTGATGACCTCCTTTACAAAATAGATTCCATGAAACAGGGCAGGGAACAAGAAATGGAAAAACGCTTTGAGATGGTTATGCGAATCGTGAAAAGGCACAATGGGGATGAGATTCCCGATATTGAGACCAAGGCCCAAAAACTATATTTGGCGGACAACAAGGATTTGGACTCTGTTTACAATGAAATTGAAGCTTCTACAGCGCAAGCTGCTCTTGTGGATAATTCCAAATCCGTAAACAAACAATCCAATAAGAAAAGTGAAGGAACTTTTCATGGAGGTGCGTTTAAGCCCATTGAAAAATACATTGACCTTGAAGGAGTAGGGCAAGGGCACTATATTGTGGCCAACGTTTTCAAAAATGAGACCTACCTAAAAAACTTTATGAAAGAATTGAAAAGCAAGGGATTGCAGGCACAATACTTCAGGAACCCGGATAACGGTCTCAATTATGTGTATTTGGCAAAATATGAAGAAAATGAAATGGCATACGCTGCATATCAATCAAAAATGAAGGGCAAGTACCAAGACGAAATTTGGATCATGCATGTTGAGAACCCGAGGTATTCCAATTGGGCGGATACCAATTTTCAAGATATAGAATAGCCACTAAGTGGCTTTGCCTTTCATGTGCTGGGCAATACCTCGACTTCCCGGGTCTGGAATTTCCTCAAGTTCTGATATTATTTTATGGTGATCATTGGCTTGGGTCTGGGATAGCTTGTAGGTAGCCTGTATATCCGATACTTGCACTTTAAAACCCACCACTCCTTTTACTTGGCGCAAGGTTTTTGGGGATAAGTTTTTAAGGGAAATCGGGTTTTTGGAGACTTTCTCGTACTTATCTACCAGTCGGTGCATGGATTGCATGGTCTCTTCTTCGGTTAAAACCTTTAGATTTCCGTACACATGTACTGCTATATAGTTCCAAGTAGGCACTTCTTCCTCTTTATACCAAGAAGATGAAACATAGGCATGCGGACCATTAAAAATGCACAGAACTTCTGTTTTGTCCGTAAAATTTTTCCATTGAGGATTGGCTTTGGCAATGTGGCCCACCAAAATATCATTTCCGTTTTCGTCGGTTTCCAGTTCCAAAGGAATATGGGTGCCCCATGGTTTGTCGTCTACAATGTTGATCAATATGCCAAAACTATTGTTCCTCAAGAAATCCTTGATTTCTTCAATGTTTTGATTGTTGTAGTGAGGTGGAATGTACATGGATTGCTTTAATTTTTTGGAACCGAACAGCTAAAGTAAAAATTAAAGCTTGCATACCTTACAGTTCATCCTCGAATGTTTACAGTTCGGTAATCCTTCTTTTTAAAGTTTTGGTTCCTGGTTCATTTTTGTGGTATCAATAATCAATGCGCAGTTAAGCTGAGCATAAAAAAAACGACAGTCATGAAGAATCTGATTTTATCAATGTTATTAATGGGAGCCACCTTTGTTAACGCACAAGACCGCTACGCAAAGGGTATGGAAAAGGCATTTGAATTATGGCAAAACCAAAAGGTAGTGGAAGCATCCAACATGTTCGAACGAATAGCAACTACGGAACCGGACAAGTGGTTACCTTATTATTATGCTTCTCAAATAAACACGATAATCTCATTTGGAGAAAAGGATGAAGAAAAACTGAGCAAACAGCTCGAAAAAGCCAAAGAATTTATAGATGTGGCCAAAGCTATTTCACCGAACAACCCTGAGATATTGATCCAAGAAGCACTCATTAATACAGCTTGGATTGCTTTTGATGGTGCCACTTATGGGATGACCCTGTCACAAAAAAATGCACAACTCTATCAAAAAGCATTGGAACTGGCCCCAAACAACCCCCGGGTTATACTCTCCAAGGCAGAGTGGGACATGGGGTCGGCAAAATACTTTGGCAAGGACACCACACCATATTGTAAAGATGTGGAAAGAGCCTTGGAACTTTTTGCTACCTTTAAATCCGAAACACCGTTTTACCCTACTTGGGGAGAAGAAAGAGCGAAAGAGGTTTTGGCAAACTGTGGTAAATAGAAAAGTATGAAACTCTTAATAAGGGAACTTGTAAGGGCGTTTTTAGTGGGGGTGGCCATTTACATGGTCTTGCTCATTATTTTTTTTGTTAAGGGGTGGGACCTTACTTTTCAAGAGCTTTGGACAGAGTTTTGGGAGAGTATGGTTTTTTCCGTGATTATTTATATGCTCAACTCTGCTTCCTTTATCATTTTGATGCGGAAGTATGATAAACAGCTTTTTACGAAAAAATATATAGGCTATGGTTTTCTGGGAAATGTTATAGCCTCGATTATCGGAATTGGTATTTCCAGATTTGTTCTGGTGGTGCTGGTATATCAAAAATCAATAGATCAATTTTTGGCAGAAGAGCGCATGGAGTATTATGTGAGCTCTTTTTTGATTTCCATGGCAGTGGCCATTTTGTTCTATGCTGCTTATTACTATAAATATTACAAAGAGAAGCAGGTAAAAGAACAGAAGATCATAGCAGGGTCGGCATCTGCCCGTTTCGATGCTTTAAAAAACCAGTTGGACCCCCATTTTTTGTTCAACAGCCTCAATGTTTTAACAAGTTTGATAGATGAAGACCCACATCAGGCCCAAAACTTTACAACATCACTGTCCAAAGTTTATAGGTATGTGCTGGAGCAGAAAAATAAGGACTTGGTTACCGTGGATGAAGAACTGAAGTTCGCCAGAACTTACGTAAGACTTCTAAAGATGCGTTTTGAGGACAGTATCATCTTCGATATTCCGGATAGCTGTTCCCAACCTGAAGCTAAAATTGTGCCGCTGTCCCTACAACTATTGCTGGAAAATGCCGTAAAACATAATGTGGTCACTTCATCAAGGCCATTGCACATCAAAGTTTTTGAACAACAAGGCATGTTGGTCGTGAGCAATAACCTTCAAGAAAAACAAGTGGTGAAAAAAAGCAGCGGGGTCGGATTACAGAATATAAAGCAACGCTACCGTATTTTAACCGACCGCGAAATGGTCGTTAAAAAAACAGAAACGGATTTTAGTGTGTCTCTGCCCATGCTCACCCAAAAATATACCATATTGGAGACCCAAGAGAGCTATATCGAAGAAAAACGGTACGTAAAGGCCAAAGAACGGGTAAAGGCAATTAAGGACTTTTACGGCAACCTTATGGCCTATTGTATTGTGATTCCCTTTTTGTGGTGGCTCAATTTTAGAACAACGGATTTTCTCTGGGCATTTTTTCCAACATTCGGCTGGGGGTTCGGTGTGCTTGTGCATGGAATGGAAGCCTTCGGCTATAACCCACTTTGGGGCAAGCGCTGGGAAGAGCGCAAGATCAGGGAGCTTATGGATAAGGATGATTTTTAGAATTTGGATGTCGGATGTCGGATGTCGGATGTCAGTTCGAGCTGTCATCCTGAGCGCCCGCCAGTCGCACGGGCAGACAGTCGAAGGAGCAGTCGAGAACCCTTTGGCTAGCTAAGCTCAAGTTCAATTAAAATGGTTTTATGTTGTTTTCATCAAACCTTTTTGCTTGCTCTCCCAAACCCTAAACCCCAACACTACAATTCATCCCAATAAATGCACAGTTCAGAAATTCATTTTTCATTAAGGGAGTTGCTATACCGAATTTAGCAGTGTAATCAAAAATCAAAAACGAACAGTCATGGAAAACGCAACAGAACTTCGATATGCCAAAGCCAAGGAAAGGGTGGAATGCATCAAATCTTTTTACTACAATCTTACAGCTTACCTAATTGTGATTCCTTTACTGGGATATCTCAATTATAGCACTACAAGTTTCCCATGGATTATTTTTCCGGCCGTGGGATGGGGACTTGGACTAATAGGTCACTGGATGTCGGCTTACGGACACAATCCCCTTTTTGGAAAAGAATGGGAAGAGCGTAAGATTCAGGAACTTATGAACGATAAAGAATTTTAATAATGAGTATTTTTAACTGCAACATCACATCAAATACGAATACCATGGAAAATACCGATAAAGAAAATAAGTACATGCGGGCAAGAGAGCGCGTGGACGAGCTTAAAAAGTTTTACGGAAACCTGACTTCCTATGTTTTAGTGATATCAGGATTGGCACTGATCAATTATTTTACCACCGGTTTTGGCTATATGTGGTTTTTGTGGGCCGCTTTTGGGTGGGGTATCGGTATTGTTTTTCATGCCATTAAAACTTTTGATCTTAACCCTTTTTTTGGAAAACAATGGGAAAAGCGCAAGATAGAGAAGATTATGCGCGATGAAGAACAGAACAATAAATGGAAATAATCATGGAAAACTTTAATAAGGAAAAATACAATAAAGCCAAGAAAAGGGTTGAAGAACTAAAAGGCTTTTATATACACTTGGCCATTTATGTGGTAATAAACACCTTTATTTTGATCAATATCTCCCTAAGGTCAGATAGTTTTTGGCAATGGGAACATTTTATCACATTGGTAGCTTGGGGGGTGGGAGTGTTGTTCCATGCATCCAGAACCTTTGGGTTCAACCCCTTGTTGGGCAAGGATTGGGAAGAGCGTCAAATCCAAAAATATATGGATGAGGACAAAGAGGAAATGAACAAGTACAAGTAAAATGATGACAGACAGAGACATGGCCAGGGAGGCCGCTAAAAAACGAGTTCAGGAACTCAAAGGCTATTATAGGCATATCGGCATATTTGTTATCGTAAATGGTACTTTGTTGTTGCTCAAATTGGGTGTTCTGACGTCCTTCTTACCCGAGACATTTCCAAAGGAATCCTATTACTACGATTGGATCAATGCCAACATCCTGATTTGGGGAGTGATTTTGGCCGTCCATTCAATCATTGTATCGCGACACAGGCTCACTTTTTTCAAAAAATGGGAAGAAAGACAGATTCGAAAATATATGGATGAGGACAAAGATGATGTTGATAAATACAGATAAGAAAACAATAGGTAGAAAGTCAGTTGTTATATTTTAGAGAGCAGTAGGCAATAAAGTATCTAACCAAAAAACAATTAACGTAAAAATGAATGTCCTGATCATTGAAGACGAAAAACCAGCGGCAAGACGATTGTCCAGATTGCTTTCGGAATTGCAAATTGAGGTCTCCACCATGTTGCATTCCGTTGAAGATTCCATTGCTTGGTTTCAAGATAATCCCCACCCCGATTTAATCTTTTTGGACATTCAATTATCCGATGGGCTTTCGTTCGAAATTTTTGATGCGATCGAGGTAAAAAGTGCCATCATTTTTACCACCGCTTATGACGAATATGCGCTCCAAGCTTTTAAGTTAAATAGCATTGATTATTTACTGAAACCAATAGACGAAGAGGAGCTGGAAAGTGCGGTGAAAAAGTACCGAAATTTTAAGCCCGAAAATCGAAGAATACCGATTGATTTTAACGACATAAAAAATCTTTTGATCAACCCTTTGGAGAGGGAATACAAAAAACGATTTACGGCCAAGGTGGGGCAACATTTAAAAATTATAAACGCCGATGATGTGGAATGTTTTTATAGCGAAAACAAAGGAACCTATGCGGCAACTTCGGATGGAAGAAATTATTTGTTGGACACTACTTTGGAACAGTTGGAGGAGGAGTTGGAACCTCAGACATTTTTTAGGGTGAGCCGAAAGTTCTACGTGAACATCAACCACATAGGAGACATCATTTCATACTCAAATTCAAGGCTTCAAATCAAGCTGAACCGATTTAATGAGCATGATATTATTGTAAGTAGAGAGCGTGTCAGGGACTTTAAGTTATGGTTAGAATAACAATATTTAAATAGCTGGTTATCAAATATTAAAATATTTATAAAACTAACTATAAATATTTCTTATAGTGGCTTTTTTAGGTAAAAAACGCTATTTTTCTTCCACCCGGTTATCATCAAAAGCAGAGGGAAGCAACTTCGGAATCAATTTAATAAAAATAGGCAGAAGAATCGCACCGCCGGGCAACATAAAAATAGCCAAAGAGGGAATACTCTTAAAAATATCGAGCAATTGATTTTGTACTTTTTTCTTCTCTTCAGCATTTAAATCCTTGACCGTGGACTTGGATAAAAGCGCGACCAACTCCCTACTTTGGGTGAGCTCCTTTTTTAATCTTTTGCTATTTCTAAGAATAAGTTTGCTCACATTTTTGGACATACCATCGTAAAACTGAACGGCCAAATTTTTGCTGTTCAGATAGGCAATTTTGTCCTTGTTTTTTTCAAAGAAATCCGCAACAAATCCCAACTCAAATTCCACCTCTTTTTTAGACTTTCCAAGGTCCTTTCCCAAACCAAAAATATAGTCCGTTTCGGTGTAGTCCAAAGCCTTGTCTTCCCAGATCGTCAAGCAGGCCATATCCAAAAAATAATCCTTTTCATTTTCGGTAAAATTTTGGGTCAATAAATCGGAAAAATTTCCAATAAATTTTGTTTTGTCGAGGTCGACATAGGTTAGGGATGAACCCAATAATTGAATCAATTTCTCATCAGATTCGTGGGTCTCTTTGGAGTTGAGCGCATGGTAAACAATGTTGATGGTCACGTACTCCAAAAGTCGGGCATGTTCCATCATGTCCCTATTGCCTCGGAGGTAAACCATAAATATAAGGATGTCAACATACAGCAAGGAATTGGTCAGGCTATTTCCCAATGCCCTGCTAAAAGTATTGTCGCTTAAATAGATTCTGGAATCAATCAATTTTTCAAGTTGGGACTCCGTTTTGGAACCGCTCAATATTCTATTAAGGAAAGAAACCTTGCTAACATTCAAAGACTGATAGTACTCGAACACTTTGTTTACAAATGCTTCGAAATCCGTTTTCCCCACTTCAAAAGTATAGGTAAAATATAAAGCGGTGAGCAAGTTGATCTTGGCAATTTCATCTTCGCTCAAGGTGTGTTCCACCTCAATAAAGGAAGATATATTTAAATGCACGCCGTAAATAAAGCCATTTGCTTTGAGTTCCCTGTACAGGCTGTTAAAGTCTTTAAATTTAGAAGACTCTTGGTCTACAAGGTGACCAAACTTATTAATCCATCCAGAGGCAGAAGGGTTCATTTTAATGAATTGACTAGCCAAAGTAAAACAAATTATCCGACTTTTTTTGATCTAGGGACGAGTACTTCATTAAAATTACATTAAGACAATTTTAACATTTTAAAACCAAACCACCCTCTAAAAGGTTCCGTAGGTAGGGGTGAACGAAACTTTAAAACAAGTAACATGAAAAAAACAACGAAATACCTATTAGGCTTAGGCGCCTTGGTAATTGCAGCTACAGTATTGGTTGCTGCAGACCATATAGATGCGCCCTCTTCGGCTGGAACCACTGCGGACATTGCCGATTTTTATGCTTTTGAACCCAGCGAGGGGTCGGACAATACCGTATTTGTGGTAGACCTGCAATCCAATGTATTGCCCGAGTTGGCTTACGGAACTTTTGACGAGGATGTACTTACCGAAATCAATATTGATTTGGATGGGGATTTGGTAGAAGACCAAGTGATCCAAGCCATCGCAAGAGACGGTAGAATGTACTTTTTTGGTCCAACGGCTCCTTCTCAAACAGGTTTGAGCAGCGAAGTGTATACCGATGCCGCTTTGGGTGATGTGGAGATTTCTGGTGCTACCGCCATTGTAGAAACAACCTCGGATGGAGTATTACTTTTTGCCGGGCCCAGACAAGACCCATTCTTTTTTGACTTTTTCCAGTTCAATGCAGTGATATCTCCTGAGACGGATTCCGCTCCAGGAGGGTTTTTGCCCCCAGAAGAAGCTGCAGACACTTTTGATGGTGCCAATACACTTTCCATTGTAGTGGAAATTCCAAACAGCATGTTGGGAGTACCAACAGCTACGAACGCCCTTGGACTTTCAGTATATAAAACTTGGGTGACTACAAACAGAAAACAATAAGAAACTTTAAACAGATATTATGAAACTAAGACAATCAATTTACATAACAGCCCTTGTGCTTAGCTTAGGCCTAGTGGTTGGCTGCAGCAATGATGACAACGGAGCCGACATGATGATGGACGATGATATGATGATGGATGATGATATGATGGACGACGACGATATGATGGGAGCCGATTTTACAGGAACATTTGCACAGGTAGACCACCTTGGTCGCCCAGGAATAAATACCACATTGAGTTTTGATATGGAAGGTGAGGCAAGCGTTAAAGATGCCCACAACACCACAATTCCTTCGGAAATGGCAGCCACCTTCCAAGCAGGATTTCAAGCCAGATTGGAGCAATACCACGACGTTTACGCCCTTAAACTGGGATTGGACCCTGCAGATGTGAATTATGAGAACAATATTCTAGGATTGGATGCCGCAACCTTGACTACTGTTTTGGCGGCAGACGTTTTGGAAGTAGCTCCAGATCTTCCTACAACATATTTTAATCCAGGCACCGACCTTGATGGCGATGGCAATGTGTTGGTGCCCGACGGGGATGAGGTGGCTCTAACAGGAAGACACCCAAACGATGACATTATTGATGTATCGCTGATTTTGTTCTTCGGAGGTATGGAAGGTGACCGGTTTAGTGGTCAAGATCTTGATGACGATGGTATGGCCGATTTGCCAAGGCTAACATCTGATGGTGTTGGGCTTACGGCCAATATTTCAACTACATTTCCCTATTTGGGAGCACCCGAGTAATTGCTATGAAAGGGATGGGGGAAGGAAACTTTCCTTCCCCTTTTTTAATTAAAAACAACAACAAAATGAAAACTACAATACAATATATCTTTTTGCCGCTTGCCCTGTTGTTTTTGGTGTCGTGTCAGCAGGAAGAAACTGAATTCAAAACGAATAGACAGGATTACGATCACTTTTTGGCATCAGAACCTGTAAGGACCACATCCAAATACTTTAAACTTTGGGATAACAAAATCAAATCCGATAGTATACAATTGCTCAGTTTGGGCAATGTAGCTGGAGAATACAGCCGTTTTTTTAAAGGAACGGGTGACATCAAATATTTAAAAGATGCCGAGCAATCCCTTAAAAAAGCCGTGGAAATCGCTGCTGTGGGCAAATCGGGATATTTGCGGGCTCTTGCCAGGAATTATATCTCCCAACACCGTTTTAAAGAAGCACTGCAATTAGCCAAGGAAGCCAGGGTTTTGGGAAGTGGCGTAAACGAAACGCAGAGTTTGCTGTTTGACCTGCACATGGAATTGGGCAATTATGATTTGGCCAACCAATATTTGGATAGCATCCAGAATATGTCCGACTTTGGCTATTTGATCCGTGTGGCAAAATGGAACGATCACAAAGGCGATTTGGACACGGCCATTCAATTTATGGAAAAGGCCACGGCTAAGGCCGAATCATCAAAAAACAAAGATTTGCTATTGTGGTCCTACACCAATCTTGCCGATTTTTATGGACATGCTGGGCGAATTGAAGATTCTTATAAGCTGTACCTAAGAGCGCTCCGGATAGATGCTCAAAATGCATACGCCAAAAAAGGTATAGCTTGGATAGTATACTCACACGAAAGAAATGGCACCGAGGCCCTCCGGATATTGGACTCCATCATGAAAAAGAACAAATCTCCCGAATATTACCTGTTGAAAGCCGAAGTGGCCTCCTTTTTAAATGATGATATGCTCAAAGTCCAAGCATTGGACAGCTATTATAGGATTGTGGGCAACAACAAAGATTATGGCGATATGTACAATGCCCATAATGTAGATTTTTTATTGAGCATGGATGTGGAACAGAGTGCATTTAAACTGGCACAGAAAGAAGTGAACAACAGACCTACGCCAGAGTCTTATGGATGGTTGGCATATAGCTTACTTTATTTGGGAGAGGAACAAAAAGCCATGGAGGTTATAGAAAAGCACGTAATCGGTGCTACGTATGAGCCGGCCATTCTTCACCAAGCGGCAGAAATCTATAAGGCCAATGGCAAAAAAGAAAAAGTAAGCGAATTAAAGCAAGAGCTAATGGGGGCAACATACGAACTTGGGCCTATTAAAGAGGCTCAAATTGCCAGTCTTTGAGCTTTACCCTTTAAGAACCTAGGTTGGAGATCGCCATGGTCTCGGCTTGGTTGTTGTTTTTAGGTGCGCCATGGTTGTAAAGCCATGGCGTTTTATTTATCGGCACTTAAGTCGGGTTCCGTTTTTTCCTCTTTTAATATTTCTATTCCTTTTTGAATCACCAAGTTGGTAGGTATTGTTATTTGTTTGCCATCATCAGTGCGCATAAAAAGGTAAAAACCGCTGATATCCTCTACTTTTCCCGTCCAATCAAAATCTTTGTCCATTACGCGGATTCTGTCGCCCAAACGCAATGGATGATTGAAAAACAGTATAACACTGGCCGTTAAGTTGGACAAAATGGACCATTGGGCCACAAATCCAATTCCCAAAATGGCCAGAATGGAGGATATAAACACAGAAAAATCTTCCCAGTTCACACCCCAGATCAACGAAATCCCAATGAACGCCACTAGATAATACAGCAAGTTGCTCAAGTAAAAAATAATTTTCCTGCTGTTCATATCAATGGAACTGATTTTGCCAAAACGCCTAATGGCCCTTTTGCTCAACGAATTGAGGGCTATGATGATGGCCAGAAGGACAATAGTGAATAAAATCTCGGATTTAAAGGACATGGGGTCAATCATAATGGTTCTTAGTAAATTTGGATTAACTTATAGTCCTAAACTACGAATAAACCCTTTCACTTTTTAAGCCATGATAACAGAATTTGAAGAAAATTCATGGGTAATAAATTACTCACCGGACAATTACTATAATCGAAAATTCTCTTTGCAAGAAGATCTATTACTGTCCAAAGGGGATAAATCCATTACCTGGGTAAACACTTATGGGTTGGAGTATATGGAGGAGTTTAGACAAATGGTTGGTGGCAATGGCCTGGATGATTTTTTATTACGATTGTTGTTGAATCCAAAAATGGGCAATAAGGTCATTGTATTGGAAGACCAATTGTTTATTGCTGCCCAAATCCTAAAAACCGAAGGATATAGTATGGAATCCGAACAAATGTATTTTGTGGTGTCCAAGGATTTTAATTGGTGCATACAAGAAAAACGGGGCGACCATTTTGATTGGATTCGCCAACGCATATTTGAAAACAAGGGAATCATCAGAAAAAAACGGGCGGACTACCTCCTCTTTTTTATTCTGGAAACCTTGATAAACAACTATAAGGATAAATATGAGGAAAGTGTGATAATGGAAAACGCATTGGACGCCATTGTAAAACGTGAGCCTACACCGGAATTTATGTTCGAAGTGGAACAAAAAAAGGCAATCATTCAAGATTTTAAAAAGGCGTCACATGGGCTTAGGGATATTATAGTTAAACTGGAAAGGGTAGAGGTAAAGGGATTTCAGACTAAGTATTTTAGTGAACTCAGGGAGCAGATCAATGGATTGATTACCGATATAGATTCCGATATTATGGAACTGGAAAGCCAAATAAACTTGTTTTTTAGTGTACAGGGACACCGATTGAACGAAGTTATGAAGACCTTGACCATTTTTTCGGTAGTGTTTATCCCACTTACATTTTTGGCAGGTATTTATGGTATGAACTTTGAAAATATGCCCGAATTAAAATGGCCCTACGGCTATTTTACCTTATTGGGGGTAATGTTGGTTGTTACCGTAATCTCCATTATCATTTTTAAGCGAAAAAAATGGTTTTAGAAGGCAATCTGCTTTAAGAACCGACCGCACCCAAGGTATACAATTGTTCCAGCGTTGGCGTTTCACTACCGCCTTCAGGCTCCAAAGTAATTCCAAAGGCTTCGGATTCGTTGGCATTTTCCAGGGTAAAGAGTTTGGTGTCCTGTGATGCGAAATCATCCAGCAAACCAATACTGGTAGGGGTGAGCGGGTCCAATTTCAGGGACCAAACCTGATAGGTGAACCCATCTGGTGGTTCAGGCAGACCTTGCCCATCAATAATCACTTTGTTTTCTTCTTTGTTCCAGTAGGCTTTTGCGTAAGATGATGGGGATACCGTTTGTCCGCCAAGGGCGATCACTGTCACGTTTTTGTCCCTAAGCTGTTGCAATAGGCTTTCCTTAAGGGTTATTTCTTCTTGGGTGTTGGACAGAACGTCCTCCAAGCTTTGCTTTTCCTGATTGGTAATCTCTATCTCAGATTTCAACTTCGAATTTTCCGTGTACATCCAGAACAAACCAATGGCCAATAGTACCGATGCTGCCCATCCTAAATAACTTCTCCACGGAGTCCCCTTGCTTGAAGTGGCTTGGGGAGTAAATGGAATAACATCATCTATTTCAGCTTTTATCTTGGCAAACCCATCCTGTGGCATTTTTGGCGAAGCGGCTTCGGTAATTTCAAGGATAGCTCTTTCAATTGCTTCAATTTCCTTTCTGATTTCAGGGTACTGAATGGCATAATGCTGCACCTCCAAATTTTCTTCGGGGGACAGTGCTCCAGCAACGTAGAGTTCCAATATTCCAGACGCTATGTATTCTTCTACATCCATGCTTATGCCATATTTTTTCTAATGCTAGAAATACAGCTTCTTATCCTTGTTTTTATAGTGCCAATTGGCGTGTTGAGCTCTTTGGCCGCTTCTTTCTGGGTATACCCCTTAAAATAAAGCATATCTATCAATAAAATGCACTTTTCTTTCAACCCTTTTAATAAAGATTGAAGGCCAATGGTGTCCATTTTACTGTTTAAATCCTCGTCGTTTTCATAAATACCTACGAGGGAATCAACGGGAAGGTTCTTTTTTTTGTTCTTATGGGCTTTTGAGCGCACTTCATCTATAGCGGCATTCCGTGCAATGTTTAATAACCATGTAAAAAAGCGTCCCTTGGACGGATTGTACTGGTCGGATTTCTCCCAAATTTTTATAAAGACATCTTGACAAATTTCTTGGGAGCGTTCAGAATCTTTCACAATTACATTGATTGCCCCACAAATATTTTCAGCGTACATATTGTACAAAGTCTCAAAAGCTACTTTATCCTTTTTCTGATATTGTTGTATGAGGTTGTCCAGATTCATTTGTAGTTGGTTAAATATATAAAAAAAGAGCTGCTCTTGGCAGCTCTTTTCATAAATCTTGATGGACGTGTGGTTGGGTGTTATTGTTTAAGCAAAACAGATGCTTTGATAGCGACATCTTCCCAAGTTTTGCTCACACCATCAGCTCCAGTGTGTAGATCCATGCACGCTTTGTTCAATGATGTCAATGCGTCCAGGGCATTCCATTTTTTCAAATCCATTACTCCGGAAAAATTCACATGGTTATCGTCCGTAATCTCATATTCCATTGGGAGATCAGTGGAAACTCCGTTCATACTTAGGTTTACGGAGCACTTGTTGTTTTCATCAAAAGAAAAAGTTCCGGTTATGGATTGGGTTTCTGCCATTACATCAAAAAAGAAACGGATGATTTTAGGATCTCTTGTATTTGTGGTATCGTTAGTGAAAAGGCTGCTCACTGGAATGGAAAATTTAAGGCCATCCAATGTTTCCTCGGGTGTTTCGCCAGAGGTATAGGTCAATTCAACTTCTTGAAAAGTTCCACCAACAGGAACTTTATCTGTTGTTTTATAGGCAGTAAACCTAACATTGGTAGAATCTTCTACAATACTATAGGTCTTGGCAACCGTTTCTTTCGTTTTTTCTTCTTCTTTTTTTGTTTGCTTGCAGCTAAAACCGGCTACCAGTAATAGGCTTAATACAGCAATTTGAAATTTTTTCATCCTGGTTATTTTAAATTTAGGTCCAAGTTAGACAATATTTAAAGGGTGGTCAACAAAAAAAAAGCTGCCCGGTTGGACAGCTTTTTACATTGTTGTTATTTCAATATTATTGAATGATGCCGGTACAGGCAATTCTTGCTCCTGCGGCACCTGAGGGTTGCGATGTGTAATCATCAACACCTTGGTGAACGATTACCGCTTTTCCCAAAATATCTTTTTTCTCATCGCCGCAACCAATGCACCATTCGTCCGTAGAAAATTCTACGGTGGCGTTGCCATCGGCATCAGCGGTAAAATTACCAATATCACCTTTGTGGTAACCATCTTCCGAACCCCATTTTCCGTGTTCTTCAAAAGTTGGGTTCCAGTGTCCTCCGGTTGATTTTCCATCGGCAGACGAACAATCGGCCTTTTCGTGCAGGTGAATGGCATGCTCACCTTCGTCAAGTCCTAAAAAGGTAGCTCTCATGATTACTTCTCCTTGATCTTGGGTAAAAACGACTTCACCACTTACGTTGCTATCGCTTTTTGGTTCCATTTCAAAAGTAATGACCTGTGGGTCGATTTTTTCTGCCACTTGTTCAACGGTTTCCTCGACTTCCTCCGTTGTTTCTTGGGCTTCTTTTTTTGCTTGTTTACAGCTAAAGGCCGTTATAAATAGTAGCGTCAAGACTGTTATTTGTACTTTTTTCATTAAAATGATTGTTTTAAAGATTAGCCTATAAGTTAGGGATAATATGTACTGCTGTCAAACATTTTTAAGGTTTCTTCTTTTTGAAGAGTCCCCTCAAATCCGGATTGTAGAAAACTCCGAACTGTAATCGGTTGTAAACGGCATTTGCAAACTGGTTTCTCAGGTATCCCAACTGTACACTACTGTTCTCCGTAATGTGTACGCCAACAGCTCCGTATAGTCGGTTTTGACCGAACAAATCATCCTGGAGGTTAATAAAAAGTTCATCATAAAAGTTGAGGAAGAATGTATCTGTAAGAGGCAAGGTCATCTGAATACGGTAGCGGGCCCTATGTTGGGTTTCGGTGGTTTCGCCAAAATCCAGGAAACGTTGTTCTAACCTGTAACGGTGCTCAAATAGAAGTTCCCAAACTTTATTCTTTAGAATAAACTGCTCAAAAATCCGATGTTCTTTGGAGTTGACCTCGCCTTCGAGCTCAAAGTAGGTATTGTCGGTATCAATATAACCATAACCGGCCGTAGCTATGGCATTTGGATTTATATGATAATTGAGTCCGGTTCGCAGAAGCATTTGGTTAAAGTTGCTGGTGGTTTCGTAAAACCGGAACTGGGCCTCGGTATGAATACTGAAGCGTTCCGAAACTTTGTTGGTGCCAAAATACATGTACCAGGCACCCATTTCATCCTCCCCGGGTTGTTGTGCATTTACAGTTAATAATCCAAATAAGATAAATAGGGTTGCTAATTTTTTGATCATATAATAGGTTTAAAAAAAATGAAATGCTAAAGATACCAAAATATGATACTTTGATCTTTAATTAGTGTAAAGGAATTGCGTTAGTTCAAAACGATGTTATTCAATTGCAGCACTCTTCAATAATTCTTGTAACTCACTTTTGGAAAATACTTGGGTTCCTTTGATTACTGTAAAGATCTTTTGACTGTTTTCAATATCATCCAAAGGGTTGGCTTCCAAAATAACCAAGTCTGATACTTTTCCTTTGGAAACAGTTCCATAATCATCGGTTTTATGTAAAAACTTGGCGCCGTTAAAGGCTGAGGTGCGAAGCGCATCCAATGGTGATACTCCGTTTTCCACCATTACCTGTAATTCTTTGTGCAAGGATATGCCGGGGTATGTGTAGGAGTTAAATGCACCACTATCCGACCCGGCCAATAGCTGAACACCGGCATCGTTAAGTGATTTAGCCAATTTACCAAAGAATGTATCAAGTTTTTTTACGATTTTCCCTAGCTTCTTCTGATGAATTTAATGCTGACCGGATTCTACCTTGGTAGGTCTTGATTATTCCCTGGCCCATGTAGTTAAGGTATTTGTCCTTGGTATGGTCAACCTCATCCAAATAACTCAATGTTTTTCCAATATGAAGTGTTGGCACCACAAAGACATCGTTTTCTTTTAATTTATTAAAAGTCGCCTGCGCGGTACTATCCGAATAAGCGTCCAAAAGAGCGGGCATGGCGTTCCAAAAGCCCATTTCGCCATTGTTCATTTTTTTGGTAACCTCAAGTTCATTGCCGGCACTCCCCTTCATTATGTAGTAGAGGTGTTCAATGCCATCCATCCCAGCATTAATGGTTTCATCCAAAGTAACAGTAAACGGCATGTGGCCCGATACAGTGAATCCCCTTTTTTTGGCTTCTTCGATAGCTTTTAGGTAGTTTTTAGGAGAAATTCTGCTATCATAAATTTTTACAAAGTCTACGTTCAAGGCTTCAAGGGAATCCAAAGCCTGTACAACAGCTTCTTCCGTTTCAACTTCCAAAGAGCCCGCCCAAGTGGCTTTTGGGCCATCAATTTTAGGTCCTGCAGTAAAAATCGTGGGGCCGGTCAATTCTTCCGAAGCGATTTTGTTTTTCCATTCCATAACAGAATGGGTAAGGTCACCACCTGCATCACGGACCGTGGTAATGCCGTTGGCAATAAATAATTTTAAAAAATTCTTGTTGTTTGCAATCAAAGTGTCCCCACCACGTAAATGGATGTGATTGTCCCAAAAACCGGGCAGTAGATATTTTCCAGAGGCGTCGATGGTGGAATCAGCTTTAAAATTACTTGAGCCAACCGCTTCGACCGCTTTGATTATACCGTTGGAAATAAAAATGTTCTGGTGTTCAACTTTTCCAGTTTCCAGATGGATGACCTGGGCATTGGTGATTGCCAAATCGAAATGGTTGGTGGTCTCCTTTTTACAGCTTATTATAATAGGTATAAGAGATAAAAAAAGTAGTCGGATCATTTAGGATCGATTTTAGAAACCTTAAAGATACCCGATTTTTTATTCTTCATGCTTTTGGGTTTTTCCGGTTTTTTTAGTGACTTTTATCCAAATCCTAGTTTTGAACGAAACAAAACCAAGTTGGTTCTATTTATTATTGTTGATTCTTTCGGGTGAGGCCATCTTTATCCTTCCTTTTGTATTGCCGCGCGTTTTTAGACCCACTGTATTGGATGTTTTGGAGTTGGACAATGTTCAATTGGGGCTTTGCTTTTCGGTGTACGGTTTGGTGGCTATGGTTTCTTATGTGTTGGGTGGACCTTTGGCAGATAAATATCAAGCCCGAAAATTGATAGCCATTGCCTTATGGATGACCGCTTTGGGTGGCTTTGTGTTTGCTCACTATCCAGCATTTTGGGTACTCCAAATATTATACGGTTGGTGGGGTTTTACCACTATTTTTCTTTTTTGGGCACCCATGATCAAGGCCACAAGAATTTGGGGAGGAACCGATTCCCAAGGAAAAGCCTTTGGCTTTCTCGATGGTGGTCGAGGACTAACAGGTGCCTTGTTCAGTTTGATGGGCGTAGTGGTCTTTTCGTTTTTTTTATCGGAGTCTCCCGATCTTGCCAATCTTGATGACCGCAAAAAAGCGTTCACTTATGTTCTATATACAGCCTCCATCATTATTATTTTAGTAGGGGTTTTAGTGTGGTTTTTCATGAAAACCACAGAAAGTGATCAGAAAATCATTCTCGAACGCATTTCTTGGAAAGATATAAAACAAGTGCTTAAATTACCTTCGGTTTGGTTGCTCATGGTAATTATACTGTGTGGTTATGTAGGTTACAAGATTACGGATATCATCTCGCAATATACCGAAGAAGTCATGTTGTACAATCAAGTGGATTCCGCCAAAGTGGGAACCCTGCTACAATTTCTACGTCCTACCACAGGCATTCTTTTTGGTTTGATAGCGGATAGATTGAAAATTACATGGCTGTTAGTGGTAAGCTTTGTTTTGGCATTGATTGGAGGATTGCTCTTTGTCAGTGGCGTGATAGCCCCAACAACCACACTCTTGTTTTTTATATCGGTAGTTGTTATTGCGGCAGGGGTTTATGGCATACGGGCCCTGTATTTTGGAGTAATGCACGTTGGTAAAATACCATTGGCATTAACGGGAACCGCTGTCGGACTCATCTCTTTGATCGGCTATACCCCCGATGTCTTTGCGGGTCCGGCCTACGGTATGCTGCTGGATGCACACCCCGGAGAGGAATTGGGACACCAAAATGTATTCTGGATGTTGAGCGCTTTTGCATTTGTTGGGGGAGTAGCAGCATGGATTTATCACAAAAAGTACGGTAGGGACAAATAATGAAGACTATTTATGGAAGTGGTGCCTCAATTTGTAAAAAGGCATGATAAACCAATTGAAACAGAGTTATAATATCGTTGAATTACAACGAATCCGTTTATTTTTACAATTTGAGACAATAGAGGCCGGTTTTCACCAAAATAGTAATTATATTGCCACATAGTTAGCTATTAGCTAATTGCCAAAACTAAACTTTAAGATTTTACAACAATTATTAATGCACATGAAGAATTACATTTTAGGGGCGTTATGCCTACTTTTTGTTCTTGTTGGGTGTGAGAAAAAACGCCAAGGGCCGCCCAAGCTTTTGGTTTTTTCAAAAACAATGGCATTTAAACATGCTTCTATCCCATCAGGAATCGCGGCTCTTGAAAGATTGGGCCAAGAGAACAATTTTGTTGTTGACACTACAACAAACGGCCAATTATTTACCGACGAAAATTTGGCCAAGTATTCCGCAATCGTGTTTTTAAGTACAACAGGAAATGTACTCAATGCACGTGAAGAAGCAGCTTTTGAGCGTTACATTCAAGCAGGGGGAGGCTATGTGGGCATTCACGCAGCGGCCGATACCGAGTACGATTGGGGCTGGTACAACAAATTGGTCGGTGCTCAATTCTTGAGCCATCCGGCAGGAACACCTGAGGCGGATTTTATCATAAAAGATAAAAACCATCCATCTACAGAATTTTTTACAGATTCCGTATGGCACCGTAGCGATGAATTGTACAACTACAAAAATATTTACGATGGCATCAATGTTTTGATGACCGTGGACGAGTCAACCTACGAAGGTGGTGAAAACGGTGAATACCATCCAATGGCCTGGTATCACGAATTTGATGGTGGCCGTGCGTTTTACACTGCAGCAGGACATACGGACGAAAGTTATACCGAGGAACTCTTTCTAAAACATGTTCTTGGAGGTATTAACTATGCCATTGGTAAAAACCTTGAATTGGATTATGCCAAGGCAACATCCCAAATACCACCCGAGACCGACCGCTTCAGTAAAGTAACATTGTCTACGGGACAATTTTTTGAACCTACGGAAATGACCGTGCTACCAAACAATGATGTGTTGATTGCACAGCGTAGGGGAGAAGTAATGTTGTATTCCGATGAGACCAAAGAAATCAGCCAAGTTGCCTTTTTGGATGTATACCATAAAACACTGGAAACACCAGGGGTAAATGCTGAACAAGGGCTGATGGGGCTTCAAAAAGACCCAAATTTTTCGGAAAATAATTGGATTTACCTGTATTATGCTCCATCAGGCGACAATTGGATAAATCGACTTTCGCGTTTTAAGTTTAAGGATGGGAATTTTGATATGGATTCCGAGCAAGTAATTCTTGAGTTAGACAGCCAACGTGAAATATGCTGCCATACAGGAGGATCTATTGCTTTTGGACCAGATGGGAATCTATATCTATCAACAGGGGACAATTCAACACCTTTTGATGACAAAGAGGCCAAATATGTAAATAGTGGATATGCACCCTTGAACGATATACCGGGCAAGGAACAATTTGATGCTAGACGTACTTCTGCAAATACCAACGATCTTCGTGGTAAAATACTTAGAATTAAAGTCAACGAAGATGGAAGTTACGATATACCTGAAGGCAACCTTTTCCCTGTAGGTACAGAAAAAACACGACCAGAGATTTATACCATGGGACACCGTAACCCATACAGGATTTCGGTTGATTTAAAACGTGGATATTTGTATTGGGGCGATGTGGGACCTGATGCACGAGTTGACAGTCTCGAAACCCGTGGCCCAAGAGGATATGATGAAATGAACCAGGCCCGTGAGCCCGGAAATTACGGTTGGCCCATGTTTATCGGAGATAATTTTGCCTATAGCAAGTATAATTATGAAACAGGGGAATCCGGAAGGTTTTTCGATCCGGAGAAACCAATCAACGACTCCAAAAACAATACAGGTTTAAAAGAATTGCCCCCTGCCCAACCAGCATATGCATACTATCATTATGGAGAAAGCCAGGATTTCCCCCAAACAGGTTCGGGAGGAAGAAACGCTATGGCAGGACCCACGTATTGGTCAGATTTATACCCTAATGGCGGAGGTTTACCGTCTTATTACAATGGAAAAGTAATCATTTATGACTGGATGAGAGGTTGGATGATGGCCGTTCATCTTTTTGAAGATGGTTCTGTAAACAAAATGGAACCTTTTGCCCCAGACATCGAATTAAGCAATTTGATTGATATGGAAATGAGTCCCGATGGACGCGTTTACCTATTGGAATACGGAAGTGGTTGGTTCTCTGCAAACCCGGACAGTGGTTTGAGCTATATTGAATACAATGGAGGTAACCGAGCCCCTGTAGTAGACAATTTTATAGTGGATACCGATTCCGGTTCACTGCCACTTACCGTTACAGCCACTGTTGAAGCCCACGATCGGGAAGGCGATAGCATGAGTTATGTTTGGGATTTGGGAGATGGAACTACCCAGGAGACCACGGAACCCACTTTAACGTATACGTACAAAGATGCAGGTTCCTATAAACTTAGTGTGATAGCTAAAGATACAGCAGGCGAGGAAGTTTCGAGCCTTGACCAAACTATAGTTGCGGGTAATGAGCGACCTGTAGTGGATATTGAATTGGACCAGGCGAATTCATCATTTTACATTCCGGGACAACCAATCGGATACAAGGTTTCGGTTTCGGATGCGGATAGCGAAGTTGATGAGGATAATGTTTATGTTTCGGTAGAATACCGTTCCGGTATGGATGAGGTGAACATGAATTTGGGCCACCAGCAAGTATCTGGTGCTGTAATGGGCAAAGCGTTAACCCAGAGTTTAGACTGCAAATCATGCCACAAGGAAAAAGAGGCGTCGATTGGACCAAACTATCTTGAAGTTTCGGAGAAGTACAAGGGCGACCGAGGTGCAACCAACTATTTAATGGCTAAAATTATTGGAGGTGGTTCCGGTGTCTGGGGCGAAGTGGTAATGCCAGCCCACCCTAATGTCACTCAAATGGAAGCTAGACAGATTACCCAGTATATTCAGTCCTTGACAGGTGGCGGCAATAAGCAACCATCACTCCCTTTAACCGGTACAGTAAAGCCAGAGGCAAAGGAGAAGGGAGAAGTATTTTTACTAACAGCCAGTTATACCGACCAAGGTACAGCGGAAGCGTTGCCATTAACAGGCTCAAAAACGGTTGTTTTGGCCAGTAATACCATGACTTTTCCAGAGGGCACGCCTACGGAGGGTATGCAGGCCATGGCCTTTGGTGGAATGCAGTTGCAACTTTTGAACGCTGCCGAAGGATGGTTGAAAATAGAAAACACAGATTTGACAGGTGTAAGTAGATTGATGGCCATTGTTGGATGGCAAGAGCCTCCAAGTATAGGTTATACCATGGAGTTAAGGGCTGGAGCTCCTGATGGCGAAGTCCTCGGAACAGGACAACTTAATCCTGATGGTCTCAGTGGCCAAGGAGGAGCTATTATAATACCCATTGAAAAAACCGATGGAGTACAACCTAAGCTATACCTTACCTACAAAGCTGAAGGTGAAGGTGGAAGCCCTTTTGCACTGACACAGGTACAGTTTAATTAAACAACTGATAAATCAAATAAAAAAGGCTCCGTAATATGCGGAGCCTTTTTGTTTTGTCAAAGTCTTTTGGATTAGATTTTTTTCGTTTCGATATAGAAATTTTCATCAAAAACAACCTTGCTCCCCTCTAGTTCCTCTGTTTGCCATTCAGCATCAGGGAATATCCATTTTTCCGAACCATCTACAGTTATTTTGATGGGCATATCAAAACCCTCCACAATGTCCATATACCTAAAACTGATGGTTTCTCCTTCAAGTTTATATTCCAAGGTAGGAATCATAGTGGTACGCAAATATTGATTGAAGAAAGCGGATAGATCCTTATCCGATTTTTCACTTAAATAATCTTCAATTTGATTGGTGGTTACCGTTTGATGGTAAAAATCTTTATTGAGTCCTCGCAATATTTGACGCCATTTTTCATCATCATCCACCAATTGGCGCAGGGTATGCAATATGTTGGCACCCTTGTAATACATATCCCCCGAACCTTTTTGATTTACTCCGTAGGGCCCAATAATGGGTATGTCGTTTTGGATGTTGCTACGGGTTCCGATAACGTACTCGGCAGATGCTTTTTTGCCAAAATGATAATCGAGGTACAGATTTTCGGAGTAGGCCGTAAAACCTTCATGCACCCACATGTCGGCAATATCTTTGTAGGTAATGTTGTTGGCGAACCATTCGTGACCTGCCTCGTGGATAATGATAAAATCGAATTGTAGGCCCCAACCAGTGCCCGACAAATCCCGACCCAAATAACCATTTTCATATTTATTGCCATAGGTAACAGAACTTTGGTGTTCCATGCCCAAATAAGGCACTTCAACCAATTTAAAGCCATCTTCGTAAAAAGGGTAGGGGCCAAACCAATGTTCAAAAGCTCTGAGCATCATTGGGGTTTGGGCGAATTGTTTTTTGGCTTTTTCCAAGTTTTCGGGCAAGACGTAGTAATCCAGTTGCAAAGGACCGTTTTCCCCTTCATATTTTTCGCTGAAGTGCCTGTAATTTCCAATATTAACATTAACACCGTAGTTGTTTATGGGATTCTTTACCACCCAGTTATAGGTTTTAAAATCGCCTTTGTCGGCAACGCTTTCCAATTGTCCGTTGGATACATCCATAAGATCTTTGGGAACGGTGACACTAATGCGCATACTGTCCACCTCGTCGTACATGTGGTCTTTATTGGGCCACCAAACACTGGCGCCCAAACCTTGGCACGATGTAGCAACAAAAGGGTTGCCATTAGCATCTTCTTTCCATGAAAACCCACCGTCCCATGGAGCTCTTACCGCTTCTCTAGGATGCCCAGAGTATGCTATTTTTAGTTCGTTGAATTCACCGGGGACCTGTTTTTTCTTCAGTTTGATGAAATGAGCGTTTCCTACAGAAGTGTATTTTAATTTTTTACCGTCTTGTGTGATAGATTCAATTTTCATGGGCTCTTGTAGGTCAATTTGAAGTATTTTGGCCGCTTCCAAAACCTTGTACCGAACAATATTGTGCCCCGAGATAAACTTATTGGAAGGTTCCACCTTCACGTTGAGGTGGTAGTAGTTCAAATCCCACCATTCCCTTTCTGGAGTTATACTGCCCCTTAAAGTGTCTTGTTTAGTAAAATTTTGTGCAGATACAATGCTCAGCCCCAAAAGGAAAACTAGAAAAAATTTTTGCTTCATATTTTATGTTTAGTTAAAAATAGCCCCTGTTTAAATTGCAGGCGTATGCTTACATCGCGGTATATTCAGTTTCTATACCTCTTTTTGTGAAAACTTGCCATTCCGTACTCGATGGATTCCTGCTTCCCTTCGACTACGCTCAGGGGTCAGCAGGAATGACATTTAAATCGTTGAATGTATTACAACAAACACCCTACCTGAAAACTTTATTTGGGAAAACCACTGGGCTTTCGTGCCCATCCTTACCAACAGCGGCCACTCCAAAGAAGTAATTGTCAATAACCACGCCTTCCAAAGTGTGTTCGCTAACATCGCCCACATATTTGTAGTTGTCCCAAGTGGGGGAGGTGGTGTCCCTCCAATAGATTTTATAGCCAACAGCCCCATCTACCTTGCTCCATTTTAGTTTGGCACTAGGTTCTACAATACCACCAATTTCTACGGTCTCGGGAGCTGGCGGAGCCCACGCAATAGAAGCTAGGTTAATGGCATTGACCGCCGTGAGTTTTTTGGCATATTCAAAATTTACGTGCTCCAACACATCACCATAGGCGATGCCGTCTTCCACACGAATATCTTGATGCTGCTGTGTGTAATTCTCATGGGCCTCCATAATTCGAATGCCCGCGTATCCCGCATCATTAAAAGGTCTGTGGTGGCCACCGCGCCCAAATCTGTCCAGTCGGTAAATCATCATGGGGTTCATTTCGGGCATATAGGTCTTTGTGGTTTTGTACACGTATCTGGCCAATTGGCGTGAAATACCATCTACTTCGCCACCGTAAAAACGTCTAGCTCTTCGCTCTTGTTCGGTTTCGGTAGGTGGAACGGGTTCCGAGAAAATCCTGAAATCCCTATTGCTCACCACACCGTCCACTCCGGTGATGTTCCCAATCATATCATTATTGAGGATACCCACAATATCCCAGCCTTTTTCCTTGGCATAAGCAGCTAAACCTTTTCCACCATACAGTCCTTGCTCTTCACCCGAAAGACCAACGTAAATAATGCTGCTTTCAAATTTATACTTGGAGAGCACGCGCGAAGCTTCAATGGTGCCCGCCATACCGCTGGCATTATCGTTGGCTCCAGGAGAATCGGAAGTGTAATTGGTTGGATTGCTTACGCGTGAATCAATATCACCGCTCATAATAATAAAGCGGTTCGGAAACTTGGTTCCACGCTGAATCGCTACTACGTTTACAACTTCAACATCTTTTACTATTCGGGCATTATCCCCTTCTTCAATCAGGTTTTTTTGATAAAACACTTCCAAACAATCTCCACAATTAGAAGAAATTTTGTCGAACTCCGACTTGATCCATCTTCTTGCGGCACCAATTCCTCGGGTTTGTGAAACGGTATCGCTCAAAGTGTGCCTTGTACCAAAATTAACAAGGGTGGTCACATCACTTTCAATACGATCTGCCGATACGGAATTGATGATGTCGTACATCCGGGTATCGGTTTGGGAAAAACCAATGGATGTGATTGTGAACACTAGGAGTGTAAGTATTTTTTTCATCTTTATGAGGTTTAGTTAGTTTAAATTACTTGATGAATGTAACCTTGGCAATTTCGCCATTTTCCACTTCATAAATGGCAATGGCCTTTACAAGCATTCCATTGATGGTTAGGGATTCGTGGTCAATTACCTTGTTTCCGATTACGATTCTGTTTTGTATTTCACAATGCAAATCCGGTGTATTTTCAAAAAAGGAACCGTACTGTTGTGCAAGTTTGGATTTACCTTTTAGGTTGAGCGATTGCGGAAAATTATATAGCTCGATAGTATTGGCATAAGTATTGGCAAAAGCCTCGATATCCCTATTGTTGTATGCATCCAATTGTTCCTGTACAATACTTTCGGCATCGGTCAAAGGCCCATCGGGGAAAACAAAGGTCATGGAAGCAATCAATCTATTTTCCACTTGATAGATGGCGACTTGGTGTCCGTCCCTGCCATCTACTTTGGTTTTTTCCTCATCTATTATAGTGTTTCCGAGGATGATACGGTTCATCACTTCTACGCTTGAGGATTTTACGTTTTCGAAGAAGCGTTCGTAGTTGTCCCGCATTGTGCTATTGCCTTGATACATTTTCTCATTGGGAAAACGCTGTACCAGTACATTGTCTGCAAAGCAGGCTACGAATCCATCTAAATCTCGACTATTAAAGGCTTTTACTTGCTTTTGAATAATTTTTGCCGGTGATTCCTCGGCCACAAATGCCAATCGTTTGCTGTTAGGGCTGATAGCAATACGGCTAATGTTATTGATTTCTTCTTGTGGAAACTCAATGATGGTTTCCCAATCAGCATCTGAACTCAGTTTCTTTGTCAAAAGCCTTTTACCCGCTCCAGTAATGATGGTGTTTTCATCCAACCAACAAATATCTTCTTCTTGGGCATAAGTCTTGGTTATTTTCTTTGATTCACCCGTAATGGGGTCCAAAGACATTATTTCCCAAGTATTATTTCTCTTACTTATAAAACTAATAAGATCAGTACCCGGTATTTTATGCAACGACCGTCCTACGTTTTGGTGAACGGTTTTTTGTGTTCCTTTTTCAAGGTCCATAACTTTTAAGTCCATTCGATTTTCCATCAAAACAGTAGCAACCAAAATATGGTGGTTGAACCAAACATGGTATCCAATCTTTAAATCTGTGATCGTGGTGGATTCGCTTGTTTCAAAGTCATACTCATACAAACGTTGCAGGCCATCTAAATCCAACCGAATTGCAGAAATGGCATTTTTGCCGGGGATGCGAAGGGGCGAATATTCGCTTCCTGCCGTGGTATAGGTCAACCAGGACGAAGTGCTGCCCTCATTCACATTAAATTGAAGAATGTCTGTTTGGTCTTGCCTTGTTGAAGCAAACAGAATAGAATCATCATCCCAAAAAGAGGGTTGGTTGTCGTAACCGGGATTGTTGGAAATATTTTTTGGATTGGACAGGGTAGGTTTTCCATTGTTTACCTTAAGGTCAAAAAGATAGACTTCCGTATCGGTCTGCGCCCACCCTAGAGCGCTTACCAATAATGAGCAAATCAAAAAAAAACCTCGTGTCATTGTTTTGTAAAACGTTTTAAAAGTTGCCGTACCCTTTTGGTGTTTTCCACATGGTATTTGGCCTGTGTTTTTTTGAGTCCCACTTTTACGGTAATTGCCGAATCGGGCAGTTCTTGGAACATAAATTCATCCGTCCAGTCATCACCAATGGCAAATACAAAGTCATAATCATCTTCACTCAACATTCTCGTGGCGGCCCTACCTTTGTTTACATTGCTGCTTTTTACCTCCATGACCTTGTTTCCGTTCAAAACGCTAATATCGTCATTCCCGATTAAACTACGTAAAACAGTATTAAGTTCTGTTGCTCTTTTTGTACCAAAATCGGGATCGGTGTTTCTGTAATGCCAAGCCAGGGAATAATTTTTTTCCTCGATAAAGGAGCCGGGTGTCCTATCCACGAAAGATTCCAAAACAGGTCTTATTTTGCTCATCCATCCGCTTTTTACTTGTTCCAGTAACTTAAAGTCATCGCCGTTTCTGGAAATCCACACCCCATGTTCTACGATCATATTATATTTTTTTGGCAAAAACCAACGGCCAAAGGTTTCCTTGTCCCTTCCGCTTATTAAAAATATAGTGGTGTTCTCTTGCTGGTGCAATTCATCCAACAGCTCATATAATTCTTCATCGGGAGAGGCTTGTTGGGGGTCTTTGTGAAAACCGGCCAAGGTACCGTCATAATCCAAGAACAACAAGCGTTTTTTCGATGCTGTATAAGCTTTTTCAATGGACATGAGGATTTGTGGCGACATTTTTTCGGAAATAAAGGCTTGGCCCAAATCCCTATTTTCCTTTAGGGCGTTCATGAACTCGTTGGCCCAGACCTCCACATTGTAGCGTTCCAATCTTTTTTGTAAAAAAGTGTTCCTGGAAACTTGCTCTTCCAATGGCATGTTAAAGGCTCTTTTTAGGGTGTCCGCTTGTTGCTCAAAGTTATTGGGATTGATTAACAGGGCTTCGTTCATTTCGTATGCGGAACCGGCCATTTCACTTAAAATAAGTACTCCGGACTTGTCCGTTCGTGTGGCGATATATTCCTTGGCGACCAGGTTCATGCCGTCTCGGAGCGGGGTAAGCCACGCTATGTCGCTGGATGTGTAAAGGTCGATCAAGCTTTCGAATGGCAGAGAACGGTAGAAATACCAGATCGGGGTCCAATTTATGGTGGACAATTCCCCATTGATCCTTCCGACCAGTTCGTCAACCTCTCTTTTTAACAGTTGATATTGCGGTACGTTGGAGCGAGATGGCACAGCTAGGATGATCAATCGCACCTTTTCTTTGTATTCTGGATATTTTTGAAGGAAGTACTCAAATGCATTGATACGTTTTGCAATGCCCTTGCTATAATCCAATCGGTCTATGGAAAGGATGAGCTTAGTATCTGGGGCCGAGGCTTTATGGTTGTCCAACCTTACCTGAAGATCACTTCGTTCATCTTGGCTTTTGGATTCGTGCGAGATTGCGGCATCCCTGAATTTTTTGTAATCAATTCCCATAGGGAAGGAGTCCACTTTAATGACCCGATTGTCCAAATAAATCTCGTTGAAGCTTACATCCAATCCTATAAGCCTTCGTACAGAACTTAAAAAGTGTCTTTCGTAATCGTAAGTATGGAAACCTATAAGATCCGAGCCTAACAATCCTTCCAAAATTTCATCACGCCAAGGTAATGTTCGGAATATTTCAAAAGAGGGGAAGGGAATATGTAAAAAGAATCCGATTGTAGTATCGGGACGTTTTTCACGCACCATTTGAGGAACCAGCATCAATTGGTAATCATGGATCCAAATAGTGTCGTCCTCGTCCGAATTTTCAATAATGGCATCTGCAAATTTCTGGTTTACCTTTTTATAGGTGTCCCAATAATTCAGTTCAAACTCGGAATACTTCAAAAAATAATGGAACAGGGGCCAAATGGTTCTATTGCTAAAACCGTAGTAAAAACCATCAATTTCATCGGAATTGAGCTTTACCTTGGCACAACCATGTTCTTTTAAGGCTTTATCAATGTCATTTTCAAGTTCTTCGGGTGTGTCCTCGTCGGTTAACCCGGACCAACCTATCCAAAGACTTTCGCCACCGCTATGTACGGATTTCATCCCCGTAGCCAAACCCCCAACACTTGGTATTGCATTAATGGTTCCGTTGCTAATTTGTAACTGAACGGGTAATCGATTTGAGATTATGATAGTTTTGCCCATAAAAGGATGATTTTTGACGTATTTTAATTTTTTGTTTCTTTAAAATTCGGGAAATTCGAGCGCAAAACCAATTCATTCTAACCCTTTTGAGAATTTTTGACCTATGGACAATTTGAATTACGGAATTATAGGAAATTGCAGGAGTGCGGCATTGATTTCCAAAGAAGGCTCCATAGACTGGTGCTGCCTGCCACAATTTGACTCTACGTCGATATTTGCAAAGTTGCTGGATGAGCAAAAAGGGGGCAGTTTTGAAATCCATCCTAAAGGGGATTATACCATTGAACAGGAATATTACAGAAACACCGCAATTTTGATCACGCGTTATACGGAGGGCAATAATGTTTTTGAACTACACGACTTTATGCCCCGACATCATAAAATGAACGGGAAGTACAAAGCACAGCCAGAGATTATCCGCTATGTAAAATATATTTCTGGTGCACCAAAGTTCACGGTAAAATATGACCCTAAATTGGAATATGGATTAGGTGCAACCAAACATTTTGTAAAAGAGGATTTTATTGCCAGCCTTACCCATAAGTTAAAATACGATACACTTTTCCTATATACATCTTTTGATAAGGAACGCGTTTTGGGTGGCGAGGAGATAAGTTTGGGGGAAGACGGATACTTTTTGATTCGTTACAACGAAAAAATATTGATGCCGACCACGGATAAAATGGGGCTGGAACTGGAACGCACCAAGGTATATTGGTTGGATTGGGTTGCAAAAACACCGGACTACCAAAAATTCAAAGATGAAATTATACGAAGCGCCATAACCCTAAAAATGTTGACTTACGACAAAACAGGGGCGGTTTTGGCGGCTGCGACCACATCCTTGCCCGAAACCATAGGTGAGGTTAGGAATTGGGATTACCGTTTCTGCTGGATTCGTGATGCCTCCATGGTAATCAAGGTGGTTTCCGAACTTGGACATAAAAACTCCGCAAAACGCTACCTTCAGTTTATTATTGATTTGATGCCCGACAAGGATGAGAAACTCCAGATTATGTATGGCATTAACAAGGAAAAAACATTAACAGAGAAGACCTTGGATCATTTTGATGGTTATAGGGGCTCCAAACCTGTTCGCGTTGGTAATGCGGCTTACAAACAACGTCAAAATGATATTTATGGCATTTTGATGGATGTGATTTATGAGCAGTTAAAGAACTTTAGCAACGATATTGAGAATGTGGAGGAACTTTGGAGCATTACCAAAGGAATTGTTTGGATTGTTGGAAAACACTGGAAGGAACCGGACAAAGGTATCTGGGAATTCCGTGGGGAAGACAAACATTTTACCTTTTCCAAAGTGTTGTGTTGGGTAGCTTTGGATCGCGCTATAAAAGTGGCTCAAATGTTCGGTAAAACCCGAAAACTGGCACGTTGGACGGCCCTTGAGCAGGAAATTAAGGAAGATATCCACGAAAACGCCTGGAACAATGATATCAATGCCTTTGTGCAATGTTATGGGTCCCGCCATTTGGATGCCTCGGTGCTTTTGATGGAACCGTATGGTTTTATCCATGCGCGCGACCCTAAATATGTAAATACGGTCAAAGCCATAGAAGATGGGCTTAGCAACGATGGTCTTTTGTACCGCTATAAAAACGAAGATGATTTTGGGCTTCCTTCCTCATCATTCACCATTTGTACATTTTGGTTCATCAATGCCTTGTTCAAAATAGGGGAGGAGGAAAAGGCCTTGGAACAGTTTGAACGTTTATTGGGCTACAGCAACCATTTGGGGCTGTTTAGCGAGGACATCGACTTTAAAACTAAAAGGTTGTTGGGCAACTTTCCACAAGCATACTCGCATTTGGCACTAATTGAATGTGCCATTAACTTTTCTAAAAAACAGAAAGACGAGCAAATATTGGAATCCATCAAGTAAGCTGTGTAAAGAATGATTGTCAACTCGAGCGCAGTCGAGAGGTCTTACAAAAGCCTGAGCCTTAGATTGGTATCGACTGCGATCGACCTGACACAGTGCATCAAATAGAAGTAGAAAACAAAAAAACGCCCCAATCGGGGCGTTTTCAAATCCAAGTGGGTTTTTATCCCAACATATATTTGAATTAGTCAAAGGTATACCCGTTGTCTGCAGCGACTTTATCAGCAATTTGCGTCCTAAGCTTCACTACATTGGGTTGGTTTGTATACTTGGTAAAGCGTTTGAGTCCCATCAACATCATACGTTGTTCATCACCTTCGGCAAAGGAGACAATACCTTCCTTAGCTTTTTGTTGGATAATGTCAACAGCCCTGTACAAATACAATTTGGTCATGGCTATTTGTGTTGCTTGGGCTTCTTCACCAAAGCGTTTTGCATTTTTCTCCGTTCTTAGGATAGCTGATTCTACCATATAAATTTGAATCAAGATATCGGAAGCGGCCATCAACAACATTTGATGTTTTTCCAAGTCGGGTCCGAATTTTTGAACGGCACTACCAGCAACCATCAAGAATACTTTTTTCAATCGAGACAGTAAGTCTTTTTCTTCTGATAGTAACTCAGAATAATCAGGTGTTTCAAAAGATGGTATGCCCATCAGTTCTTCACCAACGGCAGTAGCTGGACCTAAAAGGTCTACATGGCCTTTCATGGCTTTTTTAACCAACATGCCTACGGAGAGCATACGGTTAATTTCGTTCGTACCTTCATAAATTCTAGAAATACGGGCATCTCGCCATGCCGATTCCATTGGGGTATCGGCACTAAAGCCCATTCCTCCAAAAATTTGGATGCCTTCGTCGGTGGTATGCTGTACGTGCTCAGATACGGCCACTTTCAAAATAGAGCACTCAATCGCATATTCTTCAACACCTTTAAGCTCTGCTTCTTGATGTGAATTTCCACTGGCTTCGCGAATGGCGATTCTATCTTCAATATTTTTGGCGGCACGGTAACAAGCAGCTTCATCTACGTAAGCGTTGGTGGCCATGTCTGCAATCTTGGCCTTAATAGCACCAAAGTTTATGATCGGGGTTTTAAACTGAACACGTTCGTTGGCATATTTTGTAGCTTCGTTGATTACACGACGTTGTGCTTCTAAACAGGCAGCAGCCAATTTGATACGACCTACGTTAAGGGCGTTCATGGCAATTTTGAACCCATTGCCTCTTTCGGAAAGCATGTTTTCAACGGGAACCTTGGTTTCATTGAAAAATACTTGACGGGTAGAAGAGGAGTGTATACCCAATTTTTTTTCCTCATCACCAAGACTGATTCCATTTTTCGGATCGTTCTCTACAATAAATCCGGTAATATTTTTATCGTCTTCGATTCTGGCAAAAACAATGAACAGGTTACAGAAACCAGCGTTGGAAATCCACATTTTCTGTCCTGTGATGTTGTAATATTTGCCATCATCGGAAAGCACGGCCTTTGTTTTACCTGAGTTTGCATCGGAACCAGCTCCAGGTTCTGTTAAGCAATAGGCTCCAAACCACTCACCAGTGGCCAATCTGGGCACATATTTCTGTTTTTGCTCTTCGGTTCCATATAATGTAATGGGCAAGGTTCCAATTCCAGTATGCGCTCCAAATGCTGTACTAAAAGATCCCGTGGCGCCTGAAATGTAATCACAGACCAGCATAGTGGAAACAAATCCCATGCCCATACCTCCATAGGCTTCGGGTACAGCAACACTTAGAAGACCGAGTTCTCCAGCTTTTTTCATGCACTCTTCGGTATAGGCGTAGTCTTTTTTCTCAAAACGTTCCCAATGTGCCCAAAGCTCACGGTCTACAAATTCCTTGGTGCTTTCGCGCATCATTTTTTGTTCTTCGTTGAGATCTTCAAGGGTGAACACGTCCTCACATTTGGTCTCCTTGACCAAGAATTGACCTCCTCTCAGTATGTCTTTTTCTTTTGTTTCCATTTTTGATTATGATATTAAAGAAGATAGAAAATAGATGAAAGACTTATTCCAATCGGTTTTGAAACCCCATGGTCATTTTTTGCCATTCTTCAATTTTATCTTCAAGTGTATTTAAATTTTTAGGGTTAATATAGTTTCTATGTCTAGCTATTAAAAGTTGTGTCCCGAGTTCAAAAGAGGACCCTAATGCAATATCTATGAAGTACTTAAAAGATTTATCTGTTCTAGATGATCCTTCAGCAATATTACTAGGCATTGAAACTGAGCATCTACTTATCTGGGAACTTAGATCATATCGTTCATGTTTTGGAAAATTGAGGAGCAAATCGGAAATGTCGTTGGCTATTTCCAATCCGAGCAACCAAATTTTCATTTTTTTATAATTGTGCCTTTTCATCGAAGATGTCTCTTTTCTCTAATCTCTTTTCTTCTACTTTAGGAAAGAAACTCATATATCCCCGCGGCACCCTGGCCAGTTCCCACGCACATGGTGACCATACCGTATTTGCCTTTCATGTCGCGCTTTCTCATCTCATCAAAAAGTTGGACAGATAGTTTGGCCCCGGTACATCCCAGTGGGTGCCCCAGTGCAATAGCTCCCCCGTTTACGTTTACAATGTCTTGGTTTAGGCCAAGTTCCCTGATAACGGCCAACGATTGCGATGCAAAGGCTTCGTTTAACTCAATAAGGTCTATTTGGTCCTGTTTCATTCCAGCTTGTTTCAATGCTTTTGGAATGGCTTTTACAGGGCCAATTCCCATGATTCGTGGTTCAACACCTGCTGCGGCATAGTTTACCAATCGTGCAATGGGTTCCAAGTTGAGTTCTTTCACCATTTCTTCGCTCATTACCATAACAAAAGCGGCACCATCACTCATTTGTGATGAATTTCCAGCGGTAACGCTCCCACCTTCGGCAAAAACAGGCCTAAGTTTGTTCAAGGTTGGAATGTTGGTGCCTTTTCTCGGGCCTTCATCTTTATTGACGGTGTAATTTTTTGTTTCTTTTTTACCAGCTTCGTTCACAAAAGTGTGTTCTACTTCAATAGGAACAATTTGGTCCTGAAAACGGTCTTCTTCTTGCGCTTTTAACGCTTTCATGTGCGAATTGAAGGCAAATTCATCTTGATCTTCGCGAGATACCTTGAATTGTTTGGCCACAGCTTCGGCAGTAAGTCCCATGCCCCAATAGTAATCTTCATGGCCTTCTTTGGCAGTTGCGTAATCTGGTGTTGGTTTGTAACCTCCCATGGGGATGTAGCTCATGCTTTCCGCACCACCAGCGATGATACAATCCGCCATTCCCGATTGGATTTTGGCCGTAGCGATACCAATAGTTTCCAATCCGGATGCACAATACCGGTTTACGGTCACCCCGGGCACATCATCAATGTCCAATCCCATTAGAGAGATAAGCCTAGCCATGTTCAAACCTTGTTCGGCTTCGGGCATCGCGTTCCCCACAATAACATCATCAATACGTTTTTTATCCAATTGGGGAAGTTCTTTCATCATGTATTCGATGGTTTCGGCAGCCAGTTCGTCCGGACGCTTAAACCTGAACAGACCTTTTGGAGCTTTGCCCACGGCTGTTCTGTATGCTTTTACTATATATGCTGTTTTGTTCATAGTTTTATATATTATTTTGGAATCTAGAATCTAGATGATTGGAGTTTAGACTAATCGCTTAGATTATCAATAAACTTGCCTAACATTTTTTGAATTTGTAGTATTTTATTTTCTAATGCTTTGAAATCGTTTTTATCTAAATATCCTTCGTTAAAAGAAACTATTAATTGTGTTTCCCATTCGAAGGCAGAACCAAGACTATTTTCTAAAAACTTTTTAAAGAGTCTGTCAGTACTTTTGCTAGAACCTTCCGAAATATTTGAAGGTATGGATACAGCGCATCTGTTCATTTGACTTGCAAGATTGAATCGTTCAAAATCAGGGAAAGTTCTTGTTAGGTTATAACTATCTTTCACAAATTCAATACCATCTTGCCAAACCTTTAATTTTTTAAAATTATGTATTGCCATTTGTCTAATTTCTAGATTCTAGTTGTCCAAAATCTAATTTCTCAGTGGTTTTCCTGTCTTCAACATGTGTTGTATGCGTTCCAAAGTCTTTCTTTCGGTACAAAGGGACAAGAAAGCTTCTCGTTCCAAATCCAAAAGATATTGTTCGGTTACCATTGTGGCTTCCGAAAGGTCACCGCCTGCCATTACGTAGGCTAGTTTATCGGCAATCTTTTTGTCGTGCTCCGAAATGTAATGTCCAGCTTCCATGGAGTCCGTTCCTACCAAGAACATACCCAAGGCTTGTTTTCCAAGTACCTTGACATCTTTTCGTTTAACCGGTTTGGTATAGCCTGCATCGGCCATCAGTTTAGCATACGCTTTTGCTGTTGCAATCTGACGGTCTTTGTTGACCACAACTACATCTTTTCCTTTTTGAAGGATGCCCAAGTCATAGGCCTCATAAGCCGAAGTTGATACTTTGGCCATTCCGATGGTGAGGAAGTACTCTTGAAGTACATTGAGCTCCACATCGTTTTTTCTGAAGGTGTCGGAAGCACGTAGCGCCATTTCCTTGGAACCACCTCCGCCGGGGATTACCCCAACGCCAAACTCCACCAAACCGATATAGGTTTCGGCAGCGGCTACCACTTTATCGGCATGGAGTGAAAGTTCACATCCACCCCCAAGTGCCATACCGTGTGGTGCAGCTACGGTTGGAATGGAGGAATATCGCATACGCATCATGGTGTCCTGGAACATTTTGATGGCCATGTTCAGCTCATCATATTCTTGTTCCACCGCCATCATGAAAATCATTCCGATGTTGGCGCCAACAGAGAAGTTGGCAGCTTGGTTACCAACCACCAATCCTGCAAAATCCTTTTCGGCAAGATCTACCGCTTTGTTCAAGCCAGCCAATACGTCACCTCCAATGGTGTTCATTTTGGATTGGAACTCACAATTGAGGATTCCATCACCCAAATCTTCGATAACAACACCACTGTTTTTAAAGACTTCCTTGGTTTTTCTGATATTGTCCAAAATGATGAATGCATCCTGGCCCGGAACTTTTTCCATGGTTCCTGCCTTGCCGGCAGGCAGGTTTTTTGGGATGTCGTAGAAGTAGGTGTTCCCTTCTTTAACGGTGTAGAAGGAATCAATTCCGGCTTCTTTCATTTCGGACACCCATGAAGCAGCCTCCAAACCTTCAGCCTTAATGAATTCAAGTCCTTTTTCGAGCCCAACGGCATCCCAAATTTGGAATGGTCCGTGTTCCCAACCAAAACCAGCCTTCATGGCATCATCTATCTTGTATAACTCATCCGTAATTTCAGGAATACGATGGGTAACGTAGGCAAAAAGTGCTCCAAAACTCTTTCTGTAGAACTCTCCGGCCTTGTCTTTGCCATCCACCAACACTGGGAAACGATCAATTACTTTGTCAATGGTTTTGGTAAGCTCCAGAGTGGCAAATTTTGCGCTCTTTTTGGAACGGTAGTCCATGGTGTCCAAATCCAAGGTCAAGATTTCGCTCTTGCCATCGTCTCCTTTGACTTTTTTATAAAAACCTTGTCCAGATTTGCTTCCCAACCATTTGTTGTCCATCATGGTTTGGATAAAATCCGGCAACTGGAACAATTCGTGGCGCTCATCGTCCTTGCAGTTTTCACTGATTCCGTTGGCCACGTGCACCAAGGTGTCCAGTCCTACTACATCTACGGTGCGGAAGGTGGCGGATTTCGGTCGTCCGATCACTGGTCCAGTGAGTTTGTCGACTTCCTCAACCGTCATGCCCATTTCTTTTACGGCATGGAACAGACTTTGAATACTAAAGATTCCGATTCTATTACCGATAAAGGCAGGTGTGTCCTTGGCAACTACGGAAGTTTTTCCCAAGAACTGTTCGCCATAGCCATTAAGGAAGTCCAAAACATCCTGTGAAGTTTTAGGTCCAGGAATAATTTCAAAAAGTTTTAAATATCTGGCTGGGTTGAAAAAGTGCGTGCCACAGAAATGCTTCTGGAAATCATCGCTTCTTCCTTCGCTCATAAATCGGATAGGGATTCCAGAAGTGTTCGAAGTGATCAAAGTACCAGGTGTGCGGTGTTTATCTAAGTTTTCAAATACCTGTTTTTTGATGTCCAAGCGTTCCACGACCACTTCAATGATCCAATCCACATCAGCCACTTTGGAAATATCGTCTTCTAGGTTTCCAGTGGTAATGCAATCGGCAAATTTTTTGTGATAAATAGGGGATGGTTTGGATTTAAGGGCGGACGCCAGTGAATCGTTTACGAGACGGTTGCGGACCACTTTATCCTCTAAAGTAAGCCCCTGGGCCTTCTCCTTGTCGGTAAGTTCACGGGGAACTATATCCAATAATAGAACCTCAACCCCAATGTTCGCAAAATGGCATGCAATGCCACTTCCCATTATTCCGGAACCGATTACGGCAACTTTGTTTATATGCCTTTTCATGTGCGAGTTTGTAATTTTAGTTATTAGTTGTTTTTGAATAGATCTTTTTATCTGTAATAAGTTTATTTATAGTTTCAATGACGCTAAAAAAGCCCACCAAATCCTCTTGAGAGGTATGTTCTTTTACCACTTCGTTGAAACGCAATACCACTTCTTTGGACTCCTCTCGTTTTTCCAAACCCAAAGGGGTTAAGTGAATTAGAACGCCGCGCCCATCTTTTGGGTTACGTTTACGTTGTATGTAACCTTTTTGCTCAATATTTTTTAAGATCCTTGACAAACTAGTTGCTTCCATCCCCATTTTGGGCCCCAATGTGGTACTTGGTGTACCTCCTTTGGGGTCAATGCTCAGTAAGGTAAATCCAATGGCCATTGTAAGCCCATAGTTTTTAGCTTCCTCATTGTACATTTTGCTAACAGCCTGCCAAGTGGCCCTTAGGGCGTAATCAATGGTCAAATCTTTCATGGAACAGGTTTGGTGTTCTCAAATATATGAAAAATTTATTATGCATGCATAATAAATTTAGGTTAAGTATTGATGTTTTTTTATCAAAAATTGAGAAGAATACTTCATACATCAATTCAAATGGGGCATCGGTCAGATCGTAGTCAAAATAACAGCATGAATATTGGATATTGTGAAAATACCTATTTATCAAAATATTTATTATGAATATCAAAAATCTATTATGTGCGATTATTTCGCTTGTATTGCTATGGTCCTGTGGTAAAGACGACGGTCCGGAACCAGCTAAGAACAATGCCCCTAAAGTTGAGGTGCAAAGTTTTACGGTTGCTGAAGATATTTCTGATTCGGAGGAAATCGGAGTTGTTGCTGCCACAGATAAAGATGAGGATACCCTTATTTTCAGTATTGTCCAAAATGATAATGATTTATTTGAAATTACGGAATCGGGAGTAATAAGTCTTGCTCCTGGGAAAGAGTTGAACTATGAATTATCTACCGAACATACTATTCTTGTATCAGTATCCGACGGTAAACAGGTTAGAAATGGTTTAATGACAATTACTGTTACCAATGTTTTTGACAGTATGGTTGAAGACCCCGAATCCTTTATTACCAAATGGGAAATATCCAGCAGTAATTTTGAATTAACCATTGGTACGGGCACATCAATGGAACTTGAATATGATTATAAAATTGATTGGGGAGATGGCTCTCCTGTTGAAGAGCTGACGTCAAGAAACCCAACCCACATTTATACAAATGTAGGAACCTATTATGTTTCCATTCAAGGAGATTTCCCCCATATTTTGATGCGGGATCAACCTATTCATATTAGGAGAACCTTAAAAGGCATAGAACAGTGGGGCAATATTGTTTGGCAAAGTTTCTCTGGTGCTTTTGCATTATGTCAATATATGGAATATAATGCTACTGATATACCAAATTTAGAAAATGTCCAAAGTATGTCACAAGCTTTTCATTGGGCGAATCTTTTCGACGGTGATCTTAGTGAGTGGGATGTAAGCAATGTTACAAGAACAGATTTAATGTTTGCTGATGCTTATTCATTTAATGGTGATATTGGTAGTTGGGATGTAAGTAATGTAACAAATATGGGAAGTATGTTTTCCTCAGCGACAAAATTTAATGCGGACATTAGTGGATGGGATGTAAGTAATGTAACAAATATGCAAGGTATGTTTTTCTCAACGGAAACATTTAATGCAGATATCAGTGGATGGGATGTAAGTGAAGTGACAAATATGCGCAGTATGTTTGCTAATAATACTTCATTTAATGGAGACTTGAGTAACTGGGATGTAAGTAATGTTACAACAATGGAAAAAATGTTTTCTGAGGCCACTTCTTTCAATGGAGATATTGGTTTATGGGAAACCGGCAATGTCACAGATATGAAGAGAATGTTTAGAGCAGCAGAATCATTCAATTCAGATATTGGCGGTTGGAATGTATCAAAAGTTGAAGATATGTCAGAAATGTTTTTAAATGCCCATTCTTTTAATCAAAACATTGGGGCTTGGGATATTGCAGGTGTTGAAGATATGACTGGAATATTTAATGATTCAGGGATGTCTCCAGAGAGATTTTCAGATACAATGATAGGTTGGGCTAGCAATCCAAACCTTCAACCGTACATTCCTGTAGGTATTGAAGGAATGAGTCTTTGTAGCGATAATCAAGAAGCATTGGACGCAATGGTCTTTAAACTCAATATTGAATTGGAATGGGCATTCTCTAGTCCGCCGGATATGGTTGATTGCTCTGGCAATTGATTTAAGTAAAAAACCAACGGATTTCCGTTGGTTTTTTTATTGCTGGAAACTCAAAAGTCAATGGATTCTTCAATAACTTTTGGGACAGTCGGAATGACAATCAAGTTTTGAATACAACTCATTGTTCATTTCCAAGTCGAACTTCAAGAGATTTATCTATGGTTCCTTCTACTCCGCTAAGGATACCACCTCGAAATGGCGGTGAACATTGATTGTTGTCTATTAATAATTGGTCATTATAAATTGATTAATATCCGTAGATGTCATTGTACAAATCCAGATACATTTCTTTAACTGGCTTGCGTTTCAATTTCATGGTAGGGGTTAGGTGTCCCTCTTCCACGCTCCAAACATCAGGGGTAAGTCTGAACTGTTTTACCTTTTCCCATTTGGCGAACTCTTGGTTGGCCCAATCCACTTCTTCCTGCATACGGGCGATCACCTTTTCGTTTTTGACCAGTTCATCATTTGATCCCAAGTCAATATTATGGCGCTTGGCCCATTCCTTTACAAATTCAAAATTGGGCTGAATCAAAGCTGCCGGCATTTTTTCACCTTCGCCTACAACCATTATTTGTTCTATAAATCGGGATTGTTTAAAACGGTTTTCCAATAACTGTGGCGCCACGTATTTTCCGCCGGATGTTTTAAACATCTCTTTTTTACGGTCGGTAATGCGTAAAAAGCCCTCAGCATCAATCTCGCCGATGTCACCGGTATGGAAATAGGCTCCTGTCATCACTTCTGCGGTTTTTTCCGGGTCTTTGTAGTAGCCCATCATTACATTGGGGCCTTTGCAAAGAATTTCCCCGTCCTCGGCAATCTTCACTTCTACGTTGTCGATCATTTTTCCTACGGTGCCAATTTTCCAACCTTTGTTGCGTTGGTCGTTTACAGCAATTACGGGCGAGGTCTCCGTAAGTCCGTATCCTTCCATTACGGGCATCTCCGCTGCAGCAAAAATTCTGGCAAGCCTTGGTTGTAGCGCGGCACTACCGGAAACCATAACGGATAGATTACCACCGAGACCTTCTTTCCATTTGCTAAATATTAATTTACGGGCAAGCCCAAGTTTTTTCTCGTACCACCAGCCGTTTGCACCGTAAGGCTCAAATTTGAGTCCCACTTCCACAGCCCAGAAAAAGAGTTTCTTTTTTATGCCCGTTAAATTGGTTCCCTTGGCAATAATGGCATCATAGACTTTCTCCAGCAATCGGGGAACAACACTCATTACATGGGGTTTCACCTCTTTCACGTTATCACTGATTTTGTCCAGCCCTTCCGCAAAATGAATTTCTACACCACAATATTGGTAGAGGTAAAGAATCATCCGTTCAAAAATGTGGCAAACAGGCAAAAAACTCAGGGCGGTTCCACCCGTTTCAAAAGGAACCCTAACTTGGCTATCGACCACGTTGGAAACTATATTGTTGTGAGATAGCATAACTCCTTTTGGTTTTCCTGTGGTACCAGAAGTATATATGAGGGTAGCTAAGTCATCAGGCTTTACGGCATCTTTTAATTTTTCGACCTCACCTTGGTTGGACGTATCGGCTCCCAATTCCACGACCTCTTTCCAGTTTTTGCAATTATCCAGTTCATCAAAGGAATAAATCTCTTCCAGCTTGTCAGTTTTTGAGCTTATGGACAAGACCTTTTCCAACACTTCGCCACAGGAAACAAAACAATATTTTGCTTCGGAATGGTTCAGGACATACTCGTAATCTTCTTCGGAAATGGTAGGGTAAATGGGTACGTTCTGTGCCCCAATTTGAAGAATTCCAATATCAACAATATTCCATTCCGTTCGGTTGGTCATGGAAATCACAGCAATTTTGTCGTTAGGCTTAACGCCCATACGAAGTAAGGCCCTGCTCACGGCATTGGCTTTGTCAATGTACTGTTGTGTGGATGTAGCTATCCATTTACCGTCACTTTTGGTGACCAATGATTTTTCTAAGGGGTATTTTTCAAGTTGATAGTATGGGAAATCAAATAATCGGGTAACCGTCTGCATAGTTAGTTATATGTTAAGCGATTGCAAATTAGCAAATCAGACCTTAACAATGAAACAGATTTAACAATTAGATAAGGTAAATTTTGAAAAATCCCCAAATAATAACCTCCAAGCAGGGTAAATTATACTAATCTTCCAAATTTTCCAACCATTCCCGTGCATTCACAAATGCCTGTAGCCAAGGCGACACTTCATCGGTTCTATCCTTTGGATAGTGCGCCCAGTTCCAAGGAAACGTAGAACGCTCGATATGCGGCATGGTCACTAAATGGCGACCTGTTTTGTCGCAAAGCATGGCTGAATTGTAATCACTTCCGTTTGGATTGGCCGGGTAGCTCTCGTAACCGTATTTGGCCACAATATGGTATTGGTCCTCGGTATGTGGAAGACTAAATTTGCCTTCACCATGACTTATCCAAACCCCGAGCGTGGTTCCTGCCATGTTGGAAAGCATCACAGAATTGTTCTCTTGAATTTTAACCGAAGTAAAATTACTCTCGTGCTTGTTGGAGTCGTTATAGGTCAATCTTCCGTGAGTTTCATGTTCTGGGTTGATGAGGTCCAACTCCATGAACAATTGGCAACCATTACAAATCCCTACGGATAAAGTGTCTGGTCTGGCAAAGAAATCTTTTAAGGCTTTGTTGGCTTTTTCGTTGTACTTAAAGGCTCCCGCCCATCCTTTGGCGCTTCCCAAAACATCGGAGTTGGAGAAACCTCCAACGGCACCAATAAACTGTATGTCCTCCAAGGTTTCCCTACCCGTGATAAGGTCGGTCATGTGTACATCTTTTACATCAAAACCAGCCAAGTACATGGCATTGGCCATTTCACGTTCGGAATTGCTTCCCTTTTCGCGCAGAATGGCTGCTTTGGGAGCCCCCTCCCGACCTCCCCCTAAGGGTGAGGGGGTAAGTTTTCCATCAAAATTTTTAGGGAAAATATAGTGCAACGGTTGTTTCTTGTAGTTATCATAACGGTCTTTGGCCAAACCATTTGCGGTTTGCTTGTTGTCCAATAGATAAGACGTTTTGAACCAAGTGTCACGCAATGAGGCAATATTTAACCCGATTTCTATACCATTATTTTTGATTTTCAAAGTGCTTTCGGAGGTTGGCGTACCGATTTTGGCAAATTCAATACCCGCAGCCTTCAGTTCCTTTTCTACTGATGCATCTTTGGATTGGAACACCACTCCAATGTTTTCGGAGAACAATAGTTTGATGATATCCTGCTCGTTCAAGCTGGACAAATCCAAGTTGGCACCCAAATCATTATCCGCAAAGCAAAGTTCCAATAAGGTTGTTATCAAACCACCTGAAGCTACATCGTGACCTGCCAAAATCTGGCCATTTTTGATAAGTTTTTGCAAGGTGTTGAAAGCCGTCTTAAAATAGCTGGCATCCAAAACAGATGGTGCTTCGTCACCAATACCATTCAAAATCTGTGCAAAAGAGGAACCGCCCAGTTTGTGGCTATCCTTGGATAGGTTGATGTAGTAGATATCGCCACCGTCTTTCTGCATAACGGGCTCCACCACTTGGTTGATGTTGTTGCAATTAGCTGCTGCGGAGATGATTACAGTTCCTGGGGACAATACTTCACCATCCTTATATTTTTGTTTCATGGAAAGCGAATCCTTTCCAGTGGGCACGTTAATGCCCAAATCTATGGCAAATTTAGACAGAGACTCTACTGCAGCATACAAACGGGCATCCTCACCTTCATTTCTACAAGGCCACATCCAGTTTGCGGAGAGTGACACGGATTTTAAACCATCTTTCAACGGTGCCCAAACAATGTTGGTCAACGATTCCGCTACGCTGTTTCTACTACCGGCAACAGGGTCAATCAAAGCCGAAATAGGGGAGTGGCCAATACTGGTGGCAATTCCTTCCTTGCCTTTAAAATCGAGCGCCATTACACCGCAGTTGTTCAATGGCAATTGCAATGGGCCAGCACACTGTTGCTTTGCAACGCGACCGCCAACACAACGGTCTACTTTATTCGTTAGCCAATCTTTACAGGCCACGGCTTCCAATTGTAGCACTTGCTCTAAATAATCGTGGAAATGCTCCAAAGAATATGAAAGGGCGGGATATTTTTGCTGGGCCGTTTTGTCGGCCATAATGGTTTTGGGAGAACTTCCGAACATATCGGAAAGTTCCAAGTTCATTGGGGTTTCCCCTGTTTCTCCTGAAGTAAATTTAAACGTATGGTCGCCTGTCACTTCGCCTACGTTGTACATGGGCGAACGTTCACGTGCCGAAACACGGTCCAATAGGTCCAAATCCTTTTCACCGATTACCAATCCCATCCGTTCTTGGGATTCGTTGCCTATCAATTCTTTTTTGGAAAGCGTAGGGTCTCCAACGGGCAACTTGTCCGTATCAATGGTTCCCCCGGTTTCCTCTACTAATTCGGACAGACAGTTCAAGTGTCCACCTGCTCCGTGATCGTGAATGGAAACAATGGGGTTGTCATGACTTTCAAACAGGCCACGTACGGCGTTTGAAGCTCTTTTTTGCATTTCTGGGTTGGAACGCTGCACGGCATTCAGTTCAATGGCAGAACTGAATTCACCAGTATCTGCACTGGATACGGCGGCTCCACCCATCCCAATACGGTAGTTGTCACCGCCTAGAACAACTATTCTGTCTCCTTTGCTTGGTGTATCTTTCAAAGCTTGGCCGGTTTTACCATAGCCAATACCTCCAGCCATCATAATTACCTTATCGAAGCCCAGTTTTCGAGGTGTCATATCGAGCGCAGTCGAGATGTCTTTTGATTCATCATGCTCAAAAGTAAGCACGGAACCCGCAATCAAAGGTTGACCGAATTTATTTCCAAAATCGGATGCTCCGTTGGATGCTTTGATCAAAATATCCATTGGGGTTTGATACAGCCAATCCCGTTCTTTCATTCCATTTTCCCATGGACGGTTTTTTTCCAAGCGGGAGTAGGAGGTCATATACACAGCGGTTCCTGCCAAAGGCAAAGACCCTTTTCCGCCAGCCAAACGATCTCTGATTTCACCTCCAGAACCTGTTGCGGCACCGTTAAAAGGCTCCACGGTGGTCGGGAAGTTATGGGTCTCCGCTTTTAGCGATAGTACGGAGTCAAACTCTTTTTCTTCATAAAAGTCGGGCTTATCCGCACTTTTGGGTGCAAACTGAACTGCTTTGGGCCCTTTTATAAAGGCAACATTGTCCTTGTAAGCCGAAACGATATCATTAGGGTTGGCTTCGGATGTTTTTTTGATTAATTTAAATAGGGAAGAAGGTTTCTCCTCTCCATCAATCACAAAGGTCCCATTAAAAATTTTGTGCCTGCAATGCTCGGAATTTACCTGACTGAAACCAAATACTTCGGAATCCGTCAGCTTACGATTCAACTTTTTGGAAAGCCCTTCAAGATATTCCACCTCTTCATCACTAAGGGCAAGTCCCTCTTTCTCATTGTAAGAAGCGATGTTATCAATCTCTTGGATAGCCTCAGGAACTATGTTGATGGTGAAAATATCTTGCCCCAAAGAGCTATATTTCTGGGACAGCATTGGGTCAAAATCGGTGAATTTTTCCGTTACCGCGTGGAATTCCTCAATACGGATAATTCCAGCGATGCCCATATTTTGGGTGATCTCGGTAGCGTTTGTGCTCCAGGGCGTAATCATGGCGGCACGTGGCCCAACAAAAAAGGCGTCGAGAGACGCCGCTTCAATCTTAGGCTGGTTGCCAAACAACCATGTCAGTTTATTAATGTTTTCCTGAGTGATTTCCTGAGCGGTTTGGACGGCAAAAACCTTGGTCGCCTTGTCCCCAAAAAAATGGATCATACAATCTGTGCGTTGAACGGTTTAAGAAAGTGCAAATTTACGATTTTGGAACGTAATTCATCCTACTGTAAAGGTGTTTTGTTAACGAAGTGCTGTTGATAGCATATTCGTCAATTCAAAAAGGGCATCCATCAATTCAACACATTGTACGTAGAGCATTCGTATATATTTGGTGGAGCTTTAAGCAATCACTTGAATGGAAGAGAATAAAAGAACAAATTATAGGAATCAAGCACTTGTAATTGTATTTCTGATTGTTCTCATTATTTTGATTGGCTTGTTTGAGGATGATTGGAATTGGAATAATTTTTTCAGGCACCTAATAAGAAATATCGTCAGGAACATGTTTTGATTGGATTTTATACCTGAAAAACAAGGCCGGGCAAACAGTTTTATGTTTTTTGTTGGGCTCATTCTGGTTTTGCTCAAAATTTTGTTGAATGATTTTGTCAATTCACTAAAAACGGTAGGTCAAATACCTTTGGGCATAAAACTACCCCTGGGGCAAGCCTCGGAGCATTTAAACCTTGATTATCGGGTAAGTTAAGCAACTTTTCCTATCTTGGATGAAATATAGCTAACTCAAAACCAACCTTATGAAAACTACCAACATCCTATTGTGCGGGATTATGCTTTTTGCAGGAGCAACTTCTTCGATTGCACAAAAAAAATACTCAAAAAGTCAAATCAAAAAATTCAAGGCCGAAGTAGAAGCCCTAGTGGAAGCCAATAAAAAGCAGACACAGGTAATGGTCGACAAAATTTTTAGTTTTGCCGAACTGGGGTTCCAAGAAGAGGAAAGTTCCAAATACCTTACTGGCATTTTAGAAGATAACGGTTTTACCGTTGAACATTCCGTTTCCAACATTCCAACATCATGGTTTGCAACATGGAGTAATGGGGAAGGTCCCGTTATTGCTTTAGGGAGCGATGTGGATTGTATTCCCAAAGCATCACAGTATCCAGGCGTAGCATATCATAAACCTATTGTGGAAGGAGCGCCTGGGCACGGTGAAGGGCACAATGCCGGTATTCCATTGAATATCACATCGGCATTGGCCGTAAAAGAGGTGATGGAAAAAGAAGGGATTGGAGGAACATTGATTCTTTGGCCAGGAATTGCCGAGGAATTGGTTGCAGCCAAAGCCTGGTATGTAAGAGATGGCCTTTTTGATGATATTGATATGTGCATTTTTACCCATGTGAGCAGTAACCTGAGCGTTTCTTGGGGGCCTACTCGGGGAACTGGCCTTATTTCTGTGGAATATATGTTTGAGGGTGAAGCGGCACATTCCGCCGGAGCACCTTGGAGGGGACGTAGTGCGCTGGATGCAGCGGAACTTATGAACGTGGGATGGAATTACAAGAGAGAACACCTTCACCCGTTGAAGCGTTCCCATTCCATTTTTACCGATGCAGGAGACCAGCCCAATGTAGTGCCATCCAAAGCTGCTATTTGGTTCTATTTTAGGGACGTTACCTACGAAGGTATTATGGAAATGTATGCAGAGGCCAACGATATTGCCAAAGGTGCTGCAATGATGACAGGAACCAAAATGACTTCCCGCGTGTTGGGTACCGCATGGCCAAGACACTTTAACAAGGTAATCGCAGAGACCATGCATGAAAATATAAAGGAAGTTGGTTTGCCCACTTGGTCCGAAGCCGACCAAAAATTGGCAAAAGCTGTGCAAACAGAGATGAAATCCAAAAAAATAGAAGGATTGCCCACAGAATTGTCCGAATTGGGACTTCCAGTGTTGGAACCTGTGAGTGGGGGTTCTGATGATATTGGAGATATTTCGTGGAAAGTTCCCACGGTAACTATGCGTTTTCCGTCCAACATCCCTGGGCTGCCAGGGCATCACTGGGCCAATGCCATTGCCATGGCGACCCCGATTGCACACAAAGGGGCTACAGCGGGCGCAAAAGCAGAAGCTATGACCATTATGGATTTTTTGTTAAAACCCGAATTGTTGACCCAAGCTTGGGACTACTTCAATAACGAACAGACCAAGGAAACCAAGTACGAGCCCATGATTTCTGCAGATGATATGCCGCCAACGTTCTTGAACAAGGACAAGCAGGATATGTTTAGACCGGCATTGGAGAAGTATTACTATGATGAAACCAAATACGATAGCTATTTGGAGCAGTTAGGGGTAGAATATCCAACGGTGAAGGAATAATTAATATGTGTCAGTTCAAGCGCAGTCGAGAACTTAAGCACATCTCGACTGCGCTCGATGTGACAAAGTTTCATTTTTTAAGCGTCATGCTGAACTAGTTTCAGCATCCCATCCAATTGGGTTTGGATTCCGCATCAAGTGCGGAATGATAGTTTTAGACCTTTTTCATCTTGTCATTCCTGCAAAAGCAGGAATCCGTAGCTTGTTTGACACTAATGACACGAATTTTCTCGAATACAACATCTCGACTGTACTTGATGTTAAATTCGATTCTTTGTTGTTAGGCTTTCTTTTTCAACAACGCCATATAAAACCCATCAAAGCCAGTCTCCGAAGCAAAAACATTACGTTCTCTTACAAACTCAAAATCTTTCCCGTTTTCGGACTCCAAAAACTTTTTGACTTGCTCTGTATTTTCCTGTGGAAGTATGGAACAGGTAGCATACACCATCTGTCCGCCTTTTTTTACCATTTTGCTGTAATTCTGAAGGATATCTTGCTGCACTCCCATAATACGGTCCACAAATTCAGGTTCCAATTTCCATTTGGAGTCGGGGTTTCTTTTGATTACCCCTAATCCTGAACAGGGTGCATCCAACAATAAACGGTCTGCGCTATTATATAGTTTTTTGATCACTTTGGTGGAATCAATCACTCTGGTTTCCACATTGTGCACACCATTCCGTCTGGCCCTTTTTTTTAGCTTCTTCAATTTACTTTCATAAATGTCCAAAGCGATCAGTTGGCCCTTGTTTTGCATTTGTGAGGCTAAATGAAGCGTTTTGCCTCCCGCACCGGCACAGGCATCTACCACCCGTTGTCCCGGTTCAACCTCTAAAAATGGAGCCACTAATTGGGAAGAGGCATCCTGCACTTCGAACAAACCATCTTTAAAGGCTTGGGTTACAAAAACATTCTTGCGTTCCACCAGTTTTAATGCATCGGGGTACCCTTCTATAAATTCCGTGGCAATGTCCTCCTTCGCCAAAAAATTCTTTAGCTGCGGTTTGGGGACTTTTAGCGTGTTGGTTCGCAAAATAACATCGGCTTGTTGGTTTTGAGCGGTAATTTCTTTTGTCCAAAGCTCATTGCCCAACGATTTTTCCCCAAGTTCGTCCATCCAATCGGGAATGGATTCCCTATACTTTCGGATTTTGGAAAGCTCATCAAACCTACCTTTTATACGACGTTCCGGGGTACCTTCCAATTGTTTCCAATCGGGGATTCGGACACCACGTAGCACGCACCAAACCCCGAACAATCGGAACAAATGGGGCTTGCTGTACGGTTCGTGAACTTCAGCAATTTCTGAATACAGACGTTTCCACCGAACAATATCATAAGTGGTCTCGGCAATAAAACCACGATCGCGAGCGCCCCAGCGTTTATCGTACCGCAATACTTTTTCTATGACCTTATCGGCATATTCCCCCTCATTAAAAATCATGTGAAGGGCATCAATTACGGCAAATACTAGGTTTCTGTGTAAACGCATCATATAAAATAAGGTTGCAAAGGTATGATTTCTGCTTACTTTTGAGGAAAATAAATACAATGAGGTCAATCATTTCCTTTTTAATGGCTCTTGTATTGGTTTCCTGTGCTGGGGAGCCAAAACAAAAACCCTTTCAATCTGTTGCAATAACACCTGTTTTTGAAGACTCCGTAAGTATACGGGCGATTACCTTTTTGGATAACAGAACATTGGCATTTGCAGGGAGCAATGGAGTGTATGGCGCCGTTGATGTTAATTCGCACAAGGTTAGGGCAAATGTTCAGATGTTTGATTCCATTCAACTGCATTTTAGGGCCGTAGGGCATACTTCAAGTGATTTTTTTATGCTCTCGGTGGAAAGCCCTGCCTTATTGTACAAAACAGGTGACCAAGGAAAGATGGAATTGGTATATACGGAAGATGGGGAGGGTGTTTTTTATGATAGCCTTATGTTTTGGAACGATTCCGAAGGTATTGCGGTAGGCGATACGGTGAATGGATGCCTTTCTGTTATTATTACAAGAGATGGAGGGGCTTCGTGGAGCAAATTACCATGTTCAGACTTGCCTAAAGGTATTGAGGGCGAAGGTGCTTTTGCTGCCAGTAACAGCAATATTGCCGTGCAGGGAAATAAAGTTTGGATTGGAACCACGGAGGGAAGAATTTATTTTTCAGGTGATAAAGGAGCGACTTGGGAGATACAAGAAACTCCTGTTATTTCGGATGAACCCACCCAAGGTATTTATTCCATGGACTTTTTTGATGAGCAGACCGGGTTTGCCATTGGAGGGGATTACACCCGACCAGAATCCAACAGGGCGAATAAAATAAAAACGGTTGATGGCGGTAAAACCTGGCAATTGGTAGCTGATGGCCTGGAACCTGGATATAAAAGTTGTGTGCAGTTTGTTCCAAATTCCAACGGACAAGCTTTGGTCGCCGTCGGGTTTACAGGAGTTTCCTATTCCCATGATGGGGGTGAAAGTTGGTTGCAATTGAGTGAAGAACCTTTTTATACTCTACGTTTTTTGAATGATTCAATTGCATACGCTGCAGGAAAAAACAGGATTGCACAATTGGTGTTCAAGCAAAAGGGTTCTTTAGGAGTCAGGAGTTCACAGTAACATTTGAACTTGATGTTTGAGTTTGATGCGCGGTGCGCGGTGTCGGAAGCACGAAGTTCGAAGTGTCACGTTGAGCCCTTCGGCTATGCTCAGGATAAACTAAAGTCGAAACATCGGGAGTTTTGGGAGCTTGATATTTGAGTTTGAGCTTGAACTTGATGTTTGAACTTGAACTTGAGCTTGAACTTGTCTTGACACGAATTGCACTAATTTTCTCGAACCAAAACATCTCGACTGCGCTCGATGTGACAATTTAAAAGAAGCTCGTCATGCTGAACTGGTTTTCAGCATCTCATTTAGATGGGTTTGGATTCCGCATCAAGTGCGGAATGACATTTTAGACCTTTTCATCGTGTCACTCCTGCGAAAGCAGGAGTCCATAGCTTGCTTGACACGAATTGCACTAATTTTCTCGAACCAAAACATCTCGACTGCGCTCGATGTGAGAAGTTTAATGTCATTCTGAGCGTTCCGATAACTATCGCGGACGAAAAACCTTAATCTTCCGGAGTTGGGAACTCATGATCCAACCTTCCAAAAATCTAACAATCAAAAAATCCAACTCTCTACGAAGTAAACGACTGCATCTCCACTAGTTTTTTGTAGCTTTTGGCTGATTTCATCAGTTCTTCGTGGGTGCCTTGTTCCACAATTTCCCCTTTGCTCATCACCACTATGGTATCTGCATTTTGTATGGTGGACAGTCGATGCGCAATTACAATGGAAGTGCGGTTCAGCATCATTTTTTCCAAGGCGTCCTGTACCAATCGCTCACTTTCAGTATCCAAGGCGGAGGTTGCCTCGTCCAATATCATGATGGGCGGATTTTTGAGCACGGCTCTTGCAATGGACAAGCGTTGTTTTTGTCCACCACTCAATTTATTTCCGCTATCTCCAATATTGGTATCGTAGCCATGAGGGAGCTCCATAATAAAATCGTGGGCATTGGCGACCTTTGCAGCGGCGATAATCTCGTCCATCGTGGCATTTTCCTTGCCTAGGGCAATGTTGTTCTTTACGGAATCGTTAAAGAGAATGGAGTCCTGCGTTACCAACCCCATGAGTCCGCGCAACGACTTTTTGGTAATGTGTTTGATGTTGGTGCCGTCAATCAGTATGTCTCCTTTATTTACATCGTAAAAACGGGTGACCAGATTGGCCACGGTGCTTTTTCCACTACCGGATTGTCCCACCAAGGCAACAGTTTTCCCTTTATCAACCTTTAGGTTGAAATTTTTAAGGATGTAATCGTCTTCATATTTGAAACCGACTTCTTTCAATTCAATACCTGAATTAAAATCCGTTTTATCTTCAGCTCCATCAATATCGGTGATGGGATTTTCGGATTCGAGTATTTCCAAAACACGCTCGGCAGCGGAATTTCCTTTTTTAACGGCATAGGAAGCCTTGCTAATGGCTTTTGCAGGCGTTAATATATTAAATGCCAACCCCATATAGGATATAAAAGAAGCGGCGTCCAAGGTTCCCTCCAAAAGTACCATCCGTCCACCAAACCAAAGCAGTACGCCAAAAACAACAATTCCAAGGAACTCGCTGGTCGGTGATGAGAGGTTTTGACGGTTCAACAAGGAGTTTGAAAACCTAAAAAAGCGTGAAGTTGAGGTTTTAAATATATTATAGAATTTAGATTCCGCGTTAAATGCTTTGATGACGCGAAGTCCGCCCAAGGTTTCTTCAACGATGGAGAGAAATTCACCTTGTTCCTTTTGTACCCTGTCCGATTTTTTCTTTAAAGATTTCCCAATCCGGGATATGATCATTCCAGCGATGGGAATAAAAATAAAAACGAAAATGGTCAGCTTTACACTAATGATGAACATTACAATGATCGTAAACAGAATGGTCAATGGCTCGCGCACGATCAATTCCAAAATGGATAGAAAGGAATGTTGTATTTCCAATACATCGGAAGTGATCCTGGCAATAACATCGCCTTTCTTTTTCTCGGAGAAGTAGGAGATGGGCAAATCCACGATTTTCCGGTACATTTTGTTACGGATGTCCTTGAGTACTCCATTACGCAAAAAGGTAATAAAATACATTGCCAAGTAATTGAAGATGTTCTTGAAGAGGAATAAAAACAAAATGAGACCCACGGCCAAAAGCAGTCCTTTCATGGGATCCTCACCAGAGAATTGGGTCACTTGATAATTCATGTAACCTTCAAAATAATCCTTGAGCTTGCCGATACCTTCAAATTTTGGTGGCTCGCTGATTCGTTTGGTTTTATCAAAAAGTACATTAAGCATTGGAATGAGTGCAGCATAGGACAATGCACTGAACAATGCATAAAGAATATTGAAGAAAATATTCAGAACACCATATTTGCGGTATGGTCTCGCAAATTGGAGAATCTTTTTAAAGTAGTTCATTCACTTATAAATTCAGCTCAGAAATGATACCTTCAATTTTGGTATCCAACTGCGAATTTACGGATTTATAATCCGCTGCCTTGTCCAATTTTGCATTTGTGCTGATGTAGAACTTGACTTTGGGCTCGGTTCCACTGGGTCGAGCGGCAATTCGGGTGCCATCCTCCGTCTCGTAAATCAACACATTGGATTTTGGCAAATGAAGCGTAAATTCCTCACCTGTCTGTACATTTTTTACAATGGAGGTATTGTAATCTTCAATGTAGAGCAGCTTTGAACCTTGAACGCTGTTTACTGGATTTTCTTTAAAACCCTTCAGCATTTGTTTGATTTCTTCTGCTCCGCTCATTCCTTTTTTGGTGATGGAGATGAGTTTTTCCTTGTAGAAGCCAAACTCCACGTAGGCATCGATCAAATCTTTATAAAAAGAGCTTCCATTGGCTTTGGCGTTGGCGGCGATTTCGCAGGCCAATAGGGTAGCGGTTACTGCATCTTTGTCTCGTACAAAGTCCCCGACCATATATCCAAAACTTTCCTCGCCACCGCCAATAAATCGGGAGTTGGGAAAATCCTTTATCATCTTGCCGATCCATTTAAAGCCAGTCAACGCTGTTTTAAATTCCACACCGTACGATTTTGCCATTTGCTGCATCATGGGGGTGGAAACAATGGTGGTAGCGATAAATTCGTTACCCTTAAATCCTTCTTCCTTGTATTGGTCCAAAAGAAATTTTGTCATGAGTACCATGGTCTGGTTCCCGTTCAGTAGCTCTATTTTACCATCCAAGTTGCGCACTGCGATTCCCAAACGGTCGCTATCGGGGTCGGTGCCCACCACCATGTCCGCACCAATCTCTTCGGCTTTTTTTATGGCCATGGACAATGCTTCCGGTTCTTCAGGGTTTGGAGATTCCACAGTTGGGAAATCCCCATCAGGTTTTGCTTGCTCCTCAATAATGGTAACGTTTTTGTAACCTGCTCGTTTCAAGACCTCCGGAATAGCGGTAATGGAGGTTCCGTGCAAGGACGTGAACACGATTTTGAAATTGTCCTTTCCTTTGGCATCAAAACTTCCATTTTTTACAGATGCATCAAAAAAGGCTTCGTCCACATCTTCATCAATTAAATGTATCAGACTTTCATCCTTATCAAATTTGATATCCTCAAAAGATAGCGCATTGATTTCCGCTATAATTTCTTCATCCTGCGGAGGCACAATCTGTCCGCCATCGGCCCAATATACTTTGTACCCGTTGTATTCCGGCGGGTTGTGGGAGGCCGTAAGTACAATCCCTGCATGGCAGCCTATATGCTTTACGGCATAAGAAAGTTCAGGGGTTGTCCTTAAATCGGAAAACAGGTGCACCCTGATGCCATTGGCCGAGAAAACCTCTGCCACCGTTTTTGCCAAAGATTTAGAATTGTGCCTACAATCGTAAGCGATCACGACCCTAAGATCATTGTCCGTATATGTTTTTTTAAGATAATTGCTAAGGCCTTGGGTGTTTTTCCCCAAGGTGTACCTGTTAATTCTATTAGTGCCAACACCCATTACACCGCGCATGCCCCCGGTACCAAACTCTAAATCCTTATAAAAGCGTTCCTTGAGTTCGTCAGGGTCGTTTTCCATAAGGTGTTTGATTTCCTTTTTTGTGTCTTCGTCAAAAAAATCGGTCAACCAAGTTTGCGCTATATCGGTAATGGAATCCATAGTATTTATAGTTGTTTAGAGGTTTAAAAATACAAAGTTTAACGGGTTTGGGAATGGCCTAGAGGTTAATTTTATCGGAGATGTTGTATCGTGTATCATTTTTTCGGGACCGCACCATAATTTCTCCAATAAAGCCCGCCAAAAATAATTGTGTACCAATGATCATGGCAGTCAACGCTATATAAAATTGTGGTCTTTGCGTAATTAGACGACCTGTTGGGTTTAAAAAGAGTTTGTCAATGCCCAAATAGAGTGAAAACCCAAAACCTACAACAAACATGAGTACGCCCCAAGCCCCAAACAGGTGCATGGGTCTTCGACCAAATTTTGAAATGAACCAAATGGTGATCAAATCCAAAAAACCGTTGATAAAACGTTCTGCCCCAAACTTGGTGGAACCATATTTTCTGGCTTGGTGCTGTACCACTTTTTCGGTAATATTGGAGAAGCCGGCATTTTTGGCCAAAACAGGAATGTACCGATGCATTTCACCGGAAACTTCGATGGTTTTTATCACTTTTTGATTAAAGGCTTTGAGTCCACAATTAAAATCGTGCAATTTTACGCCAGAAGTTTTCCGTGCCGCCCAATTGAACAGTTTAGATGGAATGTTCTTGGTAATAACGGAATCGTACCGCTTCTTTTTCCAACCCGATACTACATGATGCCCTTCTTGTGTGACCATCCGGTACATTTCGGGGATTTCTTCCGGATTGTCCTGAAGGTCGGCATCCATGGTGACCACAACGTCTCCCACGGCAGCTTTGAAACCCGCGTGCAGGGCCTGTGATTTGCCAAAATTTTTTAGAAAACGAATGGCTTTTGTATTTGGGTCAGTTTTGGAAAGCTCCAAAATGGTTTTCCAAGAGCCGTCGGTACTGCCATCATCAATAAAGATGATTTCATAAGAAAAATGATTGGATTGCATCACTTGTACAATCCAATCATGTAGTTCTTTTAACGATTCTTGTTCGTTAAGCAAAGGAATTACAATGGAAATCTGCATTGTTCGATTCTGGAATTCCTTTCAAAAGTAGTATTTTTTGTTTTAGTATTCCGCTTTGGACTTTTTCAAGATCAGTCCGGTAATAAGGCCCAAAATCAGACCGAGTACACAATTTATGATTAAACCAATGGGATATTGTAGCCAAGAGAGGCTTTTTTGCATTTCCACACCCTGTTCCCATTGCTCCTCCGTCATGCTCGGGTTTTGTTCCATGGCTTTTGGTTTGGCCATTTCTATGGCTTTGTCCATAAAATCGGGCTCAATAAAATTGGTAAGTACAAATTGATAGGCCAAAGAAATTACAGCCCCGATCAAAGCAGCTCCCACAGCAACTTTTAAAGCTTCCGAAATGGTTAAATACCCACCATTGGCCTTTTTAAAGGCGTTGACCGCCATAAATACGATGGCAGCCATTATTACAATGGAAATTACGATAATTGCTGTGTTTCTTTCGTAGTGCATTTTTTGGGTGTAGAGCATAACTCCGAACACCACGGATATTACACCCAACAATAATCCGTAGTTAAGTGCAAATTTTCCAGTTTTTGGTTGTTGTTCTTCCATGATTTTAAAATTAGTGTTGCTTATAGTAGGTTAGTTAAAGAATGCTTAATTTTGTTACATATAAATTTACTTTTAATTTTTTAGGGATTTTAAGTTGGAGAAATAAAAGAAATCATTAAATTTGCACCCTGAAAATTCTGAGATTAAGCATTTAAGACGATGAGAAAAGGTATACACCCAGAAAACTATAGATTGGTTGCTTTTAAAGACATGTCCAACGACGATGTGTTTATTACAAAGTCCACTGCTGAAGCTAAAGAGACCATCACTGTTGATGGTGTTGAATACCCTTTGGTAAAATTGGAAATTTCAAGAACTTCCCACCCATACTACACCGGTAAAACCAAATTGGTCGATACTGCTGGTAGAATTGACAAGTTCAAGAACAAGTACAAAAAATTCAAGAAAGAAGAGAAGGAGACCGAGTAGGTCGCACTTTTTAACGAAATATATAGACGCTCTCGATGGTTTTCGAGGGCGTTTTTTATTTTTACGGTATGTAACCTGTTTGGGAATTTCAATCATAACTTCCTAAATAGGCCTTCAAAGCTGCGCTATGAACTATATCCTTTCCGACGGTAACCACCGCGAAGACCTTTTTCCTTTTACGTTCACGAGGCCGGTATCCGGGATTCGGGTGGGTATCTTAACGATTAGTGAAAAATGGGAAAAATGGCTGAAAGCTTCTTTGAGCTTTCAAACTGCGGATTACCTTTCTGAAAAGTTTCCGTTATCCGTTGCGGCTAAAAATACCGTGATTAATGGTAGTTATTTGCCTAATCGGGCTTTGGTGGAAGCCATCCGCACTTTAAAGATGGGTGAAGCTTTGATTGGGAACGATAGCTATATCGCTTATGTAACAGAAAACCCAGAAACGGGTTTTGAGGAATCGGCATACACAGCCATTCCTTTTGATGGCGAGGTATTGACCATTAAAAATACCTGGGATATCTTTTCCAAAAACGGGGAGGCACTACAGGCCGATTTTGATCTACTGACCGAAGGAAGAACCAGCCAGCCCATACCCGAAACCAATCAGATAAAGTGCCCCGAAAACATTTTTATCGAAGAAGGAGCCACAGTGGAGTTCAGTATTTTAAATGCGTCCACTGGCCCTATCTATATTGGTAAAAATGCTTTGGTGATGGAAGGCTGCAAAATCCGTGGTGGATTTGCGCTTTGCGAAAGTGCCATTGTAAAGATGGGCGCCAAGATCTATGGTCCCACTACGGCCGGGCCTGGCTGCAAACTCGGCGGAGAGGTGAATAATGCGGTACTGTTCGCCAATTCCAACAAAGGGCACGATGGTTTTCTTGGAAATTCCGTGTTGGGGGAGTGGTGCAACATTGGGGCGGATACCAATACCTCCAACTTAAAAAACAATTACGCACCCGTGCGGCTGTGGAACTACAAAACCGAAGGTTTTGCCAAAACAGGGCTGCAATTTTGTGGTTTGATGATGGGCGACCATAGCAAATGTGGCATTAATGTAATGTTTAACACGGGAACCGTGGTGGGGGTGAGCGCCAATATTTTTGGCAGTGGTTTCCCTAGAAACTTTATTCCCAGTTTTAGTTGGGGCGGCCCAGCAGGCTACACCACTTTTAGGACCAATAAGGCTTTTGAAGTGGCCGAAGCCATGATGAAACGCCGCAACATGGAATTCAACGATACCGAAGCCAAAATTTTGGAGCACGTTTTTGAGCTGACGGAGAAGTGGCGGAATTATTAGGGGCTTTTTTGCGTTTCGTTATCGCTTTGCGTATGAAGAGTAACGTGTAACGAAATCCACACTTTTTCGACTTATATAGCGTTATATTTAAGCACTCTATATCGAAAATGGCTAGTTTTAGTTGTTTTTCAAATACGTTATTAGTTGTAGTTATTTATATTTGTATATTGTTGAATCAATAGATTCAGTCATCTTATAATACGATATGGAAGCCTTAGCACATAAGTCCGAAATCAATAATACTTTTTCAAGTGTCAGAGCATTTTCTTTTAACGAAAAGAAAAGTCCATTACTTGATGAAGAGCGGGCCAATGCTTTGTTGGATGCGATTCTCGATTTAAAAAAGTCTTTAAAAGAGAAGACTGAAAAAATCTATGAGGTAAATAAGAGAATCGAAAAAATCACTTGGTTTGATGATTTAGATGAAGAAAGTCTCATGCTTCTTAATGACTTAATTTCGTCTGCAAAGGATTTGTTTTCTTCACTAATCCGGCAATATGTTTCCTTGAATAATTCTTTTCGGAAAAAAGGAGTTGCAAAACAAGAAATCAAAGATTTTAAAAATTCAATTGACGAGTTACGGGAATCATATGAAGATTTAGAATCCGTATTCTTTTTTCTTCCAGAAATGCCTGAATTTGTTGAAACCACTAAACAACTATCTTTGGTTTAATGACAATCTATTGTCTCGAAGATTTTAAAGTCGAGTTTGAAAAATTAATTTCAAAGAAGTCTTACAAATCTCTCGAACGAGAAATAATCAAGTATTTTTTTAACAAACCAGCCAAAGATTTGTGCTCGGGAACGAGGTTGAATCATAGCTCGGATGCACCCTATATAAAAAAACGTTTAAAAGGCAGAGGTGGCTTTAGATGTTATTTTCTTTTGATTATCAAAGAAGAAGACCTCTATTTGATGTTTGTCCATCCAAAAACAGGGAATTTTGGTTCAGAGAATATAACAGATGAATCCAAAGCTTATTTATATAAGAAAGTTTTGGATTGTATAAAATCCGATGACTTATATGAACTTGAATTAGATGAATATAAGAAACACCTAATATTCTCAAAAAAAAGTTGAAGTAATGTCATGACTATAGCTAAAGTTAGAAATATGAAATGTTTCAATGAATTTTCTACAGATACTAAAACACACTTTGCCTTTGGCTAGGTAGGCGTTCAGTTCATACAGCTAAGTTCGTTTAAAAACCATACATGCCCAATATCTTGACAAACAGTCTTCCTCCTCAACTTTTATCAAAAAAAACCAGCAGCACTACGCAACTGGCTTTTAAAAATTATACTTTTAAAAAGGTTTATTCCTTTACTTCAGGCTTTTCGGTAAACGGCGTTATTCCAAAGGCAGGGTACACATCAGAGGGGTAGTAAAAAGTGCCCCCGCGCGATACCATGGCAATGGTTTTAATGGCTTTAATGTCTTCCACTGGGTTGCCGGGCACCAAGAAGAAATCTGCCAGTTTACCGGGCTCAATACTTCCCAAACTTTCGTGCCCCAAGTATTGCGCCATATCGTAACTGGCCAATTTTAATACTTCGGCCGGGGTGTAGCCCAATTGTTCGGTGTAGAGTTCCAGTTCGCGGTGCAGGTTAAAGGCACCTCCCAAATCGGTTCCGGCCACAATTAAAATACCTTTGTCCTTCATCATTTTAAGGGTTTCCACGATTTTATCGTAGGCTTCTCGGTAGGCTTTGTCCTCTTCATCGTCCGCAATCTGCGCCAAGGCTATTTTTAGGCTACGTTGTTCGTTGGGTGGCATGTGGTCTACATAATCCAAGGCGCCAGGCGTTACCTCTCCGTTGCGGGAGAGCATCAAACGTTCGTGGATGGCCAAGGTGGGATCCATTGCCGTTTTGTTGGCTACGAACAAATCCAAGGTCTCTTGTACCTTGTCACTGTTCAAATCCAGTTCGGGGAACCGTTTCATGGCGGTGAGGCGCAATAAAGTACGGGTATCTTCTTCCGGTTCCAACACCCAGCCCAACATGGTCTGGTTAATGTGCGTCATCTCATCATAACCAGCATTTAGCATGGCATTGGCATTGGAAAAGGCAGGTACATGTCCGGTTACGAATAGGCCTTGGTCGTGCGCTTTTTTTACGATGGCAGGCGCCCAATCACCGTTCATGCTATTGTAGAGTTTTACACCGTAAAAACCTAGGCTGTCGTAGGTGTCCACAGCGGCCAAAGCCTCTTCCTGGCTTTCCACCAAAATACCATTATTACTGCTGTACGGGCTTTTTCCTTCAATAAACCCAAGGCGGGTAATGCGGGGGCCGGCGAGTACACCGGAGTTGATTTTTTCAATCAAGTTGCTCAGCACCTCGGTATTGTTCCCCATATCTCGGAAGGAGGTGACCCCTGCCAAAATGTTCAAAAGGGCACCGTTGTCGCCTGTGTGAGCGTGCATTTCGTACAGTCCGGGCACTAAAGCTCCCCCGTTGCCTTCGATGACCACTTCATTCTCACCAGAGGCATCGGGAGCCTCAATAGCTGTGATTTTTTCACCTTCTACGACCACGGAAACCGGGTCGGTCAAGGATAGTGTCTTTGGATCAAAAACCTTTACGTTGGAAATACGTACTTTTTTATCGTAGTTGTGGGCGTATTCTTTTTGAAGTTTTTCGTAGCGCTCTGCGGAATAGTTTTCGGCCAATTGGCGCAAATCCTTTTCTTCGGCTTCGTAACCATCCCGAACCACAATATAGCGAGGCGAGATATAGGCAAAGAAACGCTCCGAATCATCCATAATAAAATAGGAAGGATTCATCTCGGCACCGGACAGCGCATAGGTGGTCAAGGCCAATTCGCCCTCTCCTGAAGCGTTGGGTACGGTCAAATCCTCCATCTTGGTAAGGGTCAAATTACCTGCGGGGAGCACGGGCAAGGTGTTGTTGGGCGCGTCCATGAGCAAACGGGCTGCCAAAACAGCACTGTACGGACTTCCAAATTGGTTTACGTAGAGTTGTGGCGATTCCACAGCGGTGTTCCCAGAGCCTGTGGCATCGGTCCAAGAGGCTTCCCCGCCTTCGAGGGAGAACTGTTCGTCCACGGCATTGCCAAAGGTGGTGTTTCCGGTTATTTGCCAGTTTACGGGATAGCCTTCGGCGTTGAGCACAATAGTTTCCTTCATGGTTGGTCCACGACCGTTGTTTTTGTAATCGTAGTCAATAGTAATGGTGTCACCAGAGGTGTTGGTTTTGAGGTGGCCCACTTTGGTCTCGCTGATAATTACGGAGTAGTTCTCCTCACCTTGGTAGTCGGCCAAGGATGATGTGGGCTCTGTTTTACAGGAATAGCCGGCCAGTAGTACAAGGGCAACGACAAATAAGCGTAGTTTCATAGGGTTGGTTTGAGTTAAAGCTTCAAGGTAGCGAATTTTTATGGTTTTGTCTGTTATGTTGTCCGGTTCGGTAAGGCAAACACGGGTTTACTTTATGTTTACTTCAACTATAAAATCAGCTTGGTCAAAATCGCGATTATCCGGAAGCTGAACCAGCGTGCCGTATGTAGTGGTTTTATAGTCTAATTTTTTCTTCGACTGGAAATCAATAATGCTTTTAATATCGCCAGTAATGGTTGGGAAAAAGAAATTGTCGGTTTTCCAGTCCATAATATGAATATAGATTTTATCATCTTTTTGGGTTGATACGCCCCAACTTTGTGGTGGTATGGGCCCTCCCCGGGTTCCGTAAATGGAGGAGCCGTACTTTTCGGTCCAATCGCCAATTGTTTTTAGGGTTTTAATAAATTCGGGTTGAATTTTACCGTTGGGCATTGGGCCAACGTTTAACAGAAAGTTGGAGTTGTAGCCAGCAGCTCTCACCAAATATTGAATCAATTCCTTGGAAGATTTATAGGCTTTGTCCTGTAACGAAAACCCCCATCGCTGTGCCATGGTCTCCGCAGTTTCGAGGGGTAGGTTGCCCACTTCGGAATCGCCACTGAAACCTCCTTTGTTTTCCCCGGGCAGGTCTTTTTCAAACATCTGAAAGTCTTCACCAGCGTTGGGTGCTTGATGGTGATTACTTCCTATCATGGCTTGTGGCTGTAAATCGTGGATAAGGTCATACGTTTTTTGAAGTTGCCAGTCGGCCTCTTTTTTGTCCCACCAGCCATCAAACCAAACACCTCCAATCTCTCCATAATTGGTGAGCAATTCGGTGAGTTGACCGTTCATGTATTCAAGATAGTTTTCCCAATTGCCATTATCGGGTCTTCCTGTTTTCTTTCCGGTGTCTCCTCTGGGGTAATAGTCGTTATGGTGCCAATCTAGTTGCGAGTAATAGAGGAACAGTTTTAAACCATGCTTTTTGCAGGCTTCGGCCATTTGTTTTATAATATCCTTTTTGTAGACTGTCCTATCCATAATGTCCCAGTCCGTAAGCTTGCTGTTGAACATGCCAAAGCCATCGTGGTGTTTGGTGGTTATGGTGATGTATTTCATACCTGCCGATTTGGCCAAGAGCACCCACTCTTCCGCATTAAACTCGGTAGGGTTGAAAAACGCAGGTATTTTTTCGTAGGTCTTTTTATCAATGGACTGTGTTTCCATGACCCATTCGTGCACGCCCAATACAGAATACACGCCCCAATGGATGAACATCCCGAATTTTGCATCTTGAAACCATTCCCTGTTCTCGAGGTTTTCAGCAGTAGGTTGATATTCCTGTGCAAGGGATGGGTTGGTATAGACAAGGGTAATTAAGGATAGGATAATGATTTTTTTCATTTTGTTGCACTTTATGGTTGGTATAGGCAAACAAGTTAATTAAAAGATGTGGGAAATTTGATGGGAAAATGTGATTGATTGTTTTGGTAGGCAGTAGGCAGTAGGCAGTAGGCAGTAGACAGTAGGCAGTGGGCGATTAACCCTAAACCATAAACTCTGCACCATCCGACCATTTGCGATAACTCCCAACAAATCACTATCTTTGCGCCCCTAAAACGCATGGCAGGTATATGAACAAAAAAGTTGCATTTTACACGCTGGGCTGCAAGCTCAATTTCTCCGAAACCTCTACCATTGCCAGAAGTTTTGAAAAGGAGGAGTTTGAGCGTGTGGACTTTTCGGAGGAGGCGGACGTGTATGTAATAAACACCTGTTCGGTAACCGAGAATGCCGATAAACGTTTTAAAACCATTGTAAAGCAGGCGCAAAAAGCCAATCCTGATGCTTTTGTAGCGGCTGTAGGTTGTTATGCGCAGCTAAAACCCGAAGAACTGGCGGAAGTGGATGGTGTGGATTTGGTACTTGGTGCTACGGAAAAGTTCAAGATAACCGATTACCTGAACGATTTGACCAAAAACGATAGGGGAGAGGTGCATTCCTGTGAGATAGAAGATGCCGATTTTTATGTGGGCAGTTATGCCATTGGCGACCGTACCCGTGCTTTTTTAAAGGTTCAGGATGGATGTGATTATAAATGTACCTATTGCACCATTCCCTTGGCCCGTGGAATTTCCCGTAGCGATACCTTGGACAATGTGTTGAACAATGCCAAGGAAATTGCCTCGCAAGACATCAAAGAGATTGTTTTAACGGGAGTGAACATAGGTGATTACGGAAAAGGCGAGTTTGGGAATAAAAAGCACGAGCATACCTTTTTGGATTTAGTAAAGGCTTTGGACACCATCGAAGGCATCCACCGTCTTCGTATCTCTTCTATTGAGCCTAATTTGCTCAAGAACGAAACCATAGATTTTGTGGCCCAGAGCAATTCCTTTGTGCCCCATTTTCACGTGCCATTGCAAAGCGGTAGTGATGCTATTTTAAAGAAGATGCGCCGCCGTTATCTATCCAATTTGTATGTGGATAGGGTAAAACGTATCAAAGAAACCATGCCCCATGCCTGCATTGGGGTGGATGTAATCGTAGGTTTTCCAGGAGAGACCGACGAGCATTTCTTGGAGACCTATCATTTTTTGAATGAACTGGATGTTTCTTATCTGCACGTATTTACCTATTCTGAAAGGGACAATACCGTGGCCGCTGGAATGGACAAAGTGGTTCCCAAAAAAGTACGTAGCAAACGAAGCAAGATGCTCCGTGGACTATCCGCCAAAAAGCGTAGGGCTTTTTATGAGAGTCAATTGGGGACTGTACGTACTGTTTTGTTCGAGGGAGAGAATAAAAAGGGCTACATACATGGGTTTACCGAAAATTATGTAAAGGTAAAAGCACCATGGGATCCTACGTTTGTGAATACCTTGCACCAAATAAAGCTCACCGATATTGATGATGACGGTCTGGTGCGATTCGAATTTGTGTCCACCGAAATCATGGCATAAAAAAACCTCCCGATTTAGGAGGTTTAAATGCTTTAACTGATGGTTGGCTTGATCAGATGCGAATACCAACTGGTAACATTTCCTTGTATTGCCTATTTTTTCTTAAAAAACCTGCAATTTGAGGGCTTGTAGGTACAACTCTAAGGTTGTTTTCCTGAATTTCGTTTAAAACGGCTTTGATGAAATCCTCTTTAAATCCCTCTTCTGTAATTTCTTCTGGAATAACCAGTTTGGTCAAAAATACTTTGCGCTCTTGTGAAGAGTACTCAATTTTGGCTAAATGCCCATTGACGGTAGTTTCAAATTGACGCAAGAAACTATTGTCAGTGATTTCCAATGTTGTCATATAGTACTTGTTTTTTAACGACTCGTAATACCCTGAAAAAGGTATTTTAATGTTCCCCTGATTGAAAAATTGTATTCATAAGCGGGGTTAGCTGCAAAAGGGATACAAAATTAGTCAAAATATTGCTAATTTCCTAGTCCTTGCCGATATTTGGTATAATATGTCCGATAATAAAACCCCTGTTTACCTAATGCCAGGAATGGCTGCCAATGCATCCATTTTTGAAGGAATACAACTTCCGGAAGATCAATTTACAGTTCATACTTTGGAGTGGTTTATACCTGAAAAGGGAATCGGTCTTATGGAATATGCCAAAAAGATGTGCGAAAAGATTGAGGAACCCGACCCTGTTTTGTTGGGAGTTTCCTTTGGTGGTATGTTGGTGCAGGAGATGGCCAAAATTATCCCTGTTCGAAAAGTAATTGTGGTATCTTCTGTAAAAAGCAAGCACGAACTTCCCAAGAGAATGATTTTTGCCAAGTATACCAAAGTGCACAAATTGCTGCCCACAGGCTTGGTAAACAATGTGGAACTATTGGCGAAATACGCTTTTGGTGAAACGGTAACCAAGCGTTTGCACCTGTATGAAAAGTATTTATCCATCCGGGATAAATATTATATTGATTGGTCCATAGATCAAATCGTAAATTGGGATCAAGAAGTTCCCGCAGACAATGTTGTGCATATTCAAGGAGAACGTGACGCTGTTTTTCCAATAGCCAATATCAAAAATTGCATTACGGTTAAAAATGGTACCCACACCATGATCATTCATCGTGCCAAGTGGTTCAATGAGCATCTTCCCACAATTATTTTGAAATAATTTTATCTATATAATAGTATCTTTACAGTACTCTTAAAATTAATTGCTATGAAATACATCAAAAACATACTCGCTATTATAGGACTGATCGCTGTTGGAAGCACATTGATTTTTGCTGTGCAGTCGACCGAAATGGAAGAAAAACCTTTGATTAAGGAATCCGAGGCTGAAACTACGGACAAGAATGTGGCGGATACCTACCAGATCAGTGCCATAGAAATTCCCGAAGACCTTAATTTTGCGGGCGAACCGGTTCCGCAAGAAGACCCGGAAATTATGGAGCGTGTTGATCGTGAATTTTTGGTGAACACTTATTGGCAATCCAACGCTCTTTTGTTGATGAAGCGAGCCAATAAATACTTCCCGATTATTGAGCCCATTCTTAAAAAGAATGGTATTCCGGATGACTTTAAATATTTGGCCGTAGCCGAGAGTGGTTTGCAAAATGTGGTGTCGCCTGCCGGAGCTACTGGTTTTTGGCAGATCATGAGGGGAACCGGAAGGGAATATGGTCTTGAGGTAAACGATAACGTAGATGAACGTTACCATGTGGAAAAAGCGACGCAAGTGGCCTGTGATTACCTTAACAAGTGGAAAGACCGTTTTGGAACCTGGACCTTGACCGCTGCTGCATACAACGCTGGCCCTGCCGGTATTCAAAAATATATGGACATTCAGCAAGTGGACGATTATTACGATTTGCTGTTGGGGCAGGAGACAGGACGCTATGTGTTCCGTATTTTGGCCATAAAGGAAATATTATCAAATCGCGACAAGTATGGTTTTCAGTTGGATGAAGAGGATATGTACGAAAAGGCCCCAACTTTTACGGTTGAAGTAGACACAGCGGTAAGCAACTGGGCCGATTTTGCAGAACTTTACGAAATCAATTATAAAGTATTGAAGCGACATAATCCATGGTTGCGCGAACCGCACTTGAACAATGCTTCCCGTAAAAAGTATACGATCGAAATCCCGAACAAAGGGTATTACCGAGTGGGGAGCACGGGGAAGTAGGGTTTGGAACTAACGCTTATAGATTACGGATTTGTTGGTATAGACCTCTAGTTGTTTTTAGCGGCACAGTTACCATTTCGAATAGGTGATGTTATGTTGATTTTATGCTCTGCAAATATTCATCCGCAGTCATAACTGGCAACAAAGACTTTTTAAAGTCTTTTCCGTTCCTAGTAATAATAATATCGCAATCAGAATCCACAGCACTAAAATATTGTAGCGCATCTTCGAAATCTTTAAAATCGGAATTCAGCCCTTTTTCAATGATGTGTTCATCTAGTTCGCAGATTGTACATAAGATTTTAAATTTCCTTAATTTTCCCCTAGCAATTTGTGCAGATTCAAATTTTGATAGAAAGTAGTTTAAAGTTGCAAACGATATGGGTGAGACAACTAAAGTTAGCACGTCTTTATCGGCCAGTGTAGCAATTTTAGCTATGGAATCATAGTAAGGGTCTCTTTCTCCAAGTAAATCAAGAATTACATTCGTATCGAGAAACAATCTTTTTCTCATCTATTTGTATTTCTCCAATAAATAATCGGAATATGCTGTTTTGGAATCTAAGTCAGCAGGGATTTTGACTCCAGTAGATAAACTTTTAACGAATGGAGAAATTTCTACATCTGAACCTTTCTTGTCAGATGTCAAAGATTGCAAATAAGCTTCCACAATTCTGGACAAGCTCATTTTTTTATCTGCAGCATATTCTTTTGCTCGTTCAATTATTTCTTGATTAAGCTTTAAAGTTAGTTTTGTGTCCATAACCCAAACTTATTATACGTACAAATTTAATTAAAATATCCGTATAGTTTAAATTTGACCTGAATTTTTACACCCAATGTAATAGTATGTAATTCATTTTTTAATGAATTTATCAATTAATAAAAGAAACACCGTAATAATTGACGGTAATTCAGCACAAGTATTCAAGTCATTAAAAGCCGATAAAATTGACGAGGGCAAAATCTGGTTTGACAAAATTTTCAACCCTAATTTAAGAAAAGAGATAATGAGGAAGCTTGGGAAGAACCCTAAATCTTCTTCATCTGCTGCTGCATCATCTTGATCTGATCGGTAAGCATGTTGTTCTTGTCCAATTTCTTGGCCTCTTTTAACAATTGGGTGGCCTCACGCTTTCTGCGCTTTTGCATGGCGATGCCCGCCAAGCTCAATTTGGCCATAGCCACATCGTAATCCATGGTGAGACCAAATTTCAAGGCTTTTTTAAAGTACTTTTCGGCCTGCGTCAGGTTTTTTTGAGAGTAGATAATACCGTGCAGGTAGTTGTAATATCCCACTTGTTTTTTGATCAAAGCAGACTCGGGGTTCTTTATCTTATCAAGCCACCGTTGCACACCGTCCAAATCCTGCTTTCTCATTTTAAGAAAGGCCAATAGGATAAACTCATTTCTAAAATAAAGAAAAATGAAAACGAAGGATAGCAAGATCAATGCAATTCCGTTGCCAATGTTGCCTTCCACAAACTGGTAAACAGCATAAGCTATGATAAGAACGGCAATAACGAGCTTGATATTTTTATTGAACATACGGTCTAGTGATTTTTACCTGTTGTTAAGCGCTCGCAAAAGTACTAAAAACTTAATTAAATATTTTAAGTTTGGACTTGCCAAAGTAAAAAGTCTTCGTATATTTGCGCCCAGAATTTTTTAGGGAAAACAAATTTCCCGACATCAAAATCCATAAAACAGTTCGGAAATGAAAAGAACGTATCAACCATCCAAAAGGAAGAGAAGAAACAAGCATGGTTTTAGGGAGCGCATGGCGACTGCCAATGGTAGAAAAGTTCTTGCGAGAAGAAGAGCCAAGGGAAGAAAGAGATTAACTGTTTCCTCTGAGCCAAGACATAAAAAATAATGATAGTATTTATTATTTAAATTAAAGGTGTTACTTTTCCAGTAACACCTTTTTTTTGACATATAAGCAGATAACGAGAAACCCCTAAAGAAAATGCCCAAAAGAAAAGATTTAAATTCCATTTTGATTATTGGTTCTGGCCCAATCATTATCGGTCAGGCATGCGAGTTCGATTATTCAGGTTCCCAAGCACTTCGGTCGCTTAGGGAAGACGGTATCGAAACCATTTTGATAAATAGCAATCCCGCCACCATTATGACGGACCCAACTATGGCGGACCACGTTTATCTAAAACCATTGACAACGAAGTCGATCATTGAAATACTCAAAAAACATCCAAATATTGATGCGGTATTGCCAACTATGGGCGGACAAACCGCATTGAACCTTTGTATCGAGGCCGATGACAAAGGTATCTGGGAAGATTTTGGAGTAAAAATCATAGGGGTGGACATCGACGCCATCAACATTACCGAAGACCGTGAAAAGTTTAGGGAGTTGATGCTCAAAATTGGTATAGGTATGCCACCACAGGCTTCCGCAACATCGTTTCTAAAAGGAAAGGAAATTGCCCAAGAATTCGGGTTTCCGTTGGTAATTCGAGCTTCCTTTACGCTTGGAGGGGCAGGAGCAGCTATAGTACACGATCCCGCAGAGTTTGACGATATGTTGAGCTATGGCCTGGAAGTTTCTCCCATTCACGAAGTAATGATAGATAAAGCTTTGATGGGCTGGAAAGAATATGAATTGGAGTTGCTACGTGACAAGAACGACAATGTAGTCATCATCTGTACCATTGAGAATATGGACCCCATGGGCATCCATACAGGGGATTCCATTACCGTGGCTCCTGCGATGACCTTGTCCGATAGGACGTTCCAGCGCATGCGGGATATGGCCATCCACATGATGCGCAGTATAGGGGACTTCGCAGGTGGATGTAACGTTCAGTTTGCCGTGAGTCCAGATGAGAAAGAAGATATTATTGCAATCGAGATCAACCCAAGGGTTTCCCGATCTTCAGCTTTGGCCTCCAAAGCAACAGGGTATCCGATTGCAAAAATCGCTGCGAAATTGGCCATTGGCTATACATTGGATGAATTGGACAACCAGATTACCAAGTCCACATCGGCATTGTTTGAGCCTACATTGGACTACGTCATCGTAAAAATACCACGTTGGAACTTTGATAAATTCGAAGGTTCCGACAGAACCCTTGGCCTTCAAATGAAGTCCGTAGGAGAAGTAATGGGTATCGGACGATCGTTCCAAGAAGCCCTGCACAAGGCTACACAGTCACTGGAGATCAAACGAAACGGATTGGGTGCAGATGGAAAAGGGTACAAGGATTACGAAACCATTATTGAAAAATTAAGAGTGCCAAGTTGGGACAGGGTTTTCGTAATCTACGATGCCATTCAACTCGGTATCCCATTAAAACGCATCCACGAAATCACCAAAATAGACATGTGGTTCCTAAAACAATACGAGGAATTGCACTTCTTGGAGATGGAAATATCAAAATACACCATAGAGAGCTTGCCAAAAGCATTGTTGTTGGAAGCGAAGCAAAAAGGTTTTGCGGATAGACAAATTGCCCACATGTTGGATTGTTGGGAGAGTGAAGTGCACAGCAAGCGTATGGATTTGAACATCAATCGAGTGTACAAATTGGTAGATACTTGCGCTGCTGAGTTTAAAGCGGTAACGCCTTACTACTATTCTACTTTTGAAGAGGAAATAGAGACACCCGATGGTGAGCGATATGTGGCCAACGATAGTGTGGTCACCGATAAGAAAAAGGTAGTGGTTCTCGGCTCCGGTCCAAACCGAATTGGTCAAGGAATCGAGTTCGATTACTGTTGTGTTCACGGTGTTTTGGCTGCCGCCGAATGTGGTTATGAGACCATTATGATCAACTGTAACCCGGAAACCGTTTCCACGGATTTTGATACCGCGGACAAGCTTTACTTTGAGCCTGTTTTCTGGGAACATATCTACGATATCATCCTTCACGAAAAACCAGAAGGCGTAATTGTACAGTTGGGAGGGCAAACCGCATTGAAGCTTGCCGAAAAATTGGATAAATACGGAATCAACATCATCGGGACCAGCTTCCAGTCCTTGGATTTGGCAGAGGATAGAGGAAGTTTCTCCACATTATTGAAGGATAACAACATTCCTTACCCAAGATTCGGTGTGGCAGAAACCGCAGATGAAGCCTTGGATTTGGCCGAGGAACTTAAGTTCCCGTTGTTGGTAAGACCATCCTACGTGTTAGGTGGACAAGGAATGAAAATCGTTATCAACAAAGAGGAATTGGAGGCCCACGTAGTTGATTTGTTGAGAAAGATACCAAACAACAAACTGTTGCTGGATCATTATTTGGATGGCGCCATTGAAGCTGAAGCAGATGCGATTTGCGATGGTGAAGATGTGTACATTATCGGTATTATGGAGCATATAGAACCCTGCGGAATTCACTCAGGTGATTCCAATGCTACATTGCCACCGTTCAACCTTGGTGAATTTGTAATGCAACAGATTAAGGACCATACCAAAAAGATTGCGTTGGCACTCAACACGGTAGGGTTGATCAATATACAGTTTGCCATAAAAGATGACATTGTTTACATTATTGAGGCAAACCCACGGGCATCGCGTACAGTTCCCTTTATTGCCAAGGCTTATGGCGAACCTTATGTAAACTATGCTACCAAAGTAATGTTGGGCGATAAGAAAATAAAGGATTTCGACTTTAGGCCACATTTGGATGGGTACGCTATAAAACAACCTGTATTCTCTTTCAATAAGTTCCCTAACGTGAACAAAAACTTGGGGCCTGAAATGAAGAGTACCGGGGAGAGCATTTTATTTATTGATAGCTTGAAAGATGATGAATTCTATAACTTGTATTCCAGACGAAAAATGTATTTGAGCAAGTAAGTTATATCAATAGTATACTTGTTGTGTATTTTGAAGGTTTCTTATGACAAAAGCCGTCAATTCGAGTGAAATTCCAAAGGAATTTTGTATCGAGAATCGGGTTTTGACTTGAAATTCTGGTTCTCGATACGATTTTTCGAAAGAAAATCACTCGAACTGACGAATTTCAATCATAATGCACAACGGGTAATAGGACATAAACCTTTAAGACGGTTTCCTAATCAATCAGTTCAAAAGATTCGGCAATCGTTTTAAAGGTTTTTTTATGTTCCATTTTTTTGTCCTTCAGGGTCCAGGCCATAATCATATAAACCCTGTCATTCCCTTCAACAAAGGTCAAAAAATAAGAGATTTCATCGGAGACACCATTAACATTGGCATCAATTTCTATAAATTCCGCACTCAAACCGTTTATTTTGAAAGGTCGGGGTTTGGATCTACTATTGATTTCAGTGGTTCGAGAGAGTATTTTTAACCGGGCATCCCTATAATTCTGTATTGTGGAAAGTTGCTCATCGTACTGCCCTAAATCCCTATATACTTCTTCAAATCTTGATTTTGGCTCATCAATTACCAGAAGATATGCCTCCTGGAGTAGGCTTTGGTACTGAAGGGAAGCTTCTTCATTCAATCCAGTGGAGCCCTTCATGAAACGCGGAATGTTTATTTGATATTCATTATTGATGGCAACGGTATTAAAATCTTGGGATTTGGGTCCGGAATCATTTTTTTCTGCATTAAAGTTTTTACATGAGCATGAAAGTATCAGCAAAACAAATAAAAAAGTATGCCTGGTCCTCATATCAAAGTTTTGATGTATTGTGGAACACTAATATAGGATTTAATCCCATTAAATGGGGCTAATTTTCCGATGCTCTGTATCCAAATGTGCTAAGGTTTGTTCGTTTGAACGCCTCGCGGGCTTGCCTCAAAGGTAGTTTTTATTTCACGTTTTGTCCCCACCTAACCTCCCCAAAGGGGAGGAACTATTCTCTTCTCCGTTGGAGGGGTTGGGGGAGGACTCTTTAGTAGCCTTTAGCGAAGGTAGTTTGATGACTTTTTTAATCTTGTAAAGGTTTGTGGGTGCTTATTGCAATACGGTTCCAAGCGTTTATGGTAACAATGGCCATAATAATCTGCGAAAAATAATGTTCATCGAATAGCTTTACGGCTTTTTCGTATGTTTCTCGGCTTAGCCCATTTTTGTGTACCATGGTAACTTCTTCCGTAGTTTTTAAGATCACCCTTTCTTCCTCGGAGAAAAGGTCCGTGTCCCACCAAGCATCCAATAAAAGTAATCTTTTTGGGTTTTCGCCCAGTGTCAGGGCATCTTTGGTGTGCATATTTATACAGAACGCACAGCCGTTGAGCTGTGAGGCCCTAATTTTTATCAACTCGTAGTGAATTTTGTCCAACTGGCTTTGTTGCATGTAATTTTCAAGCCCAAGCATAGCTTTAAAGGCCAATGGTTCCGTCTCGTCAATTTGAATTCTTGTTTCCATGATTGTTTTTTATAATGTTGATGCTAAGGTATTCAGAGAAACAAACAGAAAACTTAAACGGGTTTAAGAACGCTTTTTTGCCCGTATTTCACTTACATATTCTGGAGTCAACCCCAAAAAAGAAGCAATTAAATATTGGGGCACACGTTGTGCAAATTCCGGGAAATGCTCTGTAAAGTGGAGGTAGATTTCCTCTTTTGATAATCCAAACATATACTTCACCTTATTTAGAGAGGCCCCGTATGCAATTTGGTAGATTGTTCTAAAATAACGTTCAAGTATGGGAAATTCATGGAGCAATTGTTCTTGTTTCTCATGGCTGATGGATAGAATCCGGGTATTCTCTACCGCTTGTATATTAAAATCGGTGTTGGTTTTGTTCTGAAAGGCCAAGAAGTCTGAGAGCCACCAATTTTCCAACGCAAACTGAACGGTACGTTCCACACCTTTTTCATTGATAAAGTACATGTGCATACAGCCGTTGAGCACAAGGTGGATATGGGTACACGGCCCCCCGGCATGCATCAGTATTTCCTTTTTGTCCAAACAACGTTCATCAAAATACGACAAAATCTTGCCAAACGCTTTTTCCGAAACGGGTACATATTGGTTAAGGTGGTCAAAAAATGAATTGTGGCTTATTTTTTTCATGAACAACGCCTTTGGAAAGGCAAAGTTACATAAGTAAAATTACTGTTATGTTGTGGTTTGCCCCTAAGTAAAGAGGATGTGCAGAAAGCAACAATTTTTTGATTATATCAGGTTTTGCCCTATAACAAGCTCTGGAGGCACTTCTCAATGACAATAACGTAGAATTTCCGTTATTTGTGGTATAAAAAGTTTATTATGGAATCACCCAACTGGCAGACCGCCATGGAATTCGAGGATATCACCTATAAAAAATGTAATGGCGTGGCACGTATCGCCTTTAACCGTCCGGATATACGCAATGCGTTCCGCCCAAAAACCACAAGCGAACTTTACAAGGCATTTTACGATGCCCAGGAAGATACATCTATTGGGGTCGTGCTACTTTCTGGTGAAGGACCTTCATCCAAGGATGGTAAATGGGCATTCTGCAGTGGCGGGGATCAAAAAGCACGCGGTCATAAAGGCTATGTTGGCGACGATGGATATCACCGTTTAAATATTCTAGAGGTACAACGTTTGATTCGTTTTATGCCCAAAGTGGTAATTGCCGTAGTGCCCGGATGGGCCGTTGGAGGGGGGCATAGCCTGCATGTGGTGTGCGATATGACACTGGCCAGTAAAGAGCATGCCATTTTTAAACAAACCGATGCTGATGTTACCAGTTTTGATGGAGGCTATGGTTCGGCCTACCTTGCTAAAATGGTGGGGCAAAAAAAAGCGCGGGAAATTTTCTTTTTGGGAAGAAACTATTCTGCTCAAGAAGCCTACGAAATGGGTATGGTGAATGCTGTAATTCCGCATAAGGAATTGGAGGACACTGCTTACCAATGGGCTCAGGAAGTCTTGGCCAAGTCACCGACCTCCATAAAAATGCTAAAATTTGCCATGAACCTCACCGACGATGGTATGGTGGGACAGCAAGTGTTTGCAGGAGAGGCCACTCGTTTGGCTTACATGACCGATGAGGCCAAGGAGGGCCGCAATGCGTTTTTGGAAAAGCGCAAGCCCGATTTTGGCAAGGATAAGTGGATTCCATAGGTTAATATGTAATCAACGATAAACAGTTTACAATCAATTATTTGTAATGCCAAAAACTGCTTGCCCTCAACTTATTTCAGGGTCAGGGCTGTGGGTTTCCGTGTTAAGCTCAATAACGGTTTAGATGTTTTTTAAACAGGTTTTTTTATTCCAACTCCAAATTTGTGGGAAGAGGTTTGTCCAAAAACATATTATCCTTTAATGGGGTATGTAACCTTGATGAGGTGAAAGATTCTGCGGGCATTTCCACCGTAAAGTCGATTTTGGCAGATGCACCAGAAATTTCTTGGAGTGCACGGGCCAAAAGTGGCTCGTTTACGTCTCCCAAAACCCCAAGGTTGGTTAAATCTTCACTGAGTTCAATCTCGGGGCTTAAGCCGCTAGTGTAATCATAAAAACCATCCGCATTCTCATTTCTACCGACCAAAGGTTGTAATCCCCAAGAATTTTGTGAGTTTATATTCCCTTCACGATCGCTATTATAGATAAAATTGTTTTCGCTATCATCAACCAAAGTAATGGAGAATTCATTCTTGCCACGTGTTGTTTCACCAATATGGATTACATTGATATATGGGTCCAGGCCGTTCATCACCAATTCACTTGCCGAAGCAGAATCACCTGTGGCAATCACAAATATTCTGCTCAAATTTAAAGAGTTAATGGCACTCGCTCCCGTAGAATTTGCGAAGTAGTCAGTCAGAAATTCATCGGAAAACTCGGCTTGTATCTTGGCGTTCCAACGTTGTTTTATGTACACATCACTAGTATTGGTGCCATAGATCATACTGGCCAAAAGGCGAGATGTGTTAACTGAGCCACCTGGGTTATAACGCATGTCCAAAACCAGTTCGGTGGCTCCATCGGCCTTAAATTTTGCAAAGGCATCATTTAAATCTTCGTTAAAACTGCTTAAAAAGCGGTTGTACATTAAATAGGCGACCTTAGTACCGTTTACATCTAATGTTTTAGCAACCAAAATGGGGTTTTCAATCTGATTCTCTATTTTGGTAAGCGAAACTTCTTTGTCACTGTCAGAAATTGTGTTATCGGCCACAGTTGCCATTCCGAGCGTGTAAGTACTATTATCACCAAAAAGTAGGTTGATATAGTTGTTTACGGTTAGTTGAACTCCATCGACTCTCGTAAAAAATTCGCCTCTTTGTATGTCCTTAGTAGAAGCATCCGAATCTGGCCAAATATATTGTACAAATCCAAAAACGTTATCGGTATCGCCAATAAGTCCCAATCCAAACTCTAAACCATTGCTTTGGGATATGCCCGAGAGACTGCTTACCAGTTCGGTATAATCTTCGTTGGCAAAACTAAATCGGTCTATGGCAGTTTCTTCACCATAAATTTCTTCGTGTCTGTTACAAATGCTATAATAAAAATTTTCAGGATTAGAATTATTCTCCAAAAAAGCAGTGTATTCGGCGTTGGTGGAGAACCTATCATCAGCAAGGTCAGGAACATCAGCTTGCCAAAAATACCAAAGGTTCATGGCCTTCCACATAAAGTCTTGGGCAGCCACATCTGCAGTTGGGTCTGGATCGGGAGAAGGTCCGTTTTTGATTCCATCATCATCACTACACGACATAAACAAAACGGACAATCCCAAAAACAGGAAGAAATACTTTTTCATAACTTATTTTTTAATGAATTTACTCAAACTTTATTCCAAATTTATCAAGGGTGTAGGTTGAATTGAGTAAAATTACATGAACAATCATGCAAATTCGCCTTGCAAAATACCTTTATATAAGGAGATTGCAAATTTTTTGTAACAAATTTCGATATGTATCGTCGTGATAGTGTAGGTCGATAAGAAAGACACAAAAGCAACTTAGACAACCAAATGAAACAAACAGAATTCTTAAATGTGGTTTTGCCTTTTCAAGACAAACTGTACAGGCTCGCAAAACGCCTGTTGGTCTCTAGGGAAGAAGCGGAAGATGCCACTCAAGAAATTTTGTTGAAGTTATGGTCAAAGAATGAGTCCATGGAGAAGTACAAAAATGTTGAGGCCTTTGCCATGACCATGACCAAAAACTTTTGTTTGGACCGGTTAAAGTCCAAGCAAGCAGGAAACCTAAAATTGGTTCATAGCAACTATAGTGATGAAAACACCTCCTTACAAAAACAAATGGAGGCCGAGGACAGCGTAAGTTGGATGGAACGGATTATGGAAGACCTGCCAGAACAACAAAAAATGATATTGCAGCTACGGGATGTGGAGCAATACGAGTTCGACGAGATATGCGAACTCTTGGACATGAAACCCACAGCAGTGCGCGTAGCACTGTCGAGGGCGAGAAAAACAGTAAGGGAAGAATTAATAAAAAAACATAACTATGGAATTGGGTAACATAGAAAAAATATTGGAGAAGTATTTCGAGGCCACTGCCACAGTGGACGAAGAAAGAGCACTCAGGGAGTATTTTTCACAAGAAGAGGTAGCACCTCATTTGGAACAGTACAAACCCATGTTCAACTACTTTTCCAAGGCCAAGGAAGAAAAGTACACCAAGCAGGTACCATTAAAACCTAGAGTAAACTATTACAAGTGGCTATCCGTTGCAGCGGCAGTAGTTCTTGCCTTTGGCATTTATTTTGGTAATCAGTACCAAGAAACTAAGCGTTTGGAACAAGAAAAGGCGGAGTTCGCCTACGAGGAAACCAAAAAAGCTTTTGAGCTCTTAGCAGAAAATTTTGGCCGAGGAACAGAAAAGGTGGCCTATCTAAAAGAGTTCGAAGAAGCAAAAGAGAAGATTTACAACAACAATTAAAAAACGAAAAGATGAGAAAGTATATTTTAATAACAGTAATGGCAGTATTGCCTTTGGCCGGATTTTCACAATCCCTTTTTGACAAATTTGAAGATTTGGACGATGTAACATCCGTAGTGGTGAACAAAAGCATGTTCAACCTATTGGCAAAGATTGATGTAGAGGTAGATGACCCCGAAGCTCAGGACTTTATGAATATTGCCAGTAGCTTACAAAGCTTAAAGGTCTTCACTACCGAGGATAAGAAAATCGGTGAGGACATGAAGTCGTCCGTGGACAGCTACCTAAAATCCTCCAAAATGGAAGAGTTGATGCGGGTAAAGGACAAAGATGCCAATGTCAAGTTCTACATCAAAGAGGGCAAGGATGCGGATCATGTGAGCGAACTGCTCATGTTCGTGACAGGTATGAATAACGTTGAGGCCGATGGCAGAAAGTTCGAGACTGTAATTTTATCACTTACCGGTGATATTGATTTGAACAAAATTGGTTCATTGACCAAAAAAATGAACTTACCGGAAGAACTCAACGAGGCAAGTAAAAAGAATTAATTAAGACATCGGTTGGCAATAATCGGTTGGATACTGTAACAAAACGCAACAAGTTCCAACTAATTATTGTCAACTGATTATCAGTTTATAAAATCAATCAAAAAAAGAACAGATGAAACATATTGTTAAAACCATGTTGGTGGCCGGAGCAGTGCTTCTGGCTTCGTGCGCTTCGCAGCAAAGCCTGCAAGAGTATTATGTGGACAATTCGGAGAACCCAAACTTTTTGTCCATAGATGTTCCCGCAAGCATCTTAAAGCTGAACGAGGAAGAGTTGAACCCAACTCAAAAAGAAGCTATTGAATCACTTCGTAAATTCAATTTATTGGCCTTTAAAAAGAATGCCGATAATGAAGTGGAGTATAAGGTTGAAAAGAAAAAAGTACGCGAAATCTTAAAGGGCGACCAGTTTGTGGAGCTCATGAAAATCAATTCAAAATATGGCAAGGGAGTCATCAAATATTTAGGAGATGAGGACGCCATTGATGAAGTAATTATTTATGGGGATAGTGAAGATAAAGGCTTTGCCTTAGTAAGGGTACTTGGTAAGAATATGAACCCCGCGCATATCATTCAATTAATGCAAGCCATACAAAAATCCGATTACAAAGGAGAAGGGCTTGGTGAAATTGGAGATTTTCTAAAAGGCTAAGACCAATCATCATAAATTTCTAAGGGGGGGTGGCGTTTGTCACCCTTTTTCTTTTTAGGAAGATCAAAAACGTGACCTAGTTTAGTATCTTAGTGTCTCATAATAAGAACACTAACAAAACTCTAGCATAATGGAAAAAGCACAAGAATGGTTTGACTATGGTATTGAACTTGCCAAAGAATTTGGCCCAAAACTGATTACGGCACTTGTTATCTACATTATTGGTATGTGGGTGGTTAAGAAAATCATTAGTGGAACCCGAAAAGTAATGTCCAAGAGCAAGTACGATGAATCGCTCCAAAAATTCTTGTTGAACTTATTTTCATGGGCGCTAAAAGTATTCTTGATTATTATCGTAATCTCTCGCTTAGGAGTTGATGTTACAACTTTTGCCGCTGTAATTGCTGCCGCTGGTCTTGCTGTTGGGTTGGCTTTGCAGGGGTCGCTTTCCAATTTTGCGGGAGGTGTGCTCATCATGATTTTTAAACCATACAAAATTGGCGATTTGATCGAGGCACAAGGTGTTTTGGGAAAAGTAAAGGGAATCGAAATCTTTACCACAAAACTGGTGACCCCACAAAACAGGCTTGCCATTGTCCCAAATGGTGCCATGGCCAACGGGAACATCATCAACTATACCGCAGAGGGTAAAATTCGTGTCGATACCGTAATAGGAGTGGGCTATGGTGAGGACATCAAAAAAACCAAAGAAGTATTGTTGGAGGTGTTGACATCCAATCCAAAGGTGCTAAAAGACCCAGCGCCCTCAGTAAATGTGTTGGAGTTGGCGGACAGCTCCGTGAATTTTGCGGTTAGGCCTTTTTGCGAGCCAGATGATTATTGGGACGTGTATTTTGCGACCCACGAAAATTGCAAATTGGCCTTGGATGAAGCTGGTATTGAAATCCCATACCCACATCAAGTGGAAATCCATAAAGAGGGATAAACGGATAGCTGGATTCTTGGTTTTTTCAGGTCAATGGCAAAGGGTTAAAGGTTTTAACACGGATTTCACGAATGGCCACAGATGTTTTTTGCTCTTGGCCTTGTGAATTGTACTTGCGAAAGGAGATTCTCCAGTCGTTCCCATCCTTCAGAATGACAGTTAAGAGTGTATGTAGTTCCTAAACAAAACCGATGGTAAGCGTGTCACATCGAGCGCAGTCGAGATGCCTTAAGTTCTCGCGTTTAGTTTATCTTGCGCGCAGTGCGCAGTCTAAGGGACTAGCTATATGGATTGATGATTAGATTCCTGCTTTCGCAGGAATGACAAGTACTTAAACTCCTGTGTAATTTGCTGGGGTAATTTGTTTTAACTCGGCTTTAATGGCATCGGAAACATTCAACGTTTCAATAAAATCGGCAATGGATTTTTGATTGATTTTCTCATTGGTACGTGTTAAACCTTTCAATGCTTCGTATGGGTTGGGATAACCTTCCCTTCTCAAAATAGTCTGGATGGCTTCTGCAACAACGGCCCAATTGTCTTCCAGGTCTTTATCAAACTTGGCTTGGTTCAATACCAGTTTGTTCAATCCTTTTAAAGTGGACTGAAATCCAACCAAGGTGTGTGCAAACGGCACCCCAACATTACGTAGTACGGTACTGTCCGTAAGATCACGTTGTAATCTGGAAATCGGCAATTTGGCGGATAAATGCTCAAAAATAGCATTGGCCAACCCCAGGTTTCCTTCAGAATTCTCAAAATCTATAGGGTTTACCTTGTGTGGCATAGCCGATGAACCCACTTCCCCTTTTTTGATTTTCTGTTTGAAGTAGTCCATGGAAATATAGGTCCACATATCTCGATCCAAATCAATCAAAATAGTGTTGATGCGTTTAAGACAATCGAACAAAGCGGCCATGTGATCGTAATGCTCAATTTGAGTAGTGGGGAAAGAGTGGTGCAAACCTAATTTTTCTTGTACAAATTGTTTTCCGAAGGCTCTCCAATCGTTATTGGGGTAGGCTATTTTGTGGGCATTGTAGTTACCAGTAGCTCCACCAAATTTAGCGGCGCTGGGGATATCGTTCAATAAATTGAACTGCTCTTTAAAACGTACGACAAAAACGTCGATTTCCTTGCCCAAACGGGTAGGGGAGGCCGGTTGTCCGTGTGTTCTTGCCAACATGGGGATGTTTTCCCATGCTTTGGCAAGCTCCTTCAATTTCTCCAAAACCTCTAAATAAGAAGGAACGTATACATCGTTCATAGCTTCTTTGATGGATAGCGGTATCGCAGTATTGTTGATATCTTGTGAAGTCAACCCAAAGTGGATAAACTCCTTGTATTTTTGAAGATTTAATGCATCAAACTTTTCCTTGATGAAGTATTCAACCGCTTTTACATCGTGGTTGGTGGTCTTTTCAATATCTTTTATTGCCTGTGCATCTTCCGCAGAAAACTCTTGGTAAATTTTTTGTAATTCGGGGAACAAAGCCTTGTTGAAATCAGCCAGTTGGGATAAAGGAACCTCACAAAGGGCGATAAAGTATTCAATTTCGACTTGAACACGGTATTTGATCAGGGCCTCTTCAGAAAAATAATCTTTAAGGGCCTTGGTTTTGTTTCTATATCTACCGTCAATCGGCGAAATGGCATTTAGTTGTGTCAGCGACATGGTCAAGAAAATTTTGAAAGCATCAAAGATACTTAAACGCTGTGTTTTAAACACCCAATTCGGCCAACTTATCCAGCGTTTTTTTTGCTCGGTTTTTGTAGCCCGTAGTTCCTGTGGCGTAACTGTCTTCCAGAACCAGTTTGAGTTCGGGGTGTACCCAATCAAATTTTAAACCTAAGTAGTACAGACTTGTCATGGAAAATACCTTGGGTGCCATGTTCATAGGGCCAATGAGCCAATCAAAACAGGATGTCATTATTTTTTCCAATTGGTCGTCGGTAATACTTTGGACAAAAACGGGGTCTTTTTTCTTAAAGTAGGCTTCGCAGATCATTTCACAAACGTGTGCAATGGGTCTTATACAAGATTCGGTTTTTAATTTTGACAAACCATTCACAAAATCTTCAAAAAAGGGGAGAATCAAGGAGGGGTCTTTTCGCATTAAATGATCAAAGGTCCAGCTCGCATTGAAACTTCCTGCTTTGTCTTCCAACAATACCTGTTTAAAAAGTGCCTTGGCCAGTCGGGGTTCTTTCTTCAATTGCTGAACCAAAACATCTATTTCAAGTTTTGATATTCTACCTGAACTAAGTTTGATATGGAGTTCCTCTTCGGTCACAAAAAATCAATATATTTACTAAAATCCTGTAGGTGATGAAAATAGTGAAAAAAATAGCAATTGTTCTTTTGGTTGTATTGGTAGGAATGCAATTTTACCGACCTGAAAAAAATGTAGCTGAAGGCGATTATGTGGCTGCCTTTGAAACGGAGACCCAACCTCCTGCCGAAGTCAAGAAGATTCTAAAAACAGCCTGTTACGATTGCCATAGTGCGAACACAGTGTATCCGTGGTACAATAACATTGCCCCGGTTTCCTATTGGTTGGCAGATCATATAGAAGAGGGCAAGGAGCATCTGAATTTTTCCGATTGGGCCAACTACGATGCTGAAAAAAAGGACCACAAACTGGAAGAACTCATCGAAGAGGTGGAAGAGGGAAAAATGCCTTTAAAGGAATACACATGGACCCATGCTGATGCGAAATTGTCTGAGGAGCAAATAAATGTATTGGTAGCCTGGGCAAAAGAAACTAGGGCCAACTATTAAAAAACTGTTCCACCAATTCGGGAATTCCCTCTGCTGCTGTTTTGGAGATTATGGTAAGGTTTTCAAAATCCGATGAACGGATGTTGGGCTTTGGATCTATAAAGTAAATTGGGGTTTTATTTGGCGCGTAATGGATTAAACTTGCCGCTGGATACACTTGCATAGAGGTTCCCACAATAATAAGTATTTCGGCCTGTTGGGTGATTTGCGCGGCAGTTTCCAACATTGGTACCATTTCGCCAAACCAGACAATATGGGGGCGTAGCTGGTGCCCTTTGTCGTCCGTGTCGCCTAAAACCAAATCTTTTTTCCAATCCAACACATGGTTTTCGTTTACGGTACTTCGCACTTTGAACAGTTCACCGTGCAAATGCACTACATGGGAACTCCCAGCCTTTTCGTGCAGATTATCCACGTTTTGGGTTACAATACTCACATCAAAATCTTGTTCTAATTCGGCCAGAGCCTTATGGCCTGCATTGGGAGCAACCTCCAACAATTGCCGTCTTCGCTGGTTGTAGAATTCGAGCACCAACTCAGGATTACGGGCAAATCCTTGTGGCGATGCTACTTCCATCACATCATGGCCTTCCCAAAGACCGTTTTCGTCCCGAAAGGTTTTCAGTCCGCTTTCAGCGCTCATCCCTGCCCCGGTTAGTACTACGATTTTTGGTTTGAGCATGTTTTTGGTTTTATGTTAGCCCATCATTTTTTCCAATTTTGAAGACGGTCCAAATAAAGGTAGCTCTCCACAAATTTTCGGTGTTCCTCATTTGTCATGGTTTCCAAAAGGTTCAATGCCGATATGTAACTTGCCAGATTTCCGTTTGAAGATAAAAATTTTCCGTCTCGGACAAAAGTCACCAAACTGTCGTTTTGAACTTTTAAGTTGGGATAATCTTTTTGTAATTGTGTGCCGCCACCAATCCAAGTTACAATTTTCTTTCCATCTGCAATTCCAGATGCACCAATTAACTGTGCTCCAGCACAATTACTGACTGTGTATTTGGTTTCTTCATTCTTTCTTCTGATGAATTCCACGATTTTTTCATTGTGTACCTGCGCATACATATCGTAGGCACTTGGCACGAACAATGCAGTCAATTTTGGACAGTTGTCAAAAGTATAATCGGGAACAAAGTGCATTCCTTCCTCGGTGGTTATTGGATTGTCCGTTTCGGCTATAGTGATAACGTTGAAGAGTTGTTTTCCATCAGCTGATGGTTTTGCGAATACGTCAGAAGTTGCTACAACCTCACTTTGAAGGACACCATTGTACATTAAAAGTCCAATTGTTGGCAGATTTTCTTTGAACGGTTTTAAATGTTTTGTCAATGTATCAGAATGTGAAATTCCTGTTTGAAGCCCGTTATCTTCATTTTTATCAGAACTTTTAGGAGTATTTGTGTTACAGTTAAAAAGTATAACGCTTAGTAAAATGGGAAGTAAATTTCTCATAACATTTTGATAATCAATTAAAATTATTAATCAAAACAAATGTATCCAGTATGATTCTGATAAAAGTTAAACTGGTTTAAGAAGTTTTGTCATTTAGTACTTTCGGCAATTTGAATAGGTCTTCCCATAAAGAGATTATTTCTTGTTCGAAAATAGAATTATCCTCAAAAAAGATATTCTTTTGAGGATGTTAATATTTCAATTCGTTGTCCAAAAAAGACTTGAAATTTTTTATTAGTCTTTTTTCTTCACTCTTAATCATATTTAAAACTAGAATAAAAAGTAAGGGAAAAATAAAGTAAAGTGGTATGGGAAGGCCCAGTTCAAAGATGAAGTTAAAGAAAATTATAAGTACTGTAGGCAACAAGAATAAAATTATAAGTCCGTTTTTACTTTTCGTTTTTAGCGTTATTTTGGTTTTCTCCTCAGTTAATTTCGACAAAATGCCAGTGGCTATAATATCACTTTTCGTCCCTGAATAATTAGTGTCGAATAGAAGGTTTGTTCCGAAGGAAAACTTAAGACTTATTATAAAGTTATTTTCAGATTCCCATGCGAAATGAAACTTCTTACCATTACGTTCAAGAATCTTTTTTAAATCCAATAAACCAACGTTTACCCCAAGGTATTCTTCTTTTGGTTTGATTAAAGAAAAGATTTTCACTGTACTATTTCTCCAATTATTTTTTTCCAACACCCTCAAAAGTCATTTTTACCGGTTTTATGGTGCCATCGGGGTTGAACTCCATCTTGTCCATACAAGTAACCCTGTGGTCGCGGTCTTTGTTGGGAATAGGTCTTCTGTGGTATACAATGATCCATTCGTCCGTACCAGGTTTGTTAATTACGGAATGATGTCCTGCTCCCGTGGCGATATCCCCTTCCTTGGATTCCAAAATGGTTCCGATGCGTTTATAGGGGCCTGTTGGTTTGTCTGCCATGGCGTAGGCCACTTTGTAACTGCCATCGGTCCAATTCCCTTCGGACCACATAAAATAGTAAATACCATTGCGCAAAAACATGAACGGGCCTTCCACATAACCTTCGGGCGTAATTTCTTTGAACAGACTACCATCTTCCCAAGGCTCAAAGCCCGTAAAATCTTCATTGAGTATGCCAAGGTTGCAATGGCTCCAACCTCCATAGAAAAAATAATAGGTGCCGTCCACATCCTTAAAAACAAATTGGTCAATGGGTTGGGCATCGTTGTAAAAGTCTGAAATCAAAGGTTCGCCCAAATAATCTTCGAAAGGGCCTTCGGGACTGTCCGCAACGGCTACACCGATTCCCCCATAATGGTTAATATCGTTATTGGGATCATAGGAACTTCTTCCTGGCCGTTGAATGTCATTGGCTCCAAAAAACAGATAATACTTGTTGTCTTTTTCTATGATGGACGGTGCCCACAATGCCTGTCTGAGCCATTTGATTTTGGTGGTATCCAATATGCGCTCGTGCTTTTCCCAATGCACTAGATCTTTGGAAGAAAAGGCATCAAAATGCAATTGCTTGTCATAATCGTCGGAAAATGTGGGGTAGACCCAGTATGTATCTCCAAATACAATGCCTTCGGGGTCGGCATACCATCCTTCAAAAATTGGGTTGTTGTGTGCTTCTTTGGGTTCTTGTGCAAAGCTACATGCCCCGAACAGGGAGCAAATAGTTAAAAAAACTACGTTTTTGGTGTTCATCGTCATATTTTGAGGCTTGTTTTTTAAGTGAGCCTTGGGGACCCGAGCTAGCCCTTGGCTTATTTTAATGTTTCTTTTATATGTTCGACATCATTGTCGTTTAATTCAAACCATTCTCCTCTTAATCTTTTTTCAGAATAAGTGCTGTGTAAAGCCTTTTCAATACTCTCGGCAATTTTTCTGACAGGGAATTTCTTCGAGGCAATCATTTCAATTGTTGGCTTTTCACTTTGTAAAGTTCTTTCTCTGTATTCTGGACTATTTGAAATTCCAATTTTATAATAGCTATTACTCGTGTCGTGCATTAAATAAACAAAGCAAAAGTCCGCTATATTTTCTTTTTCAGGTTTAACTTGTTTTAATTCAGTTGGTTCATAATTTGGGATTGTTTCTTTTACCAAATCAATATATTCTGATGCAAATTTTTTGATTACAATTTGAATATTGTTTTTTGTTGGATAAAAGTCATCTCCACCAATTTCTCCTCCCAAAATTTCTCTTTTATCGCTTACCAACGAAATTTTCCACTTCTTGAAATTGGAATTGGCAAATAATTCAAGCTCTGTTTTGGTTATTAAACCTTTGTATTCTATAATTTTCTCATTTAGACGGTTTTTTGATAAAACTGGATTTTCAGTTAGTTCATACTGAATTTGTTCTCCGTTTTCAAATAAGAAAAAGACTTTGTCGGATTGTTTTGGTTTTATTTGTTTTGGGTCAAAATGAAATACGATTTGGTCAGCATTATCTATGTAGTTAAAACTGAAAAGAAAATCTGTGATTAAATTGTCCGATTTTGTCTTAACTCCTGCACTTATTTGAAATCTCGAACTTACTTTTTCCCACTTAATAATAGTTGAGTTGGTAAACTCGTCTTTAATAATGTTTGGCTCGTTTATGAATTTTCTATTAATTCTTTCTTTATCATTTTTTCTAATAACGTACATTAATTCGTTTTCAGTAATATGAAGTGAAGGTGTTTTTAAATACAAATCTATATATCCACTTTTTTCGGCTTTATGTTTTAGTTCATTATCTTTAGGTTTACCTCCTAATCTAGTTAACTGTGCATTAGCAAGAATAGACCTTGAATATTCATAAATATCAGAACCTTTCTGAACGTAGGATCCATCTTCTACAAGCCATTTTTGGAATGAAAATGATTTACCTTTTAAAAAGTATGACTTAAACTCAACATTATCGGTTGTGTTTTCATTTACATATTTTCCTTTTTGATGTAGCTTATAGAAAATGTTGCCATTTGAAATTAAATCTCCTTTTTTTAAAGTATGTTCTAAAATTCCAGATTCTGAAGCCATAACACTTGCCGATTTAAATGCAAATCCGCTCATTTCACCTATACGGATTTTGCAAATAGGCTCATCAATTTCAACCCACTCGCCATCTGGCTTGTTGTATTCATGAAAATAAAATGACTTACTTCTGTCTTGTTCGGGAAAATCATTTAAATCAAATTCGCCAAGACCAAATTCGGTTGATTTTTCATTATTAGGAGGAGTTTTTTCCTCATTCCTTTTGTTTGATTTGAATATGTTTTTTAAAAAAATCATTTTTTGGTTAATCAAGCATTTTCAAAATTAAAATCAACTTATAAAAAATACGTTCGTCCTAAGATAACAAATCCATTTTTCAAGAAACCAAAATTCCAATTTTTCCTATCTTGGTTTTATGTTTGACCATGATTTGTTGACATACTTGGAAACCTACCTTACCGAAGAGCGAAAACAGCGTTTTTTGGATGTGCTTCAACAACGGACCAAACATATTACCGTAGCGGTGGAAGATGTATATCAATTGCACAATACAAGTGCCATAATTCGCAGTTGTGATGTTTTTGGGGTACAGGATGTACATGTGATAGAGGATCGTTTTGGCAAACGTTTGGACAAAAATATAGCCATGGGAGCCGAACAGTGGGTAGATGTGCATCGCTACCAAACCACGACCGATTGTATCTCCAAATTAAAGGAGGATGGTTATCAAATAATCGCCACTACACCGCACAACGATTCCACTATCCTGCCTGATTTTTTTCCAACCATGAAATCGGCAATTTTCTTTGGAACCGAAAAAGAAGGGTTGTCAGAAGAAGTAATGCAGCAGGCCGACGGATTCCTTAAAATTCCAATGGTCGGGTTTTCCGAGAGCCTGAATGTTTCCGTTTCTGCGGCCATCATCATCCAACAATTGGCACAAAAAGTGCGCGATTCCGACCTAAATTGGCAATTAACCGATATAGAGGTGTTTGAAAAACGATTGGATTGGACCAAAAAATCCATAAAAGATGTTGAGGGGATTATAAAAAGATACCTTTCCAAGTAAATAAATTTCGTATTTTTAGTTGATAACCAATAAATTACAGCTATGATAGTGCTATATATTGTCTTAGGTATAGTGTTGTTGATCATTATTTTGGCAGCTATCGCCCCAAAAAACTACAATGTCTCCCGCTCTATAGAAATTTACAAACCTAAAAGCGTTGTTTTTGAGTATCTCAAATCCTTAAAACGACAGGATGAATGGTCTCCATGGGGTAAACGTGATCTCGATATGAAAAAAAAGTTTACGGGAACGGATGGTGAGGTAGGAGCCATTAACTATTGGGAAGGCAACAAAGAAGTAGGGAAGGGGGAGCAGGAAATCACCAAAATTGTGGAAGGTGAGCGAATTGAGTCCGAGCTTCGATTCTTAAAACCATTTAAATCCACTTCGGATGCTTATATCGTTACCAAAGAGGTGGAGAAGGATAGGACTAAAGTAGTTTGGGGCTTTTCTGGAAAGAACAAATTCCCGATGAGCATTATGATGCTGTTCATGAACATGGACAAGGCGGTGGGAAAAGATTTTGAAGAAGGTCTGGCGAGTTTAAAGAAAATATTGGAAAATAAATAGGCTATGGATTTTAATATGGTAGGCTGGTTCGAGATTCCCGTTAAGGATATGGAACGAGCAAAATCGTTTTATGATGCGGTTTTTCAAGTTGATATAAAGTTACAGGACTTTGGAGGCACCAAAATGGGATGGTTTCCTGCAGATCATGGAAAACCAGGCGCTTCAGGCTCACTGATTCATAACAAGGATTGGTACAAACCCAGTAAAAGCAAAGGGGCGTTGATTTACTTCAATAGTTTAGACGTTCAAAACGAACTCGACCGTATTGAACCGAACGGAGGTAAAATTGTTCAACCCAAGACACAGATAAGTCCCGAAATAGGGTACATGGCGGTTTTTTTAGATTCAGAGGGGAACCGAATCGCACTGCACTCTAGGCAATAGGGATTATTCCACAAGTTCCAGCAGGGCAATGTCATAATCATTATCCAATAGCACTTTTCCGTTGGCCACGGTAACTTCGGTCTCGGAATAGGTGTCGTACAAGATGGTACCGTCACCAAAGAATCCTTTTACCCAAAGCGACTTTTTTCCTTTAGGCAAATCCAACCCCACAACTACTTTGTCTCGATATTTCCCATTGACATACGTCCTTGAAAATACATAGGGCGATTTGGCCAATCGTTTGTGTTTACCTGCTCCAATGGCAGGGTGGTTTGCTCGGAACTGACCCAATTTTTGCCAGTGTTTGTGAATTTTTTGTGTTTCGGGCAGGCTGTCCAAATCTTCCCAGTTCATAAACGAGCGTAAGGTGGCGTCTCCCTCGGTGCCATCAATAATTAAATTTCTAGCGGTCTCATCGCCATAATACACCTGCGATGCGCCAGGTGTAAGTAATAGCACATTGGCCGTGCGATAGGGTTTTGTTCTTTCCTTGTCGTAGGGGGCACCATCATCGTGTGAGGTTAAATAGTTGAGAACGCTCCTGTCCTTTAGTTTGGTTTGAAGCAGTTTGCTATATTTTTTAAAGATGGCCTCGTAACTCTTGTCCGCATCGTTTTTGAGCTCAAAATTGATGAGACTTTTAAATCCATAGTCAAAAAAATCCACTTTTTTGTCCCCAAAATCAAATTCTCGACCACCCGAAATACCATAGTTATAGACTTCGCCGACCATATAAAATGGATTATCGTCCAATATTTTATGCTGATGCTTTTTCTTCCATGATTCAAATGCGTAGTTCGCCTCTTTGTAAAGGTCTGCCCAAGCGTTTTCATTCACGTGCTTCACAGTGTCTACACGGAAACCATCAACCCCTAGATCATTAATATAATCCGTAAGCCATTTGATGATGTAGTATTTTGGAGTTCTTGGGTACCCAGTGCGTTCAAAAAAGAGTTGGAGTTCGTCCAGTTCCTTGCTCAAACGTCCCTCATCTTTCCATTTGGCCAAAAGGGCATCGGGCAGTTCCACAGCTTCATCGGTTTCGGTAAGGATATCCGGTAAATTCTCCACCAAGGTGCAAGCTGTGGTGTTTTCATAGGTGGTAAACTCACATTTTGGATTGGTTCTCACCCAATCATCGGGCCAAACAGGATCTTTTTCCGTAACAGGTCCGGTATGGTTCAAAACTACATCCAAAAGAACACGAATTCCTTTCCCGTGCGCTGTTTTTACCAGTTTTTCCAAGTCTTTCCGTGTTCCGAAGTTAGGGTCAATGGAAGTCCAATCCTTAGCCCAGTAACCGTGATAGCCATACGTTTTACCAGTTCCTTCGTCGGTTGCTCCGTGAATTTGTTCCACCACGGGCGTAAACCAAATGGCATTGATCCCCAAGTCGGTAAAATAGCCTTCTTCAATTTTTTGTGTGATTCCCTCAATGTCGCCTCCTTCAAAACCTCTTAAGACCCCAGTTTCCTCGGTTCTGTCTAAATTCACATCGTTTTCAGGGTTTCCGTTATTAAAACGATCCGTCAACAGAAAATAAATATTGGCACCTTCCCAAACAAAGGGCACCTCCTTTTTGGGCGCCACTTTTTCAACTACATGGGTTTCTTGCTGCTTTTTTTCAACTTGCTTGCAGCCAATAAACAAAGGTAGAACTGACAATACAACAAGTAGTTTTTTCATGGATCGGGATTTTGTTTAAAGCTATAAAATGCACACGTAAATATGAAATTTATTTATAGCGGGGCAATACTATCCCAAGAGCAGGGTTAAGTTGGTCGTTATTGGTTTCTGTTTAGCACTTTGTACTCTTCGTAGCAGCTGGAAATTGCATCCAAAATTTGAAGGTCGTTCGCTGTTTTGATGAATGATTTGGAATAGTTGCAGTTGTTGAGGATGTCCTCAATATCCACTTTTTCCAATTGCAGCAGTTCGGTAAGGGTTTCCCTATCAAACTTTGATGCCAAAAGATCCCTAATATTGTCGTCCTCTTTAATTTGCCGCAACTTGCGCATTTGCCGTGGTTTTTTTCCAAAAAGATTTCGCAAGAGGTCTGCTGGATTAAGAATGGCCCCCAAAACCTTGGTTACCGCACTCGGACTTTTATTCCCTGCTTCGTAGCTGGTATTGAGACCAGAAATACTGTACTGGTACGCATTATTGTTCACAGGAAGGTTCTTGACATCAATTTCCAGATAGCCCGTAAGCTGGTATGGTCTTACAACCACTTCTTCAAGTGCATAGGCCAATTCTGTCAATGCAATTTCGGTATTTCCAAACCGGAACATATCGTTGGTTACCCGTACTTTTTGGGTTTTAAATCCTAAATACGAAAAGTAAAGCGTATCGTTGACCGCCGCAGGTATGGTAAACTTACCATTCTGGTTTGTAATGGTGCCTTTTACTTGGTTCAGGTTCACCACGTGCACACTTTCCAAAGGAAATTCCGTTTGGGCATTGATCACTGTGGCGGTAAACTCCTTTACCTCTTGGTTTTGACCATCTTCAACTTGGGAAAAACCTAGCAGTGGGATTAGGGACAATAGTATAAGTAGTAATCTTCTCATGCAACCTTTGTAGCTATAAAAGTACTAAACAAAGAAAAATAAATAGGAGATACTTACCATTTAATATAGAATTAACTAATAAAATCCCTGCTTTTTCTTGCCTCCCTTTTTCCCGTAACTTCCTTTTTTTCCGCCTTTGTAGGATTTATTCCCACCGCGGTATCCTCCGCCTTTTTTTCCGCGACGTTTTTTGCCTCCTTTTCCGCCACCACCGCTACCACCGGGGTTTTTGGATACTTCAACATTAATAAAACGACCATCTACCTTAAATTCGGTAAAGGTTTGAAGAATGAATTCGGTCAGTTGTGCATCGGAATTAAAGAACGAGAAGGTGTCTTTTGTGTCGACATTGTAAATGTCCTCTTTTTCCAGTTTTAGCGTATCACGAAGGAAATCTTTCAAAGACATCCAGTCGTAACCGTCGCGTTCCCCAACGTTGATAAAATAACGTACTGAGCCCTCCGATGGAATATCCCCTTTGGAAGTTCCTCTGTCCTTACCGGAATCCTGACTGTTAAGGTCTTTGGATTTGCTGTAGTAGTTGTAAAACTGGGTAAATTCTACGGAAACAATTTTTTTGATGAGTTCGTCACGGTCAATACCTTCCAAAACATCGTTAATGGCAGGTAGGTAACTCTCAATCTCTTTATTGATTTTGGTTTCCTTGATCTTGTTGGCCAGATGATACAACTGAATCTCGCAGATTTCAATGCCATCAGGAATTTGTTTGGCTATGAATTCCTGCTGAATTTTTTTCTCGATGGCTTTGATCTTGCGAAGTTCGGAGCGGGTGATGATGACCATGGAAATACCGGATTTGCCGGCACGCCCTGTACGCCCACTACGGTGGGTGTAGGTTTCAATTTCATCGGGCAATTGGTAGTTGATTACGTGTGTAATATCGTCTACATCAATACCACGGGCAGCAACATCGGTAGCTACCAACATTTGCACCTGTTTTTTTCGGAACGAGTTCATTACCAAATCCCTTTGGTTCTGGCTTAAATCGCCATGCAAAGCTCCGGCATTGTACCCATCCTCGATCAATTTTTCAGCAACACGCTGCGTATCCCTCTTGGTTCTGCAGAACACCACGGAGAAAATTCCAGGGTTGGCATCGGCCAAACGCTTAAGCGCTGCATAACGATCACGACCACCTACCACATAATACTCATGCTGTACGGTGGATGCACCTGCATTTTTAGATCCAACAGTGATCTCAACAGGGTTGTGCATAAACTTTTTGGCAATCGTAGCCACTTCTTTGGGCATAGTTGCGGAAAAAAGCCACGTCAACTTTTCTTTTGGCGTGTTGGATAGAATGTCTTTAATGTCCTCAAAGAAGCCCATATTCAACATTTCATCGGCCTCATCCAATACGCAGTAGTCAATTTTGGAAATATCGACCATTCTTCGGCCGATCATATCTTTCATACGACCAGGAGTGGCCACAACAATCTGCGCCCCTTTTTTAATTTGTCGTGCTTGTTCGGTAATGCTGGCACCACCATAAATGGCTACCACATTAAGTCCCTTTATATACTTGGAATAGAGTTTTAACTCGTTTGTAATCTGTAAACATAGCTCTCGCGTAGGGGAGAGGATCAATCCTTGAGTGGTTCTACTTTCCTCTTGGATTTTTTGAATCATCGGAAATCCGAACGCAGCAGTTTTACCTGTTCCTGTTTGCGCCAAGGCCACCAAATCGGTTTCCTTTTCCAATAAAACTGGGATTGATTTTTCTTGTACTTCTGATGGGGATTCAAATCCGAGGTCGGAAATAGCATCCAATAGGGGTTTGTCCAACCCCAAGGCTTCAAATTTTGTCATAGCGGTGTATACCTTAAATCGCAAATATGTTTGTGTTGTATAGAGCGATTTTTGTATAACCCATTTAAGCCCATCACAACACCTTGCCCATACCGGCGGCGTTAATAAAGCGGCAAAGATACGTTAATTTTATTCCGTGGAAGCTAAGAGGCATCTTTTTTTAAAAAATCAACCAATTTTTGAATGGCCCTACCTCTGTGGCTTATAGCGTTTTTGGTCTCGGATGGCAGTTCGCCAAAGGTTTTGTCGAACCCATTGGGTTTAAAAATAGGGTCGTAACCAAATCCGCCGGAACCACATTCCGCTTCTGTGATGACGCCTTCAACGATACCTTCAAACGAGTAACTATTACCTTGTAGATTCAAATGGATCACGGTTTTAAAATGTGCCGCACGGTCGTTCGCCCCTTTTAGCTCAGATAACAATTTTGCCATATTGTCCTTGGCGCTTTTTTGTTCCCCCGCATATCTGGCGGAATAGACCCCGGGTGCACCGTCCAAAGCATCGACCAGCAAACCGGTATCGTCCGAAAAACAGTTTAAACCATGGGTTTGGGTCACAAAGTCTGCTTTTATTTTTGCGTTTTCCTCCAAGGTATCGCCTGTTTCGGGAATTTCATCAAAGCACTCAATATCCTTTAGGGATAACAGCTCTATGTTTTCAGGAAGTAATTGCTGGACTTCTTTCAGCTTATGGTCGTTATGGGTGGCAAAAACTAGTTTCAAATCAAAAAGGATTCTATTTTGAGTTTCAAAAGTAGTAATTTCGAGTTTTAAGCGATTTTTATGAAAATAAAAGTGCCGCCAGCTTTGGTAATGTTGGTTTTTGGAGGAATAATGTATGTTCTGGATAGATTTTTGCCAGTAGGTGAGTTCGATTTTTTCGGGAAAAAGCTGTTAATATGGTCCTTGTTCGGTTTTGGGAGCTTGGTAATCTTGATTTCCGTAATCCAATTTTTGGTAAAAAAGACTACGACGGATCCATTGAACCCAAATAAAGCATCCAAATTGATAACCAATGGCATCTATAAATTCACCCGTAATCCCATGTATTTGGGAATGCTCCTTTTTCTGTTGGCCTTTGGGCTAAAGTTGGGCAATGCCTTCAACACAATTATTGCGGCGGGTTTTGTGTCCTATATGAATCGGTTTCAGATTAAACCCGAAGAGGAAGTTCTCGCTAAAATGTTCGGAAAGGAATATAATATCTACTGCAAGTTGACAAGGCGTTGGTTTTGATAGTTGGGATGTAGCTTGGTTTATTAGTGTTTGAGGATAGACAAAAGAGACAAGACAAGAGGCAAGAGACAGGAGACAAGACAACGGACTGGACAATCTATACGTTCTTGACTACAAACTGAAAACTGCCAACTGCCAACTGCGTACTGCTTATTGGAATTTAGACTTGAACTTGAGTTTGATACTTGAATTTAAAGTCAATCCATACGTGATTGCAAAAAAATAGGTGCTATTTAAAACAAATCGTAATGGATTTTTGATTTATCCGAAAATCTGTAAGGTTTTTGATGGGTTCCGATTATAAGGATGAAATTTATGTTTAATTTTGTGGCTTAATTTTTTGGAAGGACTCATGGTGGAAACAGCACGTAAATATGTGTTCGATTTTGATAGCACGCTCACACGGGTTGAGGCTTTGGATGTTTTGGCGGAAATGACGTTGCAAAACAATCCCAAAAGGGATGAGATTGTCGCGGAGATACAGCGAATAACCAATTTGGGAATCGATGGGGACATTTCCTTTACAGAATCCTTGGAACAAAGAATCCGGTTGTTGAATGCCAACAAAAGTGATTTGGATGACTTGGTGGTGGAGCTGCGTCAAAAAATTTCGAAATCAATCGCATCGAACAAGGAATTCTTTCACGAGTTTTCCGACCACATCTATGTAATTTCCTGTGGCTTCAAGGAATTTATAGACCCTATTGTTGAAGAGTACAACATTCCATCCGACCGGGTGTATGCTAACACCTTTACATTTGACGATGAAGGGAATATCATCGGCTTTGATGAAACCAATGTTTTGGCCGCCCATAACGGAAAAATAGAATGTTTAAAAAACTTGGACTTGGAAGGCGAAGTCCAGGTTATTGGCGATGGCTACAGCGATTATGTAATGCGCGAGGCCGGTATTGCCCATAAATTTTTCGCCTATACCGAAAATGTACATCGTGAAAAAGCAACGAATAATGCTGATCACGTAGCACCTAACCTAGATGAATTTTTATTTGTGAACGATTTGCCAAGAAACTTATCATACCCCAAGAACAGAATTAAGATCCTATTACTGGAAAATGTACACCCCGCAGCTTTTGAAAACCTTTCCGAAGAAGGTTTTTCGGTAGAGCTGATCAAAACCAGCCTTTCCGAGGAAGACCTTATCGAACGTATTAAGGGGGTGCATGTTTTGGGTATTAGGTCCAAGACCCAAGTAACCCAAAAAGTACTGGATGCGGCCGATAAATTGTTGGTGGTCGGTGCATTTTGCATCGGTACCACGCAGATAGATTTGGATTACAGTAAAAGGAAGGGTGTGGTTGTGTTCAATGCCCCATACAGTAATACCCGTTCCGTGGTGGAACTTGCCATTGGGCAGACCATTATGTTAATGCGTAGCATTTTTCCACGTAGTACCGAAATTCACAACGGCGAGTGGAACAAAACAGCCATTGGATCACAAGAAGTACGAGGTAAGAACCTTGGTATTGTAGGTTATGGTAACATAGGGAAACAAATGTCCGTTTTGGCCGAAGCCATGGGCATGAAGGTGTATTATTACGATGTTAACGACCAATTGGCGCTCGGTAACGCTGTAAAATGTGACACTTTGGAGGATTTGTTGTCCGTTTCTGATGTAGTTACACTTCATGTGGATGATAACAAGGCCAATAGGAACTTTATCGGCGAACGAGAAATCAACCAAATGAAAGATGGTGCCAAGCTCATTAATCTTTCCAGAGGGTTTGTAGTGGATATTGATGCACTGGCAAGCGCCTTGAAAAGCGGAAAACTAGGTGGCGCAGCTATAGATGTGTACCCATCCGAACCACGCAGCAACGGAGCGTTTGAAACACCTTTGCAAGGCTTGTCCAACGTTATTCTTACGCCACATATTGGGGGAAGCACCGAGGAAGCGCAAAGAGACATTGCTGATTTTGTACCGAACAAGATCATGGATTACATCAATTCAGGAAATACAGTGGACGCTGTTAATTTTCCGAATATTAGATTGCCCAAACAAAACAAGGCACACCGATTTTTGCACATTCACCGCAATGTTCCAGGCATTATGGCCAAGATCAACGAAATATTGGCGCAATACGGTCTCAATATTTCTGGTCAATACCTATCCACGGATAGCGATGTAGGGTATGTGATTACCGATTTGGACAAGGAGTACGATAAGGATGTGATCAAGGCTCTCAAGAAAATTGAGAACACCATTAAATTTAGGGTGCTTTATTGATAGAGATTCAGCTGTTATTGCACATACATGTGTTGGCAACTGACTTTATTTTGTTTGTTTTAGCTTTGTTGGATTTTGTCTAGTGTCAAAAACGTCAGCAATTTTTATAAATCCGTTTTGATGATCCAAAGAATAAATCAGTTTGTAGTTTTTGAAAACCAAATATCGATATTCAGTTTCTCTGTGCTTTAACAATTCTTCTTCTTGTCCGATTTGCGGTGCACTTATCAATTTATTTGGTTCATTGATAATTCCTTTCAGAAGTTTTTTAGCGATACTGGGGCTGGTTTTCCTTTCGTAATACTCATAAATTTCGTCAAGTTTAGTTTCGGCAAATTCAGACCAAATTATTTTCAACGGCATTATTTGTATTTGGCTAAAAGTTCAGAACTGTTTTTAAATCGATTGTTTTGGAAATCAGATTCCGATTGGTCAATTCGTTTGTCTAGCTCTTCTTGGGTCATAGGCTCAAATATTCGCTCGTCAGTAGCATTTCTCTCCTTTTTCAATAGTTGTTCCAAACGAGAAACAGCTTCTTCACTTTGAAGCGTTAAAAATTCTTGTACAAATTCTATTTTTCGAGCTTCTAAATTCATTGCATTCAGCTTTTTACCAAAGGTACAAAATTATCAATTTAGTCATCTGTTTTTTAATGGTATTGACCAGTTCCATAGCTTATCCGTATCTCTTGACTCTTTGAGTGAAGCGGTTTAAATATGCAATCATTGATGATGATAAGGTTCGTTCCTAAGAATGGTGAAACCCCTATAAATTTGCTCCACAATAAATAACCGTACCATTTGGTGAGAAAATGTCATTTTGGACAAACTTATCTTACCTGAACTTTTGGCGTAAATAGCATCACTAAAGCCATAAGGCCCACCTATTGTCAAAACTAGGTTTTTGATTCCACTGTTCATCTTTTTTTGCAAGAACTGTGCAAAATCCATCGAACTGTATTGTTTTCCTTTTTCGTCGAGTAAAATCAAGGTGTCCGTAGGTTGTAGTTGAGCCAAAATCAGTTCGCCCTCTTTTTCCTTTTGTTGGGCTTCGGAAAGATTTTTTCTGTTTTTTATATCTGGAATTATCTCCAACTGAAACTTGATATAATGTTTCAACCGTTTTTCGTAAACGGATATAAGTTCTTCAAGTTCAGACTTATCGGTTTTGCCAATGGCGATCAAAGTAATCTGCATGCCCAAAAATAGATTATTATAGTGAAAAAGGGAAGTCAGAAGTAAGTCGATAAAAATCAAGTACAAAAATCAAGTTCAAGAACAAATGACGAAGTAATTGAATGGCTGAAACTATCTAATCTTTTCTCTCATTACCAATATTAATTGACACGAATTACACCAAATTCCTATACGCAAGTTTGAGTTTGAGTTTGAACTTGGGCTTGAGCCAGTTAGCTTCTAACCACGAGTGTCATGTTCAAATACCTCAATAACTCAGTAACTAAATTACTTAACAACAGCAATGTTTTTACTATTTTCGTTAAAACCACAATTGGATGATTTCCGAAGAACAATTTCAAAACGAACTGGATTTGATCATTGCCAACGCCGTTAGGGAAGATGTAGGTGATGGCGACCACAGTTCCTTGGCCTGCATTCCAGAATCTGCCCAAGGCAAGGCAAAACTTTTGGTAAAAGACGAAGGGGTTATCGCTGGCGTAGCATTTGCCAAACAAGTTTTTAGCTATGTTGACCCCAAACTCAAGATGGAGGTTTTGGTTAAAGATGGCGCACCGGTAAAATTCGGGGATATTGTTTTTTATGTGGAGGGCAGTTCCCAAAGTATTTTAAAAGCAGAACGGCTTGTACTTAATGCTATGCAGCGTATGAGTGCCATTGCCACCAAAACCAAGAGTTTTGTTTCACTTTTGGATGGAACCAACACCAAAATTTTAGATACCAGAAAAACAACACCGGGCATAAGAGCTCTTGAAAAATGGGCTGTAAAAATAGGTGGAGGTGAAAACCATAGGTTTGCCCTCTACGATATGATCATGCTCAAGGACAACCATATCGATTTTGCAGGCGGAATTACCAAAGCCATTCAAAAAACACAGGATTATTTAAAGGAAAAGGGGAAAAATTTGAAGATTATTGTTGAAGCCAGAAATTTGGAAGAGGTGGACGAGATATTGAAATCCGATGGTGTGTACCGCATCCTTTTGGATAATTTTGATTACGAACAAACCCGAGAAGCTGTGCAACGAATAGGGGAGAAGTGCCTCACCGAATCTTCAGGCGGCATCACCGAGGACACCATCCGTAAATATGCCGAATGTGGTGTGGATTACATATCGTCAGGAGCGCTTACCCATTCTGTTTACAATATGGATTTAAGTTTAAAAGCCGTTTAAATGTCCAAAGCCATAGAGGAGAAATTGGAGAAAATACCCGTGATCAATTGGCTGGTGCGCTTATTGAAAAAAATAAAGCTAAAAGCTTTTGAAGGGCTCTCTCTTTATGATTTGATTGAAATGTATTTGGTGGGAATCGTGAAAGGCGCACTTTCCACAAGGGCAAGCTCCATTGCTTTCAGTATTTTTTTGGCACTGTTTCCCCTGCTAATCTTTTTGGTGACCCTTATACCCTTTATCATTCCCTACGTAAGTGTGGGCAATGCCAATTTTGACACCCAGTTTTTAAACTTTTTGGAATCCTTTTTGCCTTCTGCCACCAGTGAATATTTTAGTGAGATTTACCAGCAGATAAAAGACCAAAAACAAGGAGGATTGCTCTCTTCGGCCTTTTTGCTGTCCATATTTTTGGTCGCCAATGGCGTAAATGCCATTTTTGGAGGGTTTGAATACTCGTACCACGTAGAGCTCACCCGTAATTTCTTTCGCCAATATGCCTATGCGCTCATGGTGGGAGTCATTCTCTCCATCTTATTGATATTGGGAGCGGTTGCCTTTGTGTACTTTGAGTTTTACATTGTGGAGAACGCAAGTGAATTTTTTGGTAGGACATTGGGAACCGATATTGAAAAAGGAGATGCAGTGGGCATCCAAATAGCAAAACTGCTGTTCTTTTTGTGCATCTCGTACCTGGCAACGGCAATACTTTACTATTTTGGTACCGCAGAAGGAAGGCAAGCCCGTTTTTTTTCAGCGGGGGCATTGCTTACGACCCTTTTGTTTTTATTGACCTCATATCTTTTCGGAATTTATGTTGAGAAGTTCGCTCGTTACAACGAACTTTATGGAGCGCTGGGAGGATTATTGATTTTAATGGTGTTTATATGGTTAAATTCCAATATATTATTATTAGGTTTTGAATTGAACGCCACACTTAATTCCTTAAAAAAGAGACATGAAAAGCAGCAAAACGAGCAATAAATGGATGTATCTGATATGTTTTCTGTTTTGTCAGATAACTTGGTCCCAAACCGTTTTTGGAAAGTGGAAAACCATTGATGACCGCAATGGAATCACCAAGGCCATTATTGAGATATATAAAGAAGACGGGTTAATGCATGCCAAGGTTGTTGAAATTTTGGAAGAAGGGAAAAAAGGTGCTTTGTGTACCAAATGCGAAGGAGACCGAAAAAACAAACCCATCCTTGGAATGAAAATCATGGAAGGTTTTGAGAAAAACAACAAAGGTATTTATAAGGGCGATAAGCTGTTTGATCCTGAACAGGCAATGACCTTTAAAGGAAGGGTCTGGTTGGATGATGATAACAAAAATCGACTAAAAGTAAGAGGCTATTTGGCATTTTTGTACAGGACCCAAACATGGCACAGGGTACTAGAGAATTAGCGTATGGATTATTTTTTGGATGTTGTTCTTCCCATTCCTCTGGAAAAACTCTTTACCTATAAAATTTCGCAAGCAGAAGCGGATTTTATACAGGAAGGAATGCGAGTAGCCGTTCCTTTTGGTAAATCCAAGATCTATACCGCCCTGGCCTATCACGTGCATCAAAATGCGCCTGAAGCCTACCAACCCAAAGAAATTTATCAAATTCTTGACGAATACCCCGTAGTGACCCAAATACAATTAAAGCATTGGGAATGGGTGGCCAAATATTACATGTGTACCTTGGGAGAAGTTATCAGAAGTGCGCTGCCCAGTGCATTTATGTTAGAAAGTGAAACACTTATTTTGCCCAACAAAAAATCTGATGTAGACGAAAAGGAATTAACGGATGATGAATTTTTGGTATTCGAAGCACTTCAGCATCAAACCGCTTTAAAAATTTCCGAGGTCAGCGATATTGTGGATAAAAAAAATGTGATGAAGCTGATAAACACCTTGGTTCACAAAGGCGTTATACTTCAGAAAGAAGAATTGTACGAGCAGTACAAGCCCAAATTGGTACGCTACGTTAAACTTTCGGAACAGTATGAGGATGAAAAACAACTGGCCGAACTATTGAACGAGCTTACACGAGCACCCAAACAGAGTCAAGTAGTGCTGTCCTTATTCCAGTTGAAAGCCAAAAGCACCAAACCCATACCCATTGCCGAACTGGAAAAGGAGAGCGGGGCTTCCCGAACGGTGATCAAAGCACTCATCGATAAAAATATTCTGAAAGAATACCATATTAGAAAAGACAGGGTGGAGTTTGATGAGCGTTCCGAAGAATCCAAGCATATTGCCTTGAATGAATACCAAGAAAAGGCTCTGGAGGACATCAACAAAGGTTTTGATGGAGGAAAACCAGTATTGTTGCATGGAGTTACATCATCTGGAAAGACCGAAGTTTACGTAAAACTGATTCAAAAATGTCTGGAAAACGGTCAACAGGCCCTTTATCTATTGCCAGAGATTGCATTAACGTCCCAATTGATCAATAGGCTGAGGCATTATTTTGGACATCAAGTATCCGTATACCACTCTAAATATAGCATTCACGAAAGGGTAGAGGTTTGGAACAACGTTTTAAAAAATACAGAAAAAGCTCAAATTGTACTTGGTGCACGGTCATCGCTATTTCTGCCTTTTACCAATTTGGGATTGGTGGTAGTGGACGAGGAGCACGAAAGTTCCTTTAAGCAGTTTGACCCTGCTCCACGTTACCATGCACGCGACGCGGCTGTGGTTTTGGCAGCACTTCACAAAGCAAAGATTGTTCTAGGTTCTGCCACTCCAAGTATTGAAAGTATGTATAATGCCAGAACCAAAAAATACGGTTATGCTTCCATTGTACACAGATTTGGTGATGTGTTGATGCCCGATATTAATCTGGTGGACATAAAAGAAGCTACCCGAAAGCGTAGAATGAAAGGGCATTTTTCCGAAGTTCTCATCAAGGCCATTACGGAGGCACTTGAAGAAGGGGAACAAATCATTCTTTTTCAAAATAGGAGAGGGTTTGCCCCTGTGGTGGAATGTACCACTTGTGGGCACGTGGCCCAATGCCCCAATTGCGATGTGAGCTTAACGTACCATCAGCACAGAAATCAGCTTCGATGCCACTATTGTGGTTATCACATGGCGTTGCAACAGGCTTGTTTGGCCTGCGGTAGTCCAACTTTGGATAATAAGGGTTTTGGCACGGAACAGATTCAGCAGGAATTGGGACAACTGTTCCCTGATGTTTCCGTTGGCCGAATGGATTTGGATACCACACGTGGTAAATATGCTTATGAAAAAATCATTTCATCTTTTGAAAACCAGGAGATGGATATTTTGGTGGGAACCCAAATGGTGACCAAGGGGCTCGATTTTAGGAATGTGAGCCTAGTAGGCATTATGAATGCGGATTCCATGCTCAATTTTCCCGATTTCCGTGCCCATGAACGGAGTTTTCAAATGCTAACACAGGTAGCAGGTAGGGCAGGGCGTACCCAAAAAAGAGGGAAGGTACTTATTCAGACCTATAATCCATACCATCAAATTTTACAGCAGGTAACCACGAACAATTATGATGGAATGTTCAAGGAGCAGTTTTACGAAAGGGAACAATTTAAGTATCCACCTTTGGTGCGGCTTATCAAAATAACTCTTAAGGATAAGGATTTCAATAAATTGAATGAAGCTTCGGATTGGATGGCGGGTTCGTTGCGCAATGTACTTGGTACACAAATTCTTGGACCAGAATATCCCCCCGTTGCAAGAATCCGAAGGGATTATCTAAAAAACATCATGATAAAGATTCCGCGAAAACAGTCCTTGGCACAAACAAAAAATAGCATTAAAAGAATTGAAAAATCCTTTAATGCTATTTCCAAGTATAAAAGTGTACGGTTGGTCTACAACGTGGACCACATATAATTATACATTGGCCAGCGCTTCGGCTAGTTCTGTTTTCTTGTTTCTGCTCAATGGAATCTGTCTGCCCCCTACTTCAACATTTTTGCTGTTGAATTTTTCAATCTTCTCCAGATTCACGATATAAGATTTATGGATACGTAGAAATTTTTCGGCGGGCAATTGCTTTTCAAAAGATTTCATGGTGGAAAGGATTACGATATTGGCTTCATCTGTTACCAATTTAATGTAATCGCCCAATGCTTCTATCCATTTAATGTCATTTAGGATTACCTTGCGTTTTTTAAGGTTGCTCTTTACAAAGATGTGCTCTTCATCCTCATCAACCCGGTTCATTTGCTCGTATTTGGCAACAGCTCTTTTTACTGAGGCTTCAAAACGTGCCAAGGTAATGGGTTTGTGAAGGTAATCGGTTACGTCGTAGTCAAAAGCTTTAAGTGCATAATCAGGTTTTCCCGTAATCAGAATAACCTGTGGTGGGTTCTCTAGGGCCTCCAAAAGGTCAAAACCATTAATGATCGGCATTTCAACATCTAAAAAGATAAGGTCGATTTCGTGGTTTTTAAGGCCATTTTTGGCTTCAATGGCATTGCTGTACTCAGCAACCAAAGCAAGGTGTGGATGATTGTTGACCAACTTTGCAACGGCCATGCGCTGCATCGAGGAATCGTCTACAATTATACTTTTTAATTTCATAGAATGGGGTGATTTGTAGGGTTTTAAATCATCGGCAAATTACATAAAAAAGCTGCTCACCTACAACAAAAGATGTAAACATGGTGTATTTTGTTGTGTAAATTGCCATATATGTTATTTAGGTTTATTAGGTTTTTTAATGTTGATAACTCTTGTACTTAAACGAAGTTTTTCTACTTTTCTTGCAGGGGGAAAGAAATATTGTTAATTTTGCGCTCCTTTAAAAATATATTATAATGAACCATTACGAAACTGTTTTCATTTTGAATCCCGTTCTGTCTGAAACACAGATAGAGGAAACAGTCAAGAAATTTGAGGATTTCTTGATTAAGAATGGTGCCAAAATGGTCTCCAAAGAAGATTGGGGACTAAAAAAATTGGCCTATCCCATTCAGCACAAGAAAAGTGGATTTTACCACTTGTTCGAATTTCAAGCTCCAGGTGAGGCCATAGGCCCTTACGAGCTAGAGTTTAGAAGAGACGAGCGCGTTATGCGTTTTTTGACCGTTAAATTGGACAAGCACGCAATTGCTTGGGCGGAAAAGAGAAGAAACAAACTAAAAGCAAAGGCATAAGGGTATGGCATCTATTGAGCAACAAGCAAAATCAAAAAAAGACGGGGAAATCAGATATTTGACCCCGCTTAACATTGAGACCAGCAAGCAAAAGAAGTATTGTAGGTTCAAAAAATCCGGTATCAAGTACATTGATTATAAAGACCCTGATTTTTTGATGAAGTTGGTGAACGAGCAAGGTAAATTGCTTCCAAGAAGACTAACCGGTACTTCCTTGAAATACCAAAGAAAAGTGGCGCAGGCCGTAAAACGTGCCCGTCACCTAGCGTTAATGCCGTATGTTGGCGATATGTTGAAATAAAAAACACCAGAGAATGGAACTTATTCTAAAAGAAGATGTACAGGATTTGGGATTTAAGGATGATATCGTTACCGTAAAGAACGGTTACGGCAGAAACTTTCTTATCCCACAAGGTTTGGCCGATTTGGCTACGCCTTCTGCCAAAAAAGTTTTGGCGGAGAACCTTAAGCAAAGAGCTCACAAGGAGAAAAAAGTAATCGACGAGGCTACTAAGGTTGCTGATGCTTTGAAGCAATTGGAAATTAAGATTGCTGCAAAAGCCGGTGCCGGAGATAAATTGTTCGGATCTGTAACAAACATCGACCTTGCTGCTGCCTTGGACAAAGAAGGACACCAAATTGATAGAAAATTCATCAATATTAAAGGTGGAGCTATCAAAAGAGTTGGTCCATACGAAGCAATTATCAGACTACACAGGGAAGTTATTGTAGAATTCCCATTTGAAGTGGTTGCGGAAGCAAAGTAAACTTCAAACCCTTTAATTTAAAAAAGCCCTCCGATTTTTTCGGAGGGCTTTTTTGTTTTTCTTCAATTAAATTCTATTGCGGTTGTTCCGCTAACTTTGTTCTCAAACGACCTTGTAATTCAGCATCACTTTGTAACGCCATTGCTATTTTCTGGTAACGTTCTATGCTCATGCCTTCATTACTTATAATCTCTTCGATTTGTTCGGTAAAACCGACTTGCATCTGCTGTATTTCGTTCATTAGCTTTCCAAAGCGTTCTTTTTCGTCATCACTGGCATCGACCGTTTTTTCTGGAGACGCAGAAGCTTGATAAAGTTCATTGAACCTATTGGCCTCAAAACCGCTTTCCTCAACGGTTTTCATTACTTTTTGTTGCGCTTCCATATTCACTTTTTGAATGCCTTGGAAGGCCGAAGCAATTTTACTCAATTCAGCATCGGTGACCTCCACCTGTTCTTGCGCGTTCACATTCGAGAAAGCACATGCACCTATGGTTGCAACACAAACCACTAAAGTTTTAAATGATTTCAAAAATCTCATTCTATACGTGTTTTTATTAAAAATGTTATTTTCCGAAACTACAATAAATAAAGAGGCTTACCAAAAAACCTAGGCTGTATCGGTGTTAATCAAAACTTAAAGAAATTGTAATGAATTCAAGGATTCGACGGTTTTCTTGAGTCAAAAACACGGTGGTTTTCCCAAGCCTTTTATATTTTTGCAGCATGAAGTATAGACGATTGACCAAGGAGCAACTTGAAGAGCTACATCCCGAATTTATTAACTTTCTGGCGACCCAATCCATCACCGCAGATGAGTGGGATAACTTAAAAAAGGAAAAACCAGAGGTTGCCGAGGAGGAAATAGACGTTTTTAGCGATTTGATTTGGGAAGGGGTATTGAGCAAAGTGGAATATTTGGAGAATATTTCCGAACGGCACATGCATTTGTTTCACCTAACGGATAAAGAAATGAAGCTCCTTTCCGTTAAGATCATGAATCCGGAGATTGATTTAAGAACGGAGGTCGGCTTTGGTTGGTTCAAGCGCAACTATCAATCCGATTTTGTGGAATACCTTACAGCTTCCAAGGCTTACGGAGAAGATAAGAATGTGGATAAATTTGAAATTATAAAACAAGGAGCCGTAATCACCAAAGGGGAGTTGTACCAATGGTTTGAACAGATCATGGAGTACTGATTAAGGGTCCAAGAATCAGGAACCAAGAGTCAAGACTACTTGTAATACTGAGTGAGCGTAGCGACTGAAGAATCTCCTTTTTTAAGACCGAGTTCAAGAATCAAGCCCAAAGGTTTTGTGGTCATTCGTGCCATTCGTGTCAAGTACAGGATACATGAAAATAGCGCATAGAAAATAGACGCACATGATTAGTGCCAACCGCATACTGCCTACGGGGTTATTTTGTTACTAGGTTATTGCCTGCCTGCGGCAAGCAGGGAATTTGGGATTTGGTGCTTGAAACCCGTAATCCGTAATCCGAAACCTTTGACTACCCACTGCCAACTGTTAACTGATTACTGCGTACTGCATCTTCAACCTAAAACGTATATTTGCACGAGAATTTAACACCACATGGCAAAGAAACCATCCATACCTAAAGGAACCCGCGATTTTTCACCTGCAGAGGTGTCCAAGCGTAACTATATCATCCAGACCATAAAAAAACATTTTGAAACCTATGGTTTTCAACCGATTGAAACTCCATCTTTCGAAAATTCGGAAACCCTGATGGGTAAATATGGGGATGAAGGCGATCGTTTGATATTTAAAATATTGAATTCGGGAGACTTTATTTCCAAAGTGGATGATGTAACATATAGTTCTAAGAATTCAGCCTCGTTGACGCCGAAAATTTCAGAAAAAGCCCTTCGTTACGACCTTACCGTTCCTTTTGCCCGCTATGTGGTGATGCACCAGAATGAAATTGATTTTCCGTTCAAGCGGTATCAAATACAACCTGTGTGGCGTGCAGACCGCCCGCAAAAAGGGCGTTTCCGTGAGTTTTACCAATGTGATGCCGATGTGGTTGGCGCCAATTCCTTGCTTCAAGAAGTGGAATTTGTACAGATGTATGATGCTGTTTTCACCGATTTGGGACTGAAAGGTACCACCATCAAAATCAACAACCGAAAAATACTTTCTGGGATTGCGGAAGTCATCGGAGCCAAACATTTATTGGTAGATTTTACTGTGGCCTTGGACAAGTTGGATAAAATAGGAGAGGAGAAGGTGAAAGCGGAGATGATGGAAAAAGGCATTTCCGAATCTGCCATAGCCAAAGCACAGCCTTTGTTTGATATGAAGGGAACCGCTTCCGAACAATTGGAAAAACTAAAAGCCATCTTAGCAGATTCCGAAGTTGGAATGCTGGGTGTTTCAGAATTGGAAGAGATTATTTCAACCGTGGAAATGGTTGGGTTGCAGTCGGCCAGTTTGCAGCTGGATGTTACGCTGGCCCGCGGGCTCAATTATTACACTGGTGCCATTTTTGAGGTGGCAGCGCCCGAAGGCGTAAAAATGGGTTCCATTGGCGGTGGAGGCCGTTATGATGACCTTACTGGTATCTTTGGGCTCAAAGATGTGAGCGGTGTGGGGATTTCCTTTGGACTGGACCGTATTTACTTGGTTCTGGAAGAATTAAATCTGTTCCCTGACAGCCTGGATACTTCGTTGGACGTACTTTGCCTCAATTTTGGAAAAAAAGAGGGGATGGCAGCCTTAAAATTGGTGTCTGGACTGCGCAAACAAGGACTTAGGGCGGATTTATACCCAATGGATACCAAAGTGCAGAAGCAATTTAAGTATGCTGATAAAAGGGGTGTTCCCTACGTGATACTTTTGGGGGACCAAGAATTGACCGATGGTAAATTTGTGGTCAAGAACATGAAGACAGGTGACCAAAACGATTACGCTTTAGATTCGCTCGAAGAATTTGCGGAAAAAGTTAAGTCCGACTTTTAATCGCTTTAAGGATGGTTTTGTAGTAGGTAGGGCCGTGGGGCACATATTTCCCCACACTGGCCAAACCCCAAGTTTCTTCGGCAAATTTAAAAAGGGGTGCCAATGCCAAGTCCTCGACCTCGCTTTCCTGTTTGGTAAGTTGATTCAACGGAACGTTCAACTTGCATAAAAAGATATGATGCAGTTCGGCATCAATAAAATCTTCAGCAATTTTGTGAACGGCTTTATAAGTGCCCAAAGGTTCCAAATCGGGTTCTGATATGGTAAGGCCAATTTCCTCTTCAACTTCACGTATGGCAGCGGTTACAATTTCTTCCCCTGCAGCAACGTGGCCAGCGACGGAGACATCCCAAAGTAAAGGGTGGGTGGACTTATTTCTGCCCCTTTGCTGAATCAAAACTCGACCATCGGATGTGTAGAGCCAAACGTGAACGGTAGGATGGAGCAATCCCTTTCGGTGCGCTTCCGATTTTAAACAGGATTTCCCTGTTGGTTTACCGTGCTCGTCCAATATGTCAACTTGCTCATCCATATTACATAAAGATAAAAAAAAGTCGCCCCGAAGAAGTTTCGAGGCGACAAATTTTAATATCGGGATTATGGAAAAAAATCAATTAATCAAAATAACTGAAAGTTTCCCCTTCTTTAATGTTCAATAAAGTTTCGTAAATCAAACGGATAACATTTTCTACATCATCTTTATGTACTGTTTCTACCGTAGTATGCATATAACGTAAAGGCAGTGAAATCAATGCGGACGCCACACCTCCGTTACTGTACGCAAAGGCATCGGTATCCGTTCCCGTGTACCTTGATGATGCATTACGCTGGAACGGAATCTTTTTGGATTCCGCAGTTTCAATAATAAGCTCCCGTAATTTGTTCTGTACCGCAGGTGCGTACGAGATAACGGGGCCGTCACCAATCTTGGTCTCACCCTCCGTTTTTTTATTGATCATGGGAGTAGTGGTATCGTGGCAAACATCTGTTACAATGGCTACGTTCGGTTTTATGGTCTGTGTGATCATTTCAGCACCACGAAGCCCAATCTCTTCCTGCACCGAATTGGTGATGTAAAGTCCAAAAGGAAGCTCTTTTTTGTTCGTTTTGAGCAAACGGGCCACTTCGGCAATCATAAAACCACCCATGCGGTTGTCCAAAGCTCTACAAACAAACTTGTCCTTGTTCAATATCTGGAATTGGTCGGGGTAGGTTATCACACAACCTACGTGCACGCCCATTTTTTCCACTTCTTTCTTGTCCTTGGCGCCTATATCAATAAATATGTTGTCCAATTTCGGCGGTTCTTCCTTGGCCTTGTCCCTTGTGTGGATGGCGGGCCATCCGAAAACACCTTTTACAATACCATTTTTGGTATGGATGTTTACCCATTTAGATGGGGCAATTTGATGGTCGCTCCCTCCATTTCGGATAACGTAAAGGAGACCTTCATCGGTGATATAGTTAACGTACCAAGAAATTTCATCGGAATGCCCCTCGATAACAACCCTGTATTTGGCATCTGGATTTATAACGGCTACCGCAGTTCCGTAGGTGTCCGTAATAAATTCGTCCACATAAGGTTTTACGTAATCCATCCAAATTTTCTGCCCTTCCCATTCGTAACCTGTCGGGGATGGATTGTTCAAGTATTTTTCTAAAAATTCAAGGGATTTTTTGTTGATGATCTTCTCTTTTGCCATGTATCTGATTTAGTACACAAACATAAGAATATTCACTTTTATTTAATAGCCAAATCACACCTTTATACTTACTTTTGGCAAGACTATTGCGAAAGAAATGTTATGCTGCGTAACTGTTTTCTTGTTGTTTTTCTGGCAATTAACGCCCTTGGGTTAGCTCAGGAACCGCAAAAGGATTCGTTGATGAACCCCAAGGATTCCATTGCCAACGATTCCATTGCCGATTATTATGTCCGGTTTGAGGGAGACTCCATTTTGATGAGTTCCATTGAACTTGACGAAGTCTACATTTTTGGAAAACTGGAGTTCACGAACCGTAATGATAAGCTTCGCTATTACATTCTACGACGAAAAACCTTGAAGGTATACCCTTATGCCAAGTTGGCCGCAGAGCGATTGGTGGAACTGAATGATAGCCTGCAACTCATCAAAAAACGACGGCACCAGCGTAGATACACCCGAAAAGTGCAAAAGTATATTGAAGGGGAGTTTTCCGAAGAACTAAAAAAATTGACCCGTACCGAAGGACAGATTTTGGTAAAACTGATTCATCGTCAAACAGGAACAACCGCTTTTGATTTGGTAAAGGAACTCCGTAGTGGGTGGAGGGCATTTTGGTACAACACCACGGCAAGCTTGTTCAAGATCAGTTTAAAGGAAGAGTTTAGGCCCGAAGAAATCCATGAGGATTATTTAATAGAGGACATTTTACAACGTGCTTTTGCTGCAAGCAGGTTGGAACGGCAAGAATCGGTCTTGGATTATGATTATGCCCAACTCACCAATAAATGGAAAAGCAGGCCGCCCAGCACGGGCAACTAGTTTTTGGGTTTTTTACCGAAAATGGCCTCCATTACAATGCTTACTGAACGAAAACCTAAATAAATTGCCAAAGCAGCACAAATAAACCCTAATATCAACACAGGCCAATAAAAGGGGTGCCCTTCATTTTTAAAGGCTTCGTAGATTAAAAATGGCCCCATAAACATGGCAAGCACGGTGTAGCCAAACGATTTTATTCCTTTTACCAGAAGTTCCTTGTTAGTTCGCCTCATGGGACCAAAGTAGGAATATTAGCTTATATTTAGAGCAAATAGCGCCAAAAATTGACCATGGAAATACTAGTTCTTGGAGTTGTCGTCCTCTTCATTATCATTGCTACCGTAAAATTTAAGATGCACCCCATTTTCTCACTGACCATTGCTGCTGTGGCTTCTGGTTTTTTGTTGGGGATAACACCCAAAAACATCATGTCCACCATGGCCGAGGGTTTTGGAAATACACTATCGGGCATTGGGTTGATCATCGCTTTTGGAACGGTAATCGGAGTTTATCTCGAAAAAACTGGGAGCACACAAGTTCTTGCCAACAGCATCTTAAAAGTGATTGGCTTAAAACGTTCCCCATTGGCGATGAATTTGGCTGGATTTGTAATTTCCATTCCGGTGTATTGCGATTCGGGCTACATTATTCTTTCTTCATTAAATAAAGCCATTAGCAAAAAAACGGGCATCCCAGCCTTGGTTTTTGCCATTGCATTGGCCACAGGTTTGTATTCTGCCCATGTTTTTGTACCACCTACACCCGGACCGCTGGCAGCGGCAGCCATTTTAGATGCCGATTTGGGCATGGTGCTCATCTTTGGGCTGTTGGTTGCGATACCCGTTTCCGTTTCAGGCTATTTTTGGGCACGGTTCATAGGTAAATCTTTAAAGGAAGATGAAACTGCCCATCTACAGAAAGAAAAAGAGGAGATTCAATCTACAGTAAAACCATTTCAAGCTTTTCTCCCCTTGCTCGTTCCCATAATTTTGATTGCGATGAAATCCATTGTAGATTATCCAACACACCCTTTGGGTGAAGGTTGGGTTTTCAATATTTTCAACTTTTTGGGCAGTCCTGTAATTGCATTGCTCATCGGTGTTTTCTTTGCGTTCGCCCTAGGTAGGAATGTGCCGTCCGAAGACAAAAAAGGATGGGTGCCTGAAGCTTTTAAGCAGGCAGGCGCCATTGTGCTCATAACCGGTGCAGGAGGAGCTTTTGGGGCCATTCTTCGTACCATGGACATTGCTTCTATCATTAATTTGGAATCCAGCACGGGGGTTGGTGGGCTTTTGATTGCTTTTGTGATTGCAGCCGTGCTTAAAACGGCTCAAGGGTCATCCACAGTTGCCATAATCACCACTTCGGCCATCATAGCGCCATTACTGGAGACTTTTGGGCTGGTTTCTATTACAGACAAGGCTTTGGCCGTTTTGGCTATTGGAGCAGGGGCCATGACCGTTTCCCATATCAACGACAGTTATTTTTGGGTAGTTTCGCAATTTTCCAATATGAAGGTAAAAACGGCACTACGAGGACATACCCTAGGCACATTGGTTCAGGGGGCTGTAGGTATTTTAATGATACTGTTACTGTACTTTTTTGTTTGATGCAAAAAAGCCGTGCCCAAAGGTCCAAAAGCAAGTAAATTTCAATTTTGTCAGGTTGAGCGCAGTCGAAACCTATTGATCATCAAAACATTTTAGGTTCTCGACTGCACTCGATCTGACGGACAACAGGCTTTTTATGCCTCCTTGAGCATAAAGCTATTGTTTATCCTATTGTACTTAGAATCTTGTTCAAGGTTTCACTGGGTCGCATAGCTTTTGATGCCATATCGGGGTTTGGCAGGTAATACCCTCCAATATCCACAGGGGAACCTTGCGCATCTATCAATTCTTGTGTGATTTTCTCCTCGTTGGTGGACATTGCATCGTACACTTTGCTGAATACAGCTTTTAGCTCCGTATCCTTATCTTGTTTGGCCAATTCCCCGGCCCAATAGAGTGCCAAATAAAAGTGACTTCCCCGAGTATCCAGTTCGTTTACTTTTCTGGATGGAGACCTGTCCTGGTTCAAGAACTCTTCTGTTGCCTTGTCCAAGGCATCAGCTAAAACTTGGGCTTTTGTATTGTTGTTCTTTTCTCCAAAGAATTCCAAAGAAACAGCTAGTGCCAAGAACTCCCCAAGGGAATCCCATCTAAGGTGACCTTCTTCCAAGAATTGTTCTACGTGTTTTGGAGCGGAACCACCGGCACCGGTCTCGAACAACCCACCGCCGTTCATCAACGGTACAATGGATAACATTTTGGCACTGGTACCAACTTCCAAAATAGGGAAGAGGTCGGTCAAGTAGTCTCTTAATACGTTGCCCGATACAGAAATGGTATCTTTTCCTTCCTTCATGCGCTTCAAGGTGAACTTGGTAGCTTCGATGGGGGAAAGGATTCTGATGTCCAATCCATTTGTATCGTGGTCCTTTAGGTAAAGGTTTACTTTTTTGATCAATTCGGCATCGTGTGCCCTGTTTTCATCCAACCAAAAAACGGCTGGAGTATTGGTGGCCCTGGCACGGGATACGGCCAGTTTTACCCAATCCTGAACAGGAGCATCCTTTACTTGGCACATTCTCCAAATATCGCCTTCCTCCACAGCGTGTTCAATCAATGTTTCGCCAGCTGTGTTGACTACTTTTACGGTTCCGGGTGTTTCAATTTCGAAAGTTTTGTCGTGTGAACCGTATTCCTCTGCTTTTTGCGCCATCAAACCTACGTTGGGAACAGTTCCCATGGTTTTGGGGTCAAAAGCACCGTGTGCCTTACAAAAATCTATAGTGGCCTGATATACTCCAGCATAACTACTGTCTGGAATAATGGCCTTGGTATCTTGAAGCTCTCCGCTTTTGTCCCACATTTTACCTGAGTTTCTGATCATGGCAGGCATGGAGGCATCAATAATTATATCGCTAGGTACATGAAGGTTGGTAATCCCCTTGTCGGAATTTACCATAGCCAAATCGGGTCCGTTTTCTATGCTGGATTTGATGGCCTCTTCAATTTCTTTGTGCTGCTCTTCGGGCAGTTCCCCGATTTTGTCCAACAAAGTCTCTAGGCCATTGTTTGGGTTGATTCCCAATTTTTCAAAAGTATCTCCGTAGGTTTTGAACAATTCAGAAAAATATACTTTCAAAGCATGTCCAAAAATAATGGGGTCGGAAACCTTCATCATAGTAGCCTTAAAGTGCAAGGAAAGCAAGATGTTTTTTTCTCTGGCATCGGCGATTTCTTTGGTCAAGAAATCTACCAATGCTTTTTTGCTCATCACCGTGGCATCGATAACCTCACCTTGCAACAGGGAAAGTTTATCTTTAAGCACGGTTGTATTGCCCGCTGTGTCCACTAATTCAATTCGGATATCCTCGGCATGGGCCATGGTCAACGATTTTTCGTTGGCCTTAAAGTCACCATGAGACATGGTAGCTACGTGGGTTTTGGAATCCGAAGACCATTCGCCCATGGTATGTGGGTGAGCTTTGGCGTAGTTTTTAACGGCCTTTGGGGCGCGTCTGTCCGAGTTGCCCTCACGAAGCACCGGGTTTACCGCGCTACCTTTTACTTTGTCGTATTTGGCCTTAATGGTTTTTTCTTCGTCCGTTTTGGGCTCATCGGGGTAATCAGGTAGCTTGTACCCTTTTTTTTGTAATTCCTCAATGGCTTCTTTCAACTGGGGGATGGAAGCACTGATGTTGGGCAATTTTATGATGTTGGCCTCTGGAGTTTTGGCCAATTCTCCCAAAATGGACAAATCATCCGGGACTTGTTGTTCCTCGTTCAACAATTCCGGAAATACGGCGGCAATTCTACCGGCCAAAGAAATATCCTTGGTTTCTACGGCAATATTGGCGGTTTCGGTAAAAGATTTTACAATGGGTAAGAATGATAATGTTGCTAAGGCAGGAGCCTCGTCTGTTTTGGTATAATAAAGTTTAGCCATTTATATGTATTTGTTTGAGCGGTTGCAAATATACGATTTATGGGCCGTGAAGCACGAATGGAAGTGGCTAAAAGTGTGTGCTTTTGATAAGAATTTGTGAAAAAAACAAAAGCCATATCATTTTTTTTACAAAAGATATGGCTTTCAGATAGGACTCAAGATTTGTTTGGTGGTACCAAAACTGCAATCCATTGGATTACATCTTTCGCCCTTTCGACGTTTATACGCTGCTATGTTCTTAATTTTTCAACTAAACTACATTTTGCAAAGCGTGCTGTTGTATTCCTAAATTTTATCAAAACGGAAAATTGCTCTTCCATTCGCACATAAAATTTATTATTTCTCATTGGGTTCTGCCAAAGCACTTCCCAAATCGAAATTCCTTTTGTGATCAGTAGTGTTACCAATTAAAAGGGAATCCACAGTTTTAAAGAACGTCAACTTTAAAATTTGATATGACCGTGATGGTATCACCATCATATCTTTGACTAAAGTAGAGCGTAAAATTAAATTTAGCAACTTTTCAAAGCATTAATAATCAACACGGTATAAACCAAAGTTATTAACAATTGTTCATAAAAAAAGCACCCGTTTTGGGTGCTCTTTCTTGTCGTATGGGATGTTGGTTATCCCTTAACTTCTTTAATACGGGCCTTTTTACCGGTAAGACCTCTAAAGTAGAAGATTCTAGATCTACGTACTTTACCTTTTTTGTTTACTTCAACTCTTTGCAAAGCTGGCATGTTTACTGGGAAAATTCTTTCCACACCTACAGTGCCCGACATTTTGCGAATGGTAAAAGTTTCTGTTGCACCGCTTCCTCTACGCTGTATAACTACACCTTTAAAGAACTGGGTACGTGTTTTTTCACCTTCTTTGATTTCGTAATAAACAGTGATGGTATCACCAGCTGAAAATTTTGGAAATTCTTTTTTTGGAACAAATTCGTCTTCAACAAATTTTACTAAGGATTCCATTTTTGTTTTTTTTAGCGTTTTTTACAAGACCAACTTTCACGGATTTCGTCAGAGGTTGATTTTGAGATTGCAAAAGTAATGCAATATTTATAAATAACAAGTGGTTTTTTTGTTTTTGGACTCCTGATCGCTTTATTTCTCCAAAAGGTCGGGTCTTCTTTGCTGGGTGCGCTCCAAAGCTTGTTGTTCCCGCCATTTTTCAATCTCGGGGAAGTTGCCGCTCAATAAAATTTTAGGCACCTCTTTACCTTTGTAGTCCGCCGGGCGTGTGTATACGGGCGGAGCCAATAGATTATCCTGAAACGTATCGGTAAGGGCAGAGGTTTCATCGTTCAATACACCGGGCAACAATCGAATTACGGCATCGCACAATATGGCGGCCGCAAGTTCACCTCCTGACAACACATAATCGCCAATGGAAATTTCACGGGTAACAAACATATCCCTTACCCGTTGGTCCACACCTTTGTAATGACCACAAAGCACAATAATGTTCTTTTTCATGGAAATCTCATTGGCCATTCCCTGGTTGAGCGTGTTGCCATCTGGCGTCATGTAAATGACTTCGTCGTACTCCCTTTCGGATTTGAGTTGGGAAATGCATTTATCGATGGGTTCTATCATCATCACCATGCCTGCACCGCCTCCAAACTGATAATCATCTATCTGTTTGTAGTTTCCAGAGGCGTAATCCCTCAAATTGTGAAGATGCACCTCTACCAACCCTTTTTCTATCGCTCTTTTTAAAATGGAGGCTTCAAAAGGGCTTTTTAAAAGTTCGGGAAGTACCGTTATAATGTCTATCCGCATGGACATGGCTGCTGAGTATTAATTCGCCCCAAAAGTAGTGAATGCTGGCAATAACTCTGATATAAAAAGAAAGGGACTAAATTCTAAAAGTTAGTTAACTGTCAGTTCGAGCGCAGTCGAGAACCTAAAGTGTTACTGATAGGCAATAGGTTTCGACTCCGCTCAACCTGACAAAACCAAAAGTTTGTTGCTTTTTAACTTAGAATTCAGCCTCTAACTCTTATTTTTTCTGCTTATTCAACTCGTCCTGAAGCTGGCGGCTTATTTTTTGCTCTCGCTCCAAAGCTCGTCGCCTATGGTTTTGGTATTCTTCCTCTAGATCGGCAAGTGCGGATTTGGCTTGTTGCGTCAAGAAATTACTGTTTCTAAATCGGTAGATAAAGAACAGCAAAAGCAACAACAGTCCAAAAATGATGGACCACAGGATAAAATTATAGGTCCCTTTGCTGATCAAGGCACCAAAAAATGAAATACTGTCCTTTTCTTCGGTAACGGCGTTCAGTTTATTGGTGGTTTCCTGCAATTTGCCGTTAAGGTCCTCTATTTCGGCATCGTTGGCTGTAATGGTTGCCGATAGATCTTTGATGGTTTTGTTGGCCGTTTCTATGGAATCAAAAATGTTCTTCTTGGTTTCGTAGAGATCTGACAACTTAACGACTTCATAACGGATACCATTGGCCCGATAGTTTCCCGATTTCCTTTCCAGTTCCTCCAGCTGACCTCTTAGGGTATTGTCCGTTTCTTCTGCGGATTCTTCTTCCTGGGCGTGGATAGCGATGGACGGGATAAGTAAGGCTAAGGCAAATAAAATGCGTAAATACTTCATGTTCAATAATGTTCTCGTATTAAATATTAGATTAAGGGTGGGACGAAATTACATCAATATAGCAAATTTCAAAAAAGAAAACTGCTTCTTTGAACAAATTCGTACCCTACTAATAATACGTATAACGCCTAACTTTTGCTATATATTTTGCCAATCGAACCACTTGATGGGAATATCCATACTCATTATCGTACCAAATATAGAGCACAACATTTTTACCTCCGGGCGAAACTATGGTGGCTTTACTGTCATAAATTGATGGCGCTGTGGTTCCTACAATATCCGAAGAAACCAATTCATTGCTCAAAGCATACTTGATTTGTTCCACCAAATCACCTTCCAGCGCATATTTTTTTATGATGGTATCAATACCTTCTTTAGATGTTTTGTTCTTTACCTCCAAATTAAGAATGGCCAATGAACCATTGGGAACCGGAACCCTGATTGCGTTTGAGGTCAATTTTCCCTTTAATGATGGGAGTGCCTTGGCAACGGCCGAGCCGGCCCCTGTTTCGGTAATCACCATGTTGAGGGCTGCTGCACGACCGCGGCGGTACTTTTTGTGCATGTTGTCCACCAAATTTTGGTCGTTTGTATAAGCGTGGATAGTTTCCAAATGCCCTTTTTTGATGCCCAAGGAATCCTCGACCACTTTTAAAATTGGGGTAATGGCATTGGTGGTGCAGGATGCAGCTGAATAGATCTTGGTTTTATCGGGGTCAAAGTCGGTGTGGTTGACCCCGTGCACAATGTTGGGCACTTCTTTACCGGGCGCGGTAAGCAATACTTTGCTGGCTCCTTTGGATTTTAGGTGTCTGGATAGTTCCTTGTTGTCCCTAAAAGCTCCTGTATTGTCTATAATCAGGGCATTGTAGATTCCATATTTGGTGTAGTCAATATCCTCGGGCCGATTTGCGCTTATGAAATTCACCGTGGTTCCATTGATAACGAGTGCCTGTTTTTCTTCGTCAACATCCACAGTACCGGTAAAAGGGCCGTGTACTGAGTCAGTTTTAAGAAGCGCTGCTCTTTTCTCAAGGACTTCTTTGTTCAGTTCACCTCGAATAACAACGGCGCGCAACCTTAGCTGGCTACCACGACCGGTTTTTGCCATAAGCTCTCGCGCCACCAAACGGCCAATGCGCCCAAAACCATAAAGCACTACATCTTTGGGTTTAATGGCCTTGGAAGATTGTGCATCCTTTAGTTTGTCGATAACAAAGGCCTTTACGTTAAGATGGGCACTTTGGTTGGAATGATACTCGTAGGTCAGTTTTCCTATGTCCAGTTTGGCAGGAGGGAGGTTGATGTCGTTTATGGCCCTCAGTATTTCAACAGAGTCAAAAATGGACATGGGTTTTTGCACAAATTCGCCCGCATATTCGTGCAGGTTAATGATGTCGCTTACATTTTTGTCTATGATCTGATTTTTGAACAAAACCACCTCAATGGCCTTATCGTACCAAAGGTCGCTGATTATTTTTATGAATTCGGTGGTTGCTTTTCGTCTATCTGCCTGAAAGGCAAGTTCTTTTTCGTAAGATGAAATGTTGCTCATGGAAAATGGTTGCGGTTGTGAAGTTTATTAATTTCGGCTAAATTATATATTTCAAACGTTTTCGTAAAACATATTGGGTATAAAAAAAGCGCCTTGTTTAAAGACGCTTTCAAGTGTTTTTTCAGCACTTTTACTGAAGTATCATGTGTTCCTTTTCACCATTTTCATTGATCATGGTGAAGCTGGTTCTGCCGTATCTGGATAATTGGCCAAAACGCTCCTTGGCATCATCAATATTGTTTATGGGTTCTCCATCCAATTCAATGATTACCTTGTTGATTAAACCATATCTGGAATAAGATTCAGGGACATTGGTGATTTTAACACCTTTTGAGACCCCAAAAGTTTTCCTGTCTTTTTTGGACAAGTTCTTAACCGTAAATCCTGTAGCGGGCAAAACAACACTGAGTTGTTTTTTTAGGACCACATTTTTCACAAGGCTTTTTCCATCCCTGTTCAATGTAACCTCTACTTTGTCACCAGGTCTTTTGGAGGAAAGGTACCCCGTAAGTTGAGAAAACTTGCTTACCTGGATATCGTCTACCTGCTTTATGATATCGCCTTCCTTCAAACCAGCTTCCTCGGCCCCAGATTCCTCTTCCACACTTGCAATATAAACGCCTTCCAAATCATCTATTCCCATTTCGGTAGCTGCCTCTGGATTAAGGTCTCCACCCCTAATGCCCAAAAGCCCTTTTTGAACATTGCCAAACTCCATAATGTCCTCCACCACTTTTTTGGCAATATTGCTGGGCACGGCAAAGGCATAACCTACATAAGAACCGGTCTGTGATGTGATGGCCGTGTTGATGCCGATAAGGTCGCCGTTAGTATTCACCAGGGCACCACCACTGTTTCCAGGGTTAACGGCAGCATCGGTTTGTATAAAGGATTGTGCTCTTCGCGGCGATAAGGACCTAGCTTTGGCACTCACAATACCAGCGGTTACTGTAGATGTTAGGTTAAACGGATTGCCAACGGCCAATACCCATTCACCAATTTTAGTATTGTCGGAATCCCCAAATGCCAAATATGGCAGTTCTTCTTCGACATCAATCTTTAAAAGGGCAATGTCAGAATCGGCATCCGTACCAATAACTTCAGCTTCGTAAGATTTATTATTGTTCAAGGTTACCTCCAATTGGCTGGAATTGGCGATTACATGGTTGTTGGTAACGATATATCCGTCAGGAGAGATAATAACTCCTGAACCAGTTCCCACTTGTGGGGTTTGTTGGCGTTCAAAACCGTAAAAGAAATCTGCTATGCTGGATGGTCCTTTACTAATGGTGAGATTTTTTACGTGTACCACCGAGTTGACCGTTTTTTCGGCTGCCAAGGTAAAATCAGCTTCGTTGATTCCAGCACCTTTGGCGGAAGTACCCATATTACTGGTGGTAACAAATGGCGTTTCTTGTTCCGAAGTAACAAACTTGTAGTTTTCTTCCTCAAAAAATAATTTGTATGCTCCCAGTGTAATTGCGCCTGCAAATACAGATACCAGCAATAAATTCGCTATCTTCTTCATAATTCTATAATTATTTAACGTTTAGCTGTTTCAAAATTAAAAGTTTTCAATTTTTGATCAGGTCGGTTTAACGCTGTTTTAACTCCAAAAAAAAACTTAAAGAATCCCATATATTTGTTCCTTTGTAGATGCGTATGGAACTTCAATTTTTTAAATATCAAGGAACGGGAAACGATTTTGTAATTATTGACAATCGTCAGGATGTATTTCCCAAAAACAATACCAAGCTCGTTGCGGAGCTTTGCGACCGAAGATTTGGCATAGGAGCAGATGGGTTGATACTTCTTGAAAATGACAATTTGTCGGATTTTAAGATGGTTTACTATAACGCAGATGGAGCCGAAAGCACTATGTGCGGTAATGGCGGCCGCTGCTTGGTAGCGTTTGCCCATTATTTGGGAGTTATAGAAAGAAAGACCACTTTTAATGCAGTGGATGGGCTTCATGAAGCTACCGTGGAAGGCGACATCGTCAATTTAAAGATGATTGATGTGGATAAGATACACGAGAAACAAAACCATAGTTTTTTGGATACTGGCTCCCCGCATCATGTACAGCTAGTGAAGAATTTAGAGAAATTTGATGTGCAAAAAGAAGGTAAAAAACTCCGCTACGGTATTTATGGCGAGTCTGGGAGCAATATCAATTTTGTGGAACAGACCAGTGATAATGCCTTTGATGTGCGAACCTACGAAAGGGGAGTGGAAGGCGAAACTTTTTCATGTGGTACGGGGGTGACTGCCGTGGCCTTGGCCATGCACGAATCCGGTAAAACAGCCGCAAACGAAGTCCATATCCATACCATTGGAGGGGATTTGACCATTTCTTTCGAGAAAAAAGATGGAAAATACAGCAATATCTATTTAAAAGGTCCAGCCGTACAAGTGTTTAAAGGAACTATCGAATGCTCAATCTAAAAGGAAAACAAGTCTATTTGAGGGCCTTGGAGTCCACCGACCTCGATTTTCTGTACAAATTGGAAAACGATACATCTGTCTGGGAGGTGAGCGGTACGCTAAAACCTTATTCCAAAAAGGTACTTCAGTTATATTTGGATAATGCCCACAGGGATATTTATGAGGTAAAGCAATTGCGACTTTGCATCAGTAATCATCAAGATGATTGCATAGGTTTGATTGATTTGTTCGATTTTGACCCCAAACATCGCAGAGCAGGTGTTGGGATTGTGATTGTTGAACCTGGGGACAGAAACAAGGGGGCAGGCGCAGAAGCACTGTCACTTTTGTGTGATTATGCCTTTTCCGCTTTAGACATGCATCAATTGTACGCCAATATTTTGGAAGATAACGAAGCAAGTATCCATTTGTTCCAAAAAATGGGTTTTGAAGAAGTTGGTATTAAAAAAGAATGGATCAGAACCAGTAAAGGGTTCAAGAACGAAATAATGTATCAAAAGATCAACTCAAATGAATCTTAAAAAAGTACTTTGGGCAACAGCCATTTTGGGGTTGTTGATTTGCGGTTTTGTGGCTTATCAAATTTATAGTGCCATTTTTAGCCCCAATACACAGTTCAATAATGATGAAGCATTTGTTTACATTGAAACGGATGCATCTTTTTCCGATGTAAAAACCTCATTGGAACCTTTGTTGAAGGAGCTATCCACTTTTGAAGCTGTCGCCAAGCGCAAAGGATATATTGCCAATATTAAGGCTGGAAAATATGCTTTGAAAAAAGGGATGAACAACAACGAGATCATCAATACCCTGCGCAGTGCCAATATCCCTGTGCAAGTGTCTTTTAACAATCAAGAATCCTTGGCCCTGTTGGCGGGCAGGATTTCCGAACAAATTGAAGCTGATAGTCTTTCTTTGCTTCAAACATTTAACGATTCTGTTTTTTTGGAAGAGACCAAGTTTGACGAAGACACCAAACTGGCCATGTACATTCCAAATACCTACGAATTTTTCTGGAATACCGACGCCACGAGTTTTAGGGACAGAATGCGAACTGAATATAACCGTTTTTGGAACGATGAACGCCAGCAAAAAGCTGAAAATCTAGGTCTTACTCCCAATGAGGTTACTGCTCTGGCTGCCATAGTTCAAAAGGAAACCGCCAAGGTGGATGAACGTCCACGGGTGGCCGGTGTTTATTTGAATCGAATAAGAAGGGGCATGTTACTACAGGCCGACCCCACGGTTATTTATGCCATTAAAAAGGAAACAGGTAACTACGATACCATTATAAAAAGAGTGCTTTTCCGTGACTTGGAAATGGATTCACCCTACAACACCTATAAATATGCAGGGGTTCCTCCAGGTCCGATCACCATGCCGGACATCACTTCAATAGACGCTGTTTTGAACCCTGAAAAACATGATTATCTCTATTTTGTAGCCGATGTTTCCAACTTTGGATATCACATGTTTGCCAAGACATTGGCGCAACATAACCGAAATAAAGTACAATACACCCGATGGTTGAATCAACAAAAAGTAATGAGATAAAGTTCTTTATCGTTGATTTTCATCACTTTAACGGATTTTAAGGCTGATTTAAGAAATCTTTATGAGCTTTAGGGTATCCGTTAAGTTAACTCCCCCTATATTTGCCGGCCAATTTGATTTTTGATACGTATATAGTATTGAGATCACAAATATGAACATTATGAAAAGATGGATAGGTTTTATACTGCATCTTGCCATGATCGTAGTTTTGACAAGTTTTGGTTCTTACACCGTAATGAATAAAAGGGATATTGAAATCCCTGATTCACTAAAGGTAACGACCAATTTGGAAATCTTTGCACCGAAAGATTCCATTGCACTTCTTGACGAGGACGAGGTTACACCACCTCCTTTTCTGGGCAAAGCCTTTAATGGCTTTAAGGAAGCACTCGCTTTTAAAGAATCCCAGGGTAAATATCATAGCGTAAACACATTGGGTTATTTGGGCAAATACCAGTTTGGTAGCAGTACCCTAAATTTGATGGGGGTTTACGATATGGATGAATTTTTGGGTAACCCAGAACTTCAGGAAAAGGCTTTTGAAGCCAACATTGCCCGTAATAAATGGATTTTGAGAAGAGACATCAAGCGCTTTAACGGAAAAACTATTGGAGGTGTCAAAGTAACGGAATCCGGTATTTTGGCCGCGGCACATTTGGCCGGAGCAGGAAACGTGAAGAAGTACCTACGATCGTATGGACAAAACGATGTAACCGATGCTTACGGAAGTAGTATCTCGTATTATATGAAAAAATTTGCGGGTTACGATATTTCCAACATCAAACAGCAGAAAAATGCCAAAGTATAATTGGTACAGATGAACTAAAATAAAAAAGCTCCGAATTTCGGGGCTTTTTTTATGCTTGAATAATATATATCGTCGGTCTTTTGTCCAAATCTAACTCAATTTCGCTCCATTCATGAACGCTTTTCGTTGAAATAAATTCCGTTGGTAATGTAATATCGTATGCAATGTAGAATCAAGTATATTTTTTGAATTTTCTTCAAAAATCATTTGGATTTATGCCATTTGTAAGTAGGTTTGACAATATTAACAAAAAAACATTAACCATTATGAGTATCAAAAAATTAAGTTTAAACGATTTTGAAGCGGTTCCCGTACACGAACTATTGGAAGTTAAAGGAGGGGCTGAAATTATGCACATGCCTAATGATGATGGCCCTGGTGGGGGTATAATTGATAACTGTCCAAAATGTGACTCAAGAAGGTGTAATGGCGCTGCCCATTCTAGTTTCTCCGAAGCATGGGGTGCCTTTATGGATACAATAGGCGGTGCCTTAGGTTTTGGAAATTCATATAGAGGAGCGGCTGCTACAGGTTCTTATTATGGAGAGGTAGCTGACCAATGGCACAATTATATATATGGTAATTCACCTCGTGGCGGAAGATATCCTAAGCAAGGTGCAACACCACAAGATATTTGGGCTACCGCCTATGGCGCAGGAAATTGTCCTGAATAAAATTCCATTTAATGCAGTCCTCTCAATTTCTAATTGAGAGGACTGTTTTTTTGTTGAATAAAATATTAATTTAAAAAATGCTTAAGTCGATATTTCTTGCAATCTCACTATTTATCTTACTGTACTTTTTGCCAAACTTTCTGTTCAATCTCTTAAAATGGAATCCTAAAGATTTATTTTTAATAATATTTGTATTTAATATTTTAACAATAATCTACTTTTACTTTTTTGAGAAAAGAAAAACAAAAAATTACCTTGTAGAATTTAAATATCGGAATGGTTTAATATTAATTTCTATCCTACTGGCCATTTCCTCAAAATTGTCATTAGACCCTGTGTTCAACTTTGATTTAATTTTTGGTTATCTGAGTATAAACCAATTAAATCCTAGTAACGAGAGTTTCTTTGCCTTAAGACCGTTATTGGCTGTTTTTATAGTGCCGATTTCTGAGGAAATTCTATGTAGACAAATTGTCTTGACCAAATTTTTCCAGTACTCTAAGAAAAAAGTCTTTTCTATTTTATTATCATCCTTACTTTTTGCGTCATTTCACATTTATTCTTTAAACCTCTTTTTATTCACTTTTTGCCTAGGTGTTCTGTTGTCAATAGTTTATTTCAAATCCAAAAATCTTTTAATTCCAATAATGACTCACATATTCATTAATTTGATTGCAATTGGATTTCAAGGCGCAAATAGGGATGTTTATTTCAAAATATTAGAGGATTTGAATTTTGGGTTGGGTTATTGGCTTCTTGTTATCACTGGTTTAGGGATATTAATTCTTACTGTAAAGAAGTATATTTCCAAGTTTTCTATTTAACATGAGTTCTGTACAATTTACATTGTACTGTATGGTGCTTTCTTTTGTAATTTGTGTTGTTGGATTACTCCACACTTAGGATATAAACTTTTTGGGGACGTACAGTATTCAACTTTTGTATTGCCAATATTCTGTATAAGTATTTTATTCTTCGTTTTGGTTTTTTATGGTTTGCACAAGAGCATCGAGAGCTATGGCCTTGCTCAAATCTGTGATTTTCTTAATCTGAAAAAGATAACATTCAAAAATTTTTTAATCAGTACTGGTATTTTTTTATCAGCTATTGTATTGACCATGCTTGTCAATATGCTTTTTGTTCACATTTTGAATGGAAAAATTTTTCCACCAGTTCAAATGCTGGTGGGAGTATATAGACCAAACAATACCATAAAGGCTCTAATTGTTGTGGGGCTCGTATTTGGCGGTGTTTTTGAAGAACTTTTTTGGAGAGGTTACTGGATTAAAAGACAGGTTGCGAGATATGGAAAAAATGCATGGATTATTAACGCAGTACTTTGGTCAATCTCTCATATAATTGCCTACAATCCCATAAAAATTATTTTTATTGCGTTTAGTTTTTCCTTTATTTCCAATAGATATCGCACTTCTACTATTACGGTTGTTTTTCATTCAATAATCAATATTTTTGTTGGGTTAAGACTAATAACTGCTTATTCTTAAAATATTTTGATGAAAGATATTTTCAGACATTTAAAAAGAAGAAAATCCAAGATAGCGCTTGCTGTGATGTCGTTGGTGATAGGGATTTACTTTTTTAAGGAAGGTGCCTTTTCAAACTATACCATAGCAGGATTTTTAATTACAGTGGTTTTGGCTTTCCTGATTATTTCTTGGGGAAGTGATAATCCGGAAGAAAAGGAATAAAAAAGCTGAATTTCAGTCAAGGCTTTTTTTATGCTTGAATAATATATATCGTTGGTCTTTTGTCCAAATCCAACTCAATTTCGCTCCATTCATGAACGCTTTTCGTTGAAATAAATTCCGTTGGCAATGTAATGTCGCAGGCAATGCACAACCGGGTCGACTTTTGCAGCGTTTTTAAAAGTTCCTTTACCAGTTTGTTGTTCCGATAAGGCGTTTCCATGAAAATTTGGGATTGCCCTTTGTCTCGGGATAATCGCTCTAAACCTTTCACCATTTTTTTGCGTTCGGCATTGTCAATGGGCAAATAACCATTAAAAGCAAAGTTCTGGCCGTTCATGCCGCTGCTCATCATGGCCATTAAAATGGAGGAGGGGCCCACTAACGGAACCACTTGGATTCTTTTTTCGTGCGCCACACGAACCACATCTGCTCCAGGATCGGCAATACCTGGGCATCCAGCTTCGGATAACACACCTATATCAAAACCATGGATGCATGGATCCAAAAATGAGGGAATTTCTTCTGGATCGGTGTATTTGTTCAACAATTGTAGGTGGAGGTCAGGTTGCGATTTGCTGGGGCTTACTCGTTTTATGAATCGCCTGGCCGTCTTTTCATTTTCAACAATGTAGTGGTCAATTCGTTCAATGGTTCCCTTTACCGAAATAGGCAACACTTCCAAAGGTGCATTATCTCCCAAAGTTGTGGGAATCAAGTAAACTTTGCCCACGACCAATCCAGGTTTTTCCTCTTCCATGGGATTAATTTAGTTTTTTCGCAATTACCTCACAAGCCTTATCTATCATTTGGTACACATTTTCAAAGCCATCGTTGCCACCATAATAAGGGTCGGGCACCTCTTGGGTGCCCAATTCTATCTCGCTCAATAATAATTTTACCTTGCTCGCCTCCTCTTTGTTTTTTGCCAAGCTGGCCACATCGGAAAAATTGCTTCGGTCCATAACGTAGATATGGTCAAACTCCGAAAAATCCTCTTTTGAGAACTTTCTGCACTTCTGATGCTCAATGTTAAGTCCATATTTATGGGCGACTGCTATGGAGCGTTCATCTGGAGGGTTGCCAACATGGTATCCGGCCGTGCCAGCGGAATCAACAAAAACAGAAGCCGGGTCAACTTTAGATTGCAAAATGCCTTCGGCCAATGGTGATCTGCAAATGTTTCCCAAGCAGACCATCAAAACTTTGGTTTTCATAAATGTTGCTGTGAAGTTGTTAAGAGAACTTCTTGCTCAAATCCTCAATGTATTTTCTGAATTGTTTATCGGTTTCCGCAAGGTTGTCCACTGTTTTGCATGCATGGAGCACGGTAGCGTGGTCCCGTTTTCCAATCTGAGACCCAATGCTTGCCAAAGATGCCTTGGTGAATTTTTTTGCAAAGAACATGGCCAATTGCCTCGCTTGTACAATATGGCGCTTTCTTGTTTTGGATTGAAGTGTGGCCACATCCATTTCAAAGTAATCGGACACCACTTTTTGAATGTAGTCGATAGACACTTCGCGCTTGGTATTTTTCACGAACTTCTCCACTACCTGTTGCGCAAGTTCCAAGGTAACCTCACGTTTGTTGAAGGAAGACTGTGCAATCAATGAAATAATGGCACCTTCCAGTTCACGGATATTGGTTTTGATGTTCTTTGCTACGTGGTCGATGATATCCTCCGGCATCTCGACCCCGTCTCGGTACAATTTGTTTTTTAAGATGGAAACACGCGTTTCGTAATCGGGACTTTGCAATTCTGCTGACAGTCCCCATTTGAAACGGGACAACAAACGCTGTTCAATGTCCTGCATATCCACAGGAGCTTTGTCCGATGTTAAAATTACCTGCTTGCCATTTTGGTGCAAGTGATTGAATATATGGAAGAACACATCTTGTGTTCCAGATTTACCGGATAGAAATTGTACATCATCAATAATAAGAACATCTATCAATTGGTAGAAGTGGATGAAATCGTTTCGGGTATTCTTTTTTACGGACTCTATATATTGCTGGGTAAATTTTTCAGCAGAAATATAGAGAACGGTCTTTTCAGGATACTTATCTTTTATTTCCACCCCAATGGCATGTGCCAAGTGGGTTTTTCCCAAACCAACGCCACCAAAAACCAATAATGGGTTAAATGATGTTCCCCCGGGTTTGTTGGCCACGGCCATACCGGCCGATCTTGCCAAACGGTTGGAGTCTCCTTCCAGGAAATTGTCAAAATTGTAATTGGGATTTAACTGGGATTCAATTTTTATATTTCGAATACCAGGTATCACAAACGGATTTTTTAATTCGGGGCTTTTAGAGGTAATCGGCACATCCAATTCCTGTGGTCCCACGGCAGTACGGTTGGAACTTGGTATTTGTTCCGTAAAAGGTTCCTTGTTGCCGTACTTGTTCTCCATTTTTATAACATAGATGAGCTTTGCGTTGCTCCCCAACTCACGCGTCAAGGCAACTTTTAAAAGCTTTACATAATGTTCTTCGAGCCATTCGTAGAAAAACTTACTGGGTACTTGAATGCTAAGTGCCTTATCGGTTAACTTAATAGGTTTGATGGGCTCAAACCACGTTTTGAATGCCTGCGGTTGGATATTATCTTGGATAAAAACCAAACAATTGTTCCATACGGAATTAGCAGTAACACTCATAGAAGTTTTTCCTTGTTTAATGGTTAGCTTTAATATTTAAGAGCAAGCATCTAAAGGGTTATAGGATGCTTATTGGATGCGACAAATATGTGAACAAATCTTTTAAAAAAAAAATGAAATCGGCATTGAAAGTTTTGTTTTTTTTTCGCATGTTACCCTCAAAATAAGCAAGCCTCTAAATATATAATTTTTCAGTTAAAAATGGGTCTAAATTCATATTCTTTTCGGGTTCGATATGCAGAAACCGACCAAATGGGGGTTGTTTACCACGGAAACTATACACAGTATTTTGAATTGGGTCGGGTAGAGTGGTTGAGAGCCATGGGGATTACCTACAAGAGTATGGAGGATAATGGCATAATGCTACCCGTAATTTCCTTACACATCAACTACAAAAAGTCTGCGCTGTACGATGATTTGTTAACTGTAAAGACGCAACTCAAATCCAAACCAATGGTAAAAATCGAGTTCGATTATACCTTGATCAACGAGTCAGGTGAGTTGTTGGCCACCGCAAATACCGTTTTGGCGTTTATGGATAAAAAAACGGGTAGGCCCATAAAATGCCCTGATTATATTTTGGAAAAACTGGATAATTGAATTTTTACGAGGCTAGAGGCTAGAGGCTAGAGGCTAGAGACAAGTTCAAGTCCAAGTTCAAGCTCAAATATCAAGTTCAAGAGCATAGAAAAGAGGTAAGACTTCTGAAGTTTGGAGTTATTCGGTTATTGGTTACTGCAGATTGCCTACTGTTTACTGCGAACTGACTTCGTGCATCAGACATCCGACTTCCGACAAGCTCAAACTCAAGTGTCAAGTTCAAGAGGCAAGTGTCCTTATGTCTAACAGCGCAGCGGTCTTGTATCTAACTTTGAAGCAGTCTAAATTCAATTATTCCCTCATTGCCACATCCACACCATGCATTTCGTCGAAAAGTTGAAATATTTCTTCTGATTCACTTAATCGAACCGAAATAACAAGCTCACAATCCAACTCCATTTTTTGGGAAACAATGTCCAAATCTTTCTGTTTGATGGTTCGCATTACAATATCCATAACCGGATATTCAAATTGTAACCTTAATTGAGCTTTAATGGTCTTTGTGACGATCTTGGCACTTTCCAAGGCCATCTGTGCAGCAGTTTTGTATGCCTGAATCAAACCACCGACCCCAAGTTTGGTGCCGCCAAAAATCCTGGTAACGGTAACCAGCACATTGGTCACACCAAAAGATTGTATTTGTCCGTAAATGGGCATACCCGCCGAATTGTTGGGTTCGCCATCATCATTGGCCCTATATGTTGGTTTTTCAGTTCCGAGCTGCCATGCGTAGCAAACATGGTTGGCCGTATGGTATTTTTTGCGAAGTTCCTCTACAATCGGTTTTACATCATCCTCCGAAGCAATGGGGTGGACCGCAGCATAGAATTTACTTTTTCGGTCTTTGTACAAAATCTCGGGCGAAGGTTTGTTAACGGTCTTGTAAACATCTTCTTTTTTCTCCATTAGAACAAAGCTACCAATATTATGCTCAAAACGGCCAAGGCAACCCCGCTCCAATTTTTAAGACTGAGCTTCTCTTTAAACAATAATATTCCGACAAGCGTGGAGACCATTACAATCGCAACATTGTTTAAGGTAAAGATGGCGGCACTGCTCAAAATACCCTCACGCAGGGCACGAAGCAAAAAATAAATAGAAAAATAATTGGGTACGCCAAGAGCGATGCCCCCCAAAATATTTTTAAAGTTGACTTTTAATGGAGTTTTGACTGCTTTGATTCCAACAAAAATGAATCCGGTCAAAGCAGCAAATCCAAAAATCATGGAAGAAAAAACCGGGATTTCTTGATCCGTCAAATGAATTTCCTCAAAATATTGGATGCTGGTGTCAATAATACCAGAACCCAAAAACACCAACAGCGGAAGTATCAAGGCCTTTCTGTTTATCCTAATACTTTCCTCTTTTATAGATGCCAAATAAACAGCCACTAATGCCAATACAATTCCAATAATTTGCAGTAAACTTAAATGCTCTCCATACAGCAAAACACCCATTATCACAGGAATGGCCAACGACATTTTAGTGGCTACCGATGCTACCGAAACTCCGGATACCTGTGCTGTTTTGGCCATCAAATTGAAAATCACAATAAAAAGTACGCCCAATAATATAGGGCCTATGAGCCATGGTTTATTGGTGAAGTCGCTCACACCAACGGGACCATCATATAAGAAGAACCCAACCGCACAAGCAACCACATAATTGGTAATGATGGCATACAAGGTTTGGACCTTAAAAACATCGTACAATTTGAATACCACAAAAATCAAGGTCGAGCTCAGAACGCTCAGAATCAGATATACCATTTACAATTTTGATTTTAGTTGGGTTATGTCCTCTTCTCCCACGCGAAGGTTCCAGACTTGAATCCCCAATTCCGCTGCAGCATTGGCATTTTCCTTTACATCATCCACAAAAAAAGTTTCGTTGGGCACAAGCTTGTTCTCCTGCAGCACAAACTCAAAAATTTCCGCATCCGGTTTCCGCATCCCTATCTCATAACTCAAATAGAAAACGTCGAATACATTTTTGAATCGGTTGAACCGCTCCATGCCCATTTGCTCCTTTACACATTCAATATGTAGGTCGTTGGTATTGCTCAACAAAATCATTTTATATTGATTTTCCGCTGCGAGCTGTTCAATAAACTGTAATCGGTGTTCGGGGAAATCCAGTAAAATGGAGTTCCAAGCCTGTATTAAATATTCCCTGCTGGCCTTTGGGAAATGTGCGGATACCTCGTCTAAAAAATCAGAAGAAGCAACAAGCCCTTTCTCATAATCTTGAAATAAAGTTTCCAAATTTGGTGTCAACTCGGTAAAGCCGTGCTGTACCATAGCTTTTGCCGTGGCAGGTTTATCCAGGTTGATGAGCACATCGCCAAAATCGAGAATAATATTTTTAATCATTGGTATAAAAGGATAAGGTATCGGTCAATATCTTTTTTTGATGATGTAAAGTTCCCTGTAATTTTGGAGCTGGCAAACCATTTTCAAAACAAATGGAACCTTTAAAAATACGAGCTTCGTCCCAAAGTTTTTCATCAACAAAGGTTTGAAGCATTTTTGCCCCACCCTCAACAATTACGCTGGTAATGTTGTGTTGGTGGAGCACATCACAGATTTGCATGGCCAATGGTTTTGAAAAATCAATCACAACATACACAACACCCTCAATATATTTTGATGCATCTTCGATTGTTGTCAAAACAATGGTCTGCACGGATGTGTCCAAAACGTGATAGCTTGCATCAATCTTCAAATCCTTGTCCAAAACCACACGAATAGGGTTTTTTCCGGCCCAGTTGCGGGTGGTCAATTTGGGATTGTCTTCCAAAACGGTTCGGGTGCCCACCAAAATGGCTTGTTCTTGGTTTCGCCATTGATGCACCAATTGTTTCGAATATGGGTTGGTAATCCAAAACGGTTCGGGATTGTCGCTTCGCAAAGATGCATCGGGCGCCAAAAAACCATCATCGGACTCCGCCCACTTTAAAATAATATAGGGTCTCTTTTTCTCTTGAAAGGTCAAAAATCGTTTGTGATGTTCCCTGCATTCATCCTCAAGAACACCTATCGTGACCTGGCAACCCGCATCTTCCAATTTTTTGATGCCTTTGCCCGCCACTTTATTATGGGGGTCCTGTAAACCAATAAATACTTCCTTAAGTTTATGTTTGGCTATCAAATCCGCACAGGGAGGGGTTTTTCCGTAATGGGAACAAGGCTCCAAAGTAACATATAATGATGATTCCTTGAGTAAACCCTTGTCCTTGACCGAGTTGATGGCATTCACTTCGGCATGGGGACCTCCGTAGGGGGCGGTAAATCCTTCACCGATAATTTTTTTGTTGTGAACAATCACACAGCCCACCATTGGATTGGGAGCCGTGGTTCCCAGCCCTTTTTTGCCAAGTTCTATACAGCGAAGGATGTATTTTTGATGTATATTCACCCCGCAAAAATAGAACAATAAAAACAGAATATGGGAGATACGGTGATTCGTGAAATAACCCCCGAAGACAACGCACAGGTAGCCCAAGTAATACGGAAAGTTTTCGAGGATATGGGTGTGCCCAAAGTGGGAACCGCTTATGCTGATAAAGCTTTGGACGATATGTATTCCAATTACAATGTGCCAAAAGCTGTTTACTTTGTGGTGGAGCACCAAGGACGAATTATAGGTTGTGCCGGTGTTGCACAATTGGACAACTATGATGGCAATGTCTGCGAGCTTCAAAAAATGTACTTTTTGGAAGAAGCCAGGGGCAAAGGACTTGGCGCCAAAATGATTGCGGCCTGTTTGGAAAAAGCCAAGGAGTTTGGTTTTGAGCAATGCTATTTGGAGACCATGCCTTATATGGAAGCTGCCCAAAAATTGTACAAAAAGCACGGTTTTGAATACATAGATGCCCCAATGGGGAACACAGGACATTATTCCTGCCCAGTTTGGATGCTTAAAAAATTATAATGCTCCTCAAAGAAATCAAAGATATTTTCCATAAGGAATTGGGCGCGATTTATCCCAAAGAAGAAGTTGATTCTTTTTTTTACGCTTGCATTGAACATTACCTAAAATTGGTACGGTTTATTCTGGCCATTCAGCCTGGAATTACTTTGACCAAGGAAGAAGAACAGCCCCTTTTTGAAGCATTGTCCGAGTTGAAACAGGAAAAACCCCTTCAATATATTTTAGGAACGGCCCATTTTATGGATTTAGAGCTTCAGGTGGATGAAAATGTGTTGATTCCACGTCCGGAGACCGAAGAATTGGTACAATGGATTTTGGAGGATTGTCAGAAGGAAGAACAGTTTAAATCGGACGCTGAGCGGAGCCGAAGCGTCATTTCGACTCCGCTCAATGACCGTTCGTTGCAAATTTTGGACATCGGAACAGGAAGCGGTTGCATCGCCATTGCCTTGGCAAAACATCTTCCCAATGCCAAAGTATATGCCTTGGATGTTTCGCAAGGCGCATTGACTGTTGCTAAAAAAAATGCGGAATCCAACAAAGTTGATATTACTTTTTTAAAACATGACATCCTTGACCCTGAACTTGTACTTGAACTTGATTTCGACATCATCGTATCCAATCCACCCTATGTCAGGGAGTTGGAAAAGGAGAAAATCAAAAGAAACGTAAAGGATTTTGAACCAGCCACAGCCCTTTTTGTATCCGACGAAGACCCATTGCTTTTTTACAAAGCCATCATGGACTTTTCGAAAAAGCATCTAAAGGAGAATGGAAGGTTGTACTTCGAAATCAACCAATATTTGGGCAAGGAAACCGAAGCACTTTTCAAAGCCCATAATTTTTCGGAAATTGAACTGCGAAAAGACATCTTTGGCAACGATAGAATGCTAAAAGCAATTAAGAAATGAACATCCAAGATAAAATAACCTCCCTACGCAATGAGCTAAGGGAACACAATTATAAATACTACGTGCTCGATGAGCCTTCCATTTCCGATTATGAGTTTGACATGAAACTCGAAGAGCTTCAGAAATTGGAAGCGGAGCACCCTGAATTTTATGATCCCACTTCGCCCACCATACGGGTAGGGGGAATGGTCACCAAAAACTTTGAAACCGTGGTGCACGAACACCGCATGTATTCCCTGGACAATTCGTATTCCAAGGAAGACCTGGAGGATTGGGAGAAACGGGTTCTGCGTATTCTCGGGGATGCAGAGGTGGAATTTACCTGTGAGTTGAAATATGATGGAGCTTCCATCAGTCTAACGTATGAGGACGGAAAATTGGTAAAAGCCGTCACTCGGGGCGATGGTTTTCAAGGTGATGACGTGACCAACAACATCAAAACCATAAAATCGGTTCCTTTGCAATTAAAAGGAGACTATCCGCCAAAATTTGATATTCGTGGAGAAATCATCCTAACCCTCGAAGGCTTCGCAAAAATGAACGCAGCGCGTGTTGAGGCAGGTGAGGACCCGTACATGAACCCTAGAAATACCGCATCCGGTAGTTTGAAGCTTCAGGATAGTGCCTTGGTGGCCCAACGCCCTTTGGAATGTCTTTTGTACAGCATCGCAGGTGATAATCTTGGGGTAACCTCACAGTTTGAAGTTTTGGAAAAAGCAAGATCATGGGGCTTTAAAGTACCGACGGTGGCCAAACTTTGCAAATCCACAGCAGAAGTGATGCAGTTTGCCGATTATTGGGAAGTGAACCGTCACAATCTGCCCTACGAAACAGACGGGGTAGTGGTAAAGATAAACAGCATCCAGCACCAAGAAGAGCTTGGCTATACGGCCAAATCACCACGCTGGGCCATGGCCTACAAGTTCAAGGCGGAACAGGCCACCACCATTTTAAATAAAATTACTTATCAAGTTGGGCGTACTGGTGCCATTACGCCTGTAGCGAACTTGGAACCCGTGTTGTTGGCAGGAACCACGGTAAAACGTGCTACTTTGCACAATGCCGATCAAATTGCAAAGCTTGATGTGCGCGAAGGAGATACTGTTTTTGTGGAAAAAGGAGGTGAAATCATACCTAAAATTATTAAGGTCGATTTTACCAAACGGAATCCTGACTCCAAACCTACCGAGTATATTACCCACTGTCCCGAATGTGGCACGGAATTGATTCGTAAAGAAGGCGAGGCCCAGCACTTTTGTCCAAACGATATGGGTTGCCCTCCTCAGATAACCGGTCGCATCCAACACTTTATTTCCCGAAAGGCCATGGATATTGAAGGTTTGGGCGGCGAAACGGTGGAATTGCTCTTTAAAGAGGGTTTGATAGACAATTATGCAGACCTCTATACCTTGACCAAGGAACAAATTTTGCCATTGGAACGTATGGCCGAAAAATCGGCCGAGAACTTGGTGAATGGCGTACAGGCATCCAAGGAAATTCCGTTTGAGCGGGTGCTTTTTGCTTTGGGGATTAGATATGTAGGTGAAACGGTTGCCAAAAAACTGGCAAAGGCCTTCAAAAACATTGATGCTTTGATGATTGCCTCTCAAGAACAATTGATTGCAGTGGATGAAATTGGTGAGCGGATTGCGGAAAGTGTGGTCAGTTTTTTCTCGGAGCCTGCCAATATGGAGATTGTTGATCGGTTAAAATCCTACGGATTGCAATTCTCATTGTCTGAGGAGCAATTGGAAAACCAAACGGATAAATTCAAGGGACAGACCTTTGTGGTTTCCGGTGTGTTTGAATCTATCAGCAGAAACGATTTAAAGAAGATAATCGAGGACAATGGGGGCAAGGTGTCTTCGTCCATATCTTCAAAAACAAGTTTTTTGGTGGCAGGGGACAAAATGGGGCCAAGTAAAAAAACAAAAGCGGAAAGCCTGGGAGTGCCCATCATATCGGAACAGGAATTTTTGCAAAAACTGGAAGCATGAAACCCAAAACGTTCGAAGAATTTGAATCTACATTGGAAGAAAACATACCTCCGAAGGAATGGTCTGAACCCTTAAAATCCCTTTGGTTTGATGCAAAAGACGATTGGGAGTCCTCGCATGATATTGCTCAAGAAATTCACTCTACAATGGGTAGTTGGATCCACGCCTACCTGCACCGAAAGGAAGGAGACAAGTGGAATGCGGGTTATTGGTACCGCCAAGCGGGCAAACCTTTCCCCGAGTATAGCTTGGAGGAAGAGTTAAAAGTATTGGTCGAGGCCAACCTTTGATTGTTTACAGTTTGCAGTGGCAGCAGACAGTTAGCAGTTGGCGGTAACTGAATAACTGACAACTGAACAACCCAATAACCCCAAACTTCAGAAGCCCATTCTTGTGTCTAACAGCGCAGCGGTCTTGGTTCTTTGCCTTTTTGACACCAATTCCACGAATTATCACGAATTTTCTGTTTTTGATACTTGAACATGCAGTTGGCAGTCTACAGTAACCGAATAACCCAATAATCTCGCAACTCCTAACTCTGAACTTGAGTCTTGATTCTCTTTTCTATGCTCTTGAACTTGATATTTGAGTTTGAACTTGAACTTGACACTTGAACTTGAACTTGTCAGAAGTCCGAAGTCAGTCGACAATGGCAGTTTGCAGTAACTCAATAACCTAATAACTTAGTCCGAAATGTCACGTTGAGCCCTTCGGCTATGCTCAGGATAAACTAAAGTCGAAACGTCCGAAGTCGGAAGTATGCAGTACGCAGTTTGCAGTAACTCAATAACTCAATAACCCAATAACCCAATAACCCAATAACTCATAACTCCTAACTCTGAACTTGTTCTTGAACTTGAACTTACTCTTGAACCTGAAACCTGAAACTTGACACTCAAGTCTGAACTGTTTTGACTGCCCACTGCATACTGCAAACTTCCCCATCAACCCAACCCATGCATCCATCAACCCAAACAGGGCATTGGTAAGATCATGCCCAAAAATTTCCCGTGAACATCGCATCTTGTCCCAATTTATAATCAAAAACTTAATATGTTATGAAACACATTGCAAAGAAATTAGGTGTTGCACTCATGGCCACCATCATGATTTGGTCCTGCGGGAAGGACGACGGCCCCGAGCCGCCCAAGAACACCGCCCCTGTGGTCAAGGCCCACACCTTTACGGTAGCGGAGACCATTGCGGACACCGAGACCATAGGCACGGTAACCGCCACCGATGCGGAGGGCGATGCCCTTACCTTTAGCATTAAAACGAACGACGGCAACCTTTTTGAGATCACCAAGGAAGGCAAACTGAGCTTGGCCACGGGCAAGGCACTGGATGCAGCGAGCAGCACCGAGCACAGCATAACCGTGAGCGTTACCGATGGCACGGCCAAAGTAGATGCCACGGTGACCATAAAAGTGACAGCGGTCGACCCAGATAATCAGTCCCCGGTGATCGAGGCACAGGAATTTACAGTGTCCGAAGCGATCACCG
>NZ_JBSXNW010000020.1:0-99746 GCF_056857835.1 Flagellimonas sp. B-3
CACGAGCAAGATCGGGATAGAGGAGATCGGTTATAAAGGGAACCAGCCGAACGTATGGGACGGCGTTCCGGAGGATGTACTGGAACAGCACGGGGTAAGCTACGACGAGGAATGGCTCGCCAAGTGCGTGGACCAGAGCAAACGAGGCGTTATTGCCGAGTGGGACGAGGACGGAAACCTCTTAACGTAATGTATATGGAATAACCAAAGCTTCTTTATGGAAAATTCAGCCATAGATTGGATTTGAGTTAGTTTAGTTAATTTGATACAGGCTCCTTTTTAGGAGCCTGTATTCATTAATTCACATCACTTTTTAAATAAATTGAAAATTCCTGTGGTTTTGTATATTCAAAGATTCGAAAGATCTTTACCATACATAACTATACAGTATGCATTTCAGGCTTTTATCAATTGTATTATTGATCTGTTTATCGGTTAACGGACAACAATTATTACCACCGATCCAAAATTATCAATTACTGGATTATAAGGGGGGAAGTAAAAACTGGGATGTTTCTGTAAATGATAAGGGTGAACTTTTTGTAGCCAATAATAAAGGATTGCTTCATTTTAATGGGGAGCAATGGACTTTGAACAAATTACCGAACAATACCATAATACGTTCTGTAGAGAGTATTGGCGATAGAGTGTATACAGGTTCGTACGAGGAGTTTGGTTACTGGACCAAAAACAAGTTTGGAGAGTTGGGCTATACCTCTTTAACACACCTTATTAAAGACCATGCTTTTACCAGTGAGGAATTTTGGGAAATTTTTCCATCTAAAGATGGAAAGGTAGTGTTCCGCTCCTTTTCAGCAATCTATTTCTATGATAACAATGATATATCCGTTGTGGATCCACCAGATGTGGTTTCTGATTTTATTGAGTTCAATGATAGATTAATTGTAGCGGGGGGATCTGTAGGTCTTTTTGAGGTGAAAAAGGAGGGGTTGGTGTCCTTGCCAAACCAAGATATTTTGTTGGGTAAGACCGTTAATGATATGGCCATTTTCCAAGACAAACTTTTGATCGGGACTAAACTACATGGTTGTTTTTTGTATGATGGCAGCACATTATCACCATGGTCGGCTCCCATAAATGACGACCTAAAACAACATCAACTAAATAAGATAACCCTTTTGGGCAATGGCCTTTTAGCTTTGGGAACCATTAAAAATGGAATGTACCTGTACGATACGGTTTCTAGGCGTTACAGCGTATTGAATAGGGAATCCGGTCTTCAAAACAACACGGTACTATCCTCTTTATCGTTCAAAGATCAATTGTGGTTGGGGTTGGATAACGGAATTGCCCGGGTAAAACTGAACAACCCAATAGCATACTATACCGACTATACAGGTACGCTGGGCATGGTCTACGATATAGCATGGTACAACGGTAAATTATTCTTAGGAAGCAACACAGGGGTCTTTTATTTTGAGGGCAACGAACTTAGGTTTGTAAGTGGTTCACAAGGCCATGTTTGGGACTTGGAAGTTATAGAGGGTGATTTGCTCTGTGGGCACAACACAGGGACCTATAGGGTAACCGAGAACAGTTTTGAACTTGTTGGGACGATTGCGGGGGGATATCAAATAATCAAAGTGCCGGATGCGAACTCAACCTTTGTTCAGGGTACGTACAACGGACTCGCAAAGTTCAAAAAACTGGATAACGGCCAATGGGAAGTGACAAAAATCGAGGGATTTGATGATCCCGTTAAACAGCTGTGTTTTGAAACACCCAATATTCTTTGGGCAGCACACCCCTACAAAGGCTTTTATAGGATTCACTTTGGAAAGGGAACATATGATAAGGTGGACAGGATCCAGAGTTTTGAGAGCGAAGGCGCTCCGAGTGAATACAATGTAAAGCTCTATAATATCAAAAACAATATTGTACTCAACAGTGAGGGCAATTGGTTTACCTATAATCCTATTGTGGATCACATCGAAAAGTTTGAAGCGTTCATGTATTACCAGAACAAAGAGCTGTTGTTTTATGATGAACAATATTTCTGGTTTGTAGATGATAAAGAGCAGAAGGCTATTATCCATACCAATTTAAAAGGCGATAGTCTACTAATTACGGATCTTCCCTTAAGGGAACGATTGGCACCGGATTCGCAGAAAGTGGTAAGGGTGAACGATAGTGCATCCTACATAACTTTAACGGATGGATTTGCCAAGATAAACACCAATGGCCTTAAAAGTCTTTCCGAAAATCAGGAACTTCCTGTACCAAATTTTGTTGTCTTAAAGGATCAGAAAGCAAAACATTCCGTTTTGGGTGGATCTGTGGAAATACCCTTTGGACGCTCTCAATCCCTAGCTATTGAGGTGGCATCGCCAGAATATATATTGCCCCATTATTATTACAAGTTGGAAGGTCCTAAGGAATATTCGGAGTATGCAGAGAACGGGTTCATCAACTTTCAAAACCTGCCCTATGGCGCATACACCCTTAAAGTGGCTACCGTGGGTATGGGCAATGCCATATCCGAATCCAATAGCTTGAACTTTGAAATCTTGCCACCATGGTATTTCTCGTGGTGGAGTCTTTTTCTTTATGGGGCATTGGTGGTCTTGACAATTTATTTGGTAAGGCGGTACAACAGAAAAAAACTGGAAAGAAAGCATAGGGAGCTTATGGAACGTATGGAGCAGGAGCAACAGGAACGAATGGCAAAATTGGAAAAAGAAGAGTTGGCCAAGGAAGTAAAGCTCAAACAAAATGAGTTGGCCAGTACAACACTGAACATCGCCAGAAAAAATGAAATGATATTGGAGCTTAAGAATATGTTGGTGATGAACAAAGATAAATTCCCCAATTCCCACCGATACAGGTCCTTCATTAAAAAACTGAACAGTTCGATCGAGGATACGGAAGATTGGAAACGTTTTGAAGTCAATTTTAAGGAGTTGCACGAAGATTTCTTTGAGCGACTGCTCAAATCATACCCAGCATTGACTCCAAAGGACCTTAAATTATGTGCATACCTCAAAATGAATCTTTCTACCAAGGAGATTGCCCCCCTAATGGGGATAACGATCAGGGGAGTGGAAATACACCGTTACCGATTGAGAAAAAAACTCGATATGGACAGTTCGGAGAACCTTTCCAATTTTCTTATCACTTTTTAAAACCATAGAATCGCTTACTTAGGTATGTTAAAAGTGATTTAACAAACTACATCAACACTACATCATAGTGTTAATTCTTTTTACATCAAAATAAGGAGCACTACTGCAAACACGGTGAAATAAGGCTTTTGAGCTCTTTATTTGATGATGTAATTTTTATGTATTCCAACTAGCCTTTGATCACAAGCTACTTTATTAATTTAGTAAAAATCTAACTCTATTTTTGCACAATTATGAAAATTAAAAGCAAACTATTGCTAATCTCGTTTTTGTTGTTTCAGGCTGTACTTTTAGCTCAAGACAATATAACGATTTCTGGGACGGTCATGGATGATCAAGGACAACCGTTGCCCGGGGCAAGCATAGTGCTACAGGGCACTACTACAGGAATTCAAACAGACTTTGATGGTAATTATCGTTTGGAGAACATTCCGGGTAACGGAACATTGGTGTTCAGTTACGTCGGATTTACAACTCAAACTGTACCTATTAATAATAGGACTACCATTGATCTGACCATGCAGGAAGACACCCAAAACTTGGACGAAGTGGTCGTGGTAGGTTACGGTACCCAAAAGAAAGCCGATTTAACGGGTTCCATTGCCACAGTGGATGCGGAACAAATTGAAAAAACACCATCGGCAAACCCAGTTCAATCTTTGCAAGGCAAAGTGGCCGGGGTTCAGATTGTATCGCCAGGTTCACCAGGAGCTTCTCCTACAGTTAGGATTCGTGGTTTGGGAACCTATTCCAATGCAACCAGTTTGCTGTATGTGGTAGACGGCATGTTTTACAGCAATATAGATTTCTTGAACCCCAACGACATCAAGTCGATGAACGTACTAAAGGATGCTTCCTCTTCGGCCATTTACGGGGTAAGGGCGGCCAACGGTGTTATCATCATTGAAACAAAGTCCGGCGGAAAAAACAGAAAACCTACCATAGAGTATAATGGCTATACAGGTATTCAACGTGCCCAAAATGTTTTACAAATGGCCAATGCCGAACAATTTGTCACCATGGCTGTTGAGTCTGGCTCCGAAGCGGACGTCCAATTTATATTGAATGCCATGCAACGCTATGGCAGAAGTCGTATTAATCCGAACGTGCCCGATGTAAACACGGATTGGTACGATGAGATCATTCGTGATGGACTTATTCAAAATCACAGTATAAGTGTTACCGGAGGTACCGATAATGTATCCTATTCCCTTGGTACAAACTACTTCTCCCAAGAAGGTCTGTTGGATATGAAAAACGAGTACGAACGGTTCAATATCCGCTCCAAACTGGATGTGGACGTTCTCGATAATTTAAAAATGGGGGTGAATACCGTTTTCAGTAATGCAACGCAGCAAACCCCTGAAAACTCAGCTTGGTTCAAAGCATATTTTGCCGTTCCTATTCTTCCTGTTTTTGATGATATGAACACCGAGGCAACACCCACACGCTATGCCAACGCTCAAGCATTGGGGTACAGGGGCACACAAAACCCTTTCCCGGATATGGATTACAACGATAACAGGTTGAAAATCCGTAAGTTGTTGGCCAATATCTATTTGGAAACAGATTTGATAAAGGACAAGCTTACCTTTAAGACCACCTATAATATAGACTTCTCCGCACTGGAAGAGCGCTACGTAAACCTCCCTTACAATATGGGCTTTGGTGACCAAAGAATTTCATCAATTAATAGGAAGCAGAACAATTACTATAACCAAATTTGGGACAACGTTCTTACCTATTCCGATACCTATTCCGAAGACCATAATGTGACCGTAATGGCAGGTACATCTTTTAGGGACGAGGCTTCCAATAGGTTTGAGGCAACTGGTAGCGATATTGCCGGAATCAACTATGAGACATCGTGGTATTTGGATTTTGCCGATCCGTTGTCGTTCAACAACAATGTAGAAGAAGAAAACAAAAGAATTTACGGACAATCCTATTTTGGAAGGGTATCTTACAACTTTAAAAACCGCTACTTGCTCTACGGAACATTTAGGGCAGATAGATCCTCGAAGTTTACCAAGGAGCAGTGGGGATATTTCCCTTCAGTAGGTGCCGGTTGGGTAATTTCCCAAGAACCGTTCATGGAAAACGTGGGCTTCTTCGATTTCTTAAAATTAAGGGCCGCATGGGGTCGATTGGGTAACGACAATGTTCCTGCAAGTGCCGGAGCCAATACTATTGAAAATGAAACTGTTGATTTGGGCGATACCCCGAATACAGGGGTTACCGCTACAAGTACATACACCGATTTAACCTGGGAGGTAGTGGAAGAGTTGGACTTCGGTTTCAACATGAATACCTTCAACAATCGTTTATCACTTGAGGCTGATTACTACATAAGGGACACCGAAGATGCCATTATGCCCGTATACATTCCCATTGCGGACCAAACAATCTCAAGAAACTCAGGTGTTATCCGTAACTCGGGAGTAGAGATTGCATTGAATTGGAGTGATGAAATTACGTCCGATTTCACCTATACTGTTGGAGCCAATTTTACCACGGTAAAAAATGAGGCCATTGAGATTGAGGACGAAAGAGGTTATATTGATTCAGGTTCTGCCGAGTTTAGACAGCGAACTATGGAGGGAGAACCATTGTATGCATTTTATGGATACGAAACCACCGGAGTTTATCAAAATCAAGCCCAAATTGATGCCGACCCTGTGGCACAGAGCGCCATTGCGGACGGACAGAATATTCAACCCGGTTACTTGATATTCAACGATAGGGACGGGGATGGCGCCATTACAGACCAGGATAGAACCGTATTGGGCTCGTTCCTTCCCAAGTTCACCTACGGTGGTAATATTGGATTAAATTATAAGGACTTTGGTTTCTCCTTGAATTTCTATGGTCAATCAGGAAATAAAATCTTGAACAGAAAACGGGGCGAGGTCATCTTTACCAACGATACCAATATGGATGCCGATTTGGCCAAAAACCGTTGGCACGGCGAAGGAACTAGCAACAGCTACCCCTCATCGGCAGGACTTAGAAACAGCTGGAACCAACGATTGAGCAATTTTTGGGTAGAGGACGGAGATTTCTTCAGAATCCAGAACATACAGTTGGCTTACACCTTACGTGGTGATAAACTTAAGGGCAACATGCCCGATTTTAAATTCACATTGACAGCCGAAAGACCTTTGACCATCTTCAGTTACAATGGATTTAACCCAGAAGTATCCGATGGGGTTGATCGACAGACCTATCCCGTTCCGGCGATTTACACCATAGGTGTCAATGTTAAACTATAAAAAGAAAATTGTGATGAAAAATAGTAATAACCCAGTATATAAAATAGTATTTGTCTTGATTGCGATACTCTTTGTCCAATCATGCTCCGACAAATTTGAAGATAGGGAAGGTCAGCTTAATGCAGACGACCTGGATTACACTGCGACCGAGGATATGGTCCAAGCATTGATCGGCTCCTATTATGTAATTGCCACAAGAGGATGGGAAGAACCCTTATTGCTTTCCGTTCGTGGAGACGATGTAAACGCAGGGGGACTCGGAGACCAACAACCTTTTGCGGACACCGATAATTTTGTTTACGATCAAGGGTATTGGATGTACAACTCACTTTGGAATGTCCATTATGGTGACATAGTCGAATTGAACACCCAGATAGAGCTGATAGAAAATTTCAAGGACTTCGCCGATGAAAGCGAGAAGGCAACAGCAGACCAATATATTGCAGAGATAAAAGTGATGAGGGCGTGGTTGCATTTCAATCTGGCAAGGGTTTGGAACGATGTTTTTATCATAGAAACCACGCAGCCCGATGCTGAAATAGCCAACGGACCTGCCACCAAGCAAGAGATGATGCAATACATATCCGACCAAATGGATGAGGCTATTCCGGTATTGCCCAACTTAAGGCCAAATGAAAGAACGGACATTCCCGGTGGTGTAACACGCTATACGGCTTATGCATTAAAAGCCATGGCTCACATGGAAATGGAGGATTATCAAGGTATGGCAGACGCCTGTGCCGCGATAATCAACTCCAATAAATTTTCTTTGTACCCCGATTTTTATAGCCTGTTCAAAAAACCTGGCGAATTGAGCGATGAGAGTCTGTTCGAACTACAATTTTCCGATTACGGTTCCAGTACCAGCGATGAGTTTTACCACCTTTATGCACCTTTTGGTCCCCAAGGTTGGACCCCTGCAAGGGAAAACGCATCCGATGGGTGGGGCTTTTACGAACCAAGCATGAAGTTTATCAAATTTATGCTGGACAGGGACGAAGCTGTTCGCTTGGAGACTAGTGTATTGTGGACAGACCGTGGCATTGCAGAATTACAAACAGACCCGAATTATGCCACACTCCCCTCTTTTGTGAACAATACCACAAGAGATGGCGATGTCATCAATGACTACGCAAGAGCCTTGTTCGCCAGTGGTAAGCACTACTTACCATCCGTACAATTAACAAATCAGAGAAATAACTATGGTGGCGGTAAAAACATGATTGTAATACGTTATGCAGAAATATTGCTGATGTATGCTGAAGCCTTGACCCGTGGTGCAAGTGGTTCTGGTATGACCGCGGACCAAGCCGTAAACTTGGTTCGTAACAGAGCGGGAATGCCTTCGTTGTCTGGAGTTTCATCCAGTGATGTAATGGACGAAAAATTTGCCGAGTTAGGTATGGAATGGGGGATTCGCTATTATGATATGATTCGCTTGGATAACTACTCCGAACTGAGCTACGATGGTAGAACCTTTACGGCAGATAAAGAACTATTGCCATACCCACAAGCCCAACTGGATGCACTTCCGACCTTGGGTGGGGGAAGTAGCGATGATTAATACTAACTAAATAAACAACACAAGATGAAATACATAGTTAAATCCATAATGATGCTCTTGGGCCTTCTGGTGGTTTCTTGTAATGAGGGAATCGACCCTATAACGGCAGTCGATGCCGGGGTGGATGAAACAGCCCCACAGGTTACCATAACCTATCCTACCGAAGGAGTGGAACTCATGCCCTTCGAAGAAGAAACATCAATAGATATAACATTCGAGGTTACCGATGATATTGAGGTAGCGAATATTACCGTGTCCATGGATGGGTCACAAATAGCTGCATACAACTCTTTCAAGGATTATAGAATTGTTATGGAAGAGGTAACGTACGATGGTTTGGGGAACGGCGACCATACAGTCACCGTAACAGCAACCGATATAGAGGGTAAAACAACTACACAAGAAACAAACTTTGCCAAACTGGCGCCATATAGTGCACAGTTTGATGGCGAGGTTCTCTATATGCCGTTCAATGCGGATTATATGGACTTTATTAGCTTCCAAGAGGCTGGGGAAGTAGGCAATCCAGGTTTTGCTGGAGATGCCTTTTTGGGTGCAGATGCTTTTCAAGGTGCCGTGGATTCATATTTGACTTTCCCGATGGATAACCTAAAAAGTACTGAATTTAGTGCCGCATTCTGGTACAAGGTCAACCCAACACCAGATAGAGCCGGAATTTTAGTGGTTGGCGACGGTGCTGAAGACAGAAACCAGGGCTTCCGTTTGTTCCGCGAAGGAAACGCCGACGAACAACGAATCAAATTGAATGTAGGTACCGGTTCCGGCGAAAGTTGGAACGATGGTGGAGTGATTGATGTAACTGCGGGGGAGTGGGTTCACGTAGCCGTTTCAATTTCCCAAACCCAGAGTACCATATACTTTAACGGAATCGAAATGTTAACCTCCGATATGGCAGCACCAATAGATTGGACAAGTTGTGAGGAATTGCATATTGGTGCCGGGGGACCAACTTTTGACTATTGGGATCATGGCTATGACGCCAGTCAATTGGACGAGCTACGCATTTTTGACAAAGCATTGACGCAAAGCGATGTTCAAATTATGATAAATGCAGCCAATCCATACATCCCTCAATACGATGGCGAATCATTGTATATGCCATTTGATGGAGATTACATTGATCTAATGGGAAGCAAAGCTGCTACCCAGGTAGGTTCGCCAAGTTTCACCGATGAAAGTCAAGTAGGGGAGCAAGCGTATTTGGGTGCCACCGATTCCTATATCAACTATCCAGCAGAAGGATTGATGACTTCCGAGTTCAGTGGATCCTTTTGGTATAAAGTGGATGCCAACCCAGATAGGGCGGGGATCATAACAATTGGAGATGACGAAGTAGATCGTTTTCAAGGTTTCCGATTGTTCCGCGAGGGAACTGTCGATGAGCAACGCATCAAATTAAATGTAGGAACAGGTAGCGGCGAAAGTTGGAACGACGGCGGTGTAATAGATGTAACCGCAGGTGAATGGGTTCACATCACTTTTACCATATCAAATAGTGAAAATGTTATCTATTTCAATGGGATCGAAGTATTGTCATCTGCTATGTCGGCACCGATTGATTGGACGGGTTGTGATACCTTCACTATAGGTGCAGGCGGACCAACATTCGATTATTGGGGACATGCATCGGATAATAGCATAATAGATGACCTGAGATTCTATAGCAAATCGCTTTCTCCTGAAGAAGTAGCAGAAGTTTTTGGAGGAGAAGTCACACCAAAAAACTACGGCTCCACACTTTACATGCCTTTTGATGGATCTACTATTGATGACAACTCCGGACTAGAAGCTACAGTGGTAGGTACGCCTAGTTTCGCAGGTGAAAGCGCCGTAGGTAGCAACGCCTATGCCGGTGCAACCGATTCTTACCTTACTTTCCCGATTGATGGGTTGTTCAATAATCAATTCAGTGGAGCTTTCTGGTACAAGGTAAACGCTGACCCGGATAGAGCTGGAATCTTAACGGTAAGCCCTCCAATGAACGGAACAGATAATGATCTTTCCTCAGGCTTTAGGCTAATAAGGGAAGGCGATGCATCGGAGCAACGAATAAAACTTCATTTGGGAACCGATGCCGGAGACGTTTGGAACGACGGAGAAGTTATTGATGACACCGCAGATGTGTGGGTGCACGTAGCCTTTACCGTTACCGAAACGGAAACCTTGATTTATTTGAATGGAGAACCTGTTGTCAACACAGGGGATATGGCTGGAAAAACCATAAGTTGGGAAAACTGCTCTATACTTTCAATAGGTTCCGGCGCACCAAATTTTATTGGTTGGAACCACTTATCCGATTTGAGTTACATCGATGATCTATATCTATTTGATAGAACATTGACCCAAGAGGAAATCCAAGAAATTATGAACAATTAATGTGCTATAGCACTATAAAAATTTGATTCAGTTAGTTTATGAGGTTAATCATTTTACCATTGGCCATTGTTACTTTACTTGTAGGGTGCAATGGCCAAAAAACTAAGGAAGAGGCCAAAAAGTCAACCGAAATAGATGCGGACAGTCTTGCCATTGCCGATGAGGTGATGCTCGACAGCGTACAGTACCAAACCTTCAATTACTTTTGGGAGGGTGCGGAACCTATTTCAGGATTGGCCAGGGAGCGTATGCACATGGACGGGATTTATCCCAACCACGATAAGGATATTATAACCACAGGAGGATCAGGTTTTGGCCTCATGGCTATCCTGGTCGGTGTGGAAAGAGGGTTTATTTCCCGTGAACAAGCTCTCGAACGCTACGAGCGTATCGTTGGTTTTCTGGAAAAAGCAGATCGCTTTCACGGAGCGTGGCCCCATTGGCTATTGCCATCCGGCAAAGTAACCCCTTTCAGTAAAAAGGACAATGGAGGGGATTTGGTGGAGACCGCCTTTTTGGTTCAAGGCCTTTTAACGGTCAAGGAATATTTTAAAAATGGCAACGAACGCGAAAAACAACTGGCCCAAAAAATACAACAACTTTGGGAAGAGGTTGAGTGGGACTGGTACACCAAAAACGGTGAAGATGTATTGTACTGGCATTGGAGCCCAGAGTATAAATGGGAAATGAACTTTCCTGTCGGTGGCTATAACGAAGCCCTTATTATGTACATTTTGGCGGCAGCTTCCCCAACACACCCGATTGATAAATCCGTTTACGAAATTGGTTGGGCCGGTGAGGGTGAAATCTCACAAGATACCACCTACTACGGTCTGGAAACAGAACTGAACCATTATGAACATAGCGATGCTCCCGTAGGTCCACTTTTCTGGGCACATTATTCCTATTTGGGATTGAATCCAAAAGGACTAAAAGATCAATTTGGGGATTATTGGAAATTGAACCGGAACCATGCGCTAATCCATTATAAATATAGTGTGGACAATCCAAAGGATTACGAAGGATATGGAGAAAACTTATGGGGCTTGACCTCTAGTTATTCCATCAACGGCTATGCAGGGCATCGTCCAGAAGCGGATTTAGGAGTGATTTCACCTACGGCGGCACTCTCTTCCATGCCCTATACCCCAGAGGAGAGCAAACAGTTTTTGAGGTTTATGTACAACGAACAGGATAGCCTAATAGGGAAGTACGGACCTTACGATGCCTTTAGTTTGGAAGACTATTGGTACCTGCCAAGGTATTTGGCTATAGACCAAGGCCCCATTCCCGTAATGATTGAAAATTACCGAAGCGGGCTGTTTTGGAAGTTGTTCATGGCCAATACAGAAGTACAAGAAGGTCTAATAAAATTGGGTTTTGAAAGCCCAAATATGGAAACTGTAAATGATTAAAAAAGCATTATACATTCTTCTTTTCGCCGCATTGATTACATCTTGTGGTGGAGGAGACGATTATACCTATATTCCTACTGAACCTGAAATCCCGGGAAATGGTTCTGAAGAGGAGGAGGAGGAAGAACCATCTATAACGGATGAAGAATTGCTCGACCTTACCCAGGAGACCACCTTTAAATATTTTTGGGTCTTTGCCGATGCCGATTCTGGAGGAGCCAGGGAAAGATACCACCCAAACGACCCTGGAAACAGTGAAGGAGTCGTAACCACTGGAGGCACAGGATTTGGGTTGATGGCCATTTTGGTCGGAATCGAAAGAAGCTTTATCTCCAGAACCGAAGGGTTGGAGCGATTGAATACTTTGTTGGATTTCCTCGAAAATGCCGACCGCTTTCATGGAGCTTGGTCCCATTGGATCAATGGTTCCAGCGGAGCCGTAATTCCTTTTAGCGAGCTGGACGATGGAGGGGATTTAGTGGAAACCGCTTTTTTGGCACAAGGACTTATCTGTGTAAAGGAATATTTCAAAAACGGTACGGATACCGAGCAAGCTTTGGCTCAGCAAGCCGATGAACTTTGGAAAGGTGTTGAATGGGATTGGTACACCCAAAATCAAGATGTGTTGTATTGGCACTGGAGCCCCAACCACGGTTTCGATATCAATCTTCAACTTAAAGGGTATAATGAGGTGTTGATCACTTACATTATGGCTGCTGCCTCACCAGATTTCGGCATTGAAAAGGAAGTATATGCCAATGGTTGGGCCTCCGGTGGAGGAATCAAATCTGCAAATACCCAATACGGTTATCCCCTTTTGGTTAGGCATAATGGCTCCGAGCAATTTGGAGGCCCTTTGTTTTGGGCACACTATTCTTATTTGGGATTAGATCCAAGAAATCTGTCCGATGAGTATGTGGATTATTGGGACGTTAATGTAAACCACACCATGGTCAATTACGAATACTGTGTCAACAATCCGAACAATTATGAAGATTACGGGGAAGATTGTTGGGGATTGACAGCCAGTTATTCAAGAAATAATGATGGAAGCATGGGGTACAATGCCCATAGCCCAAGCAACGACACAGGAATCATATCCCCAACAGCGGCAATAAGCTCAATTCCTTATGCACCCGACGAATCTTTGGATGCAATGCATTACTTTTATAGAAATAGAGATGATTTATTGGGTCCAGCCGGGTTTTATGATGCCTTTAGTCCAGAATACGATTGGGTGGCAGAAGCATATCTGGCCATAGACCAAGGCCCGCAGATCATCATGATAGAAAACTATCGGACGGGTTTGCTTTGGAACCTATTTATGGGTAATGAAGATGTTCAAGCCGGTCTGACCAAACTTGGATTTTGATATGACAAGACAATTATCATTTTTTCTACTGTTTCTTGCTTGTAATTTGGTCGCTGCACAATGGCAATCTAAATACGAAGCCAAAATGCTTATTGATGGGAAAGATACTTTAAGATATCGCATTATGTATCCCAAGAACTTTAATGAGGATAGAAACTATCCCGTGGTACTTTTTCTCCATGGAGCAGGAGAACGCGGAAGCGACAACGAAAAACAATTGATGAACGGAGCCAAATTGTTTGCCACCGATTATTTACAGGAGCGATATCCTGCAATTGTAATATTTCCGCAGTGTCCAAGAGATAGTTACTGGGCCAGTGTAGATGTTGACAGGAGTTCGTATCCAATCAATTTGGATTTTAAATATAGCGAGGGACCGACCAAACCCTTGAAAATGGTAATGGATTTGTTGGAAACCACTATCCAGAAGCCCTACACCAACGACAATCAAATTTATTTGATGGGTCTTTCCATGGGAGGAATGGGAACTTTTGAATTGTTGAGTAGAAAACCTGAGGCATTTGCTGCAGCAATTCCAATTTGTGGGGGAGGGGAACCTGAATCCGTTTCGGTGTATGCCAAACACACACCATTGTGGGTTTTTCATGGAGCACAGGACAATGTGGTAAACCCCTTGCAGTCCATGGAAATGGTTTCCGCTTTATTAAAAGCAGGTGCCCTCCCAAAATTCACCATGTACGATTTTGCCAATCACAACAGTTGGGACCCAGCGTTCGCCGAACCGGATTTATTGCCTTGGTTGTTCTCGCACACTAAAAAAGCAATTCAGGAAACATCAGAATAAAGGGATAATACCGAAAACAACCTATTATGAGCTATACAAAATCACTTTTCGCCCTTTTAACCTTAATTTTTTGGGGTGCCAATGCCCAGGAACAAATACCTGAAGTAGAGGAGCTTTTACAAAAAATGACCATTGAAGAAAAAATTGGTCAGTTAAACCTTTTGACTCCAGGTGGCGGAGTGGCCACGGGAGAAGTGGTAAGCGAAAATGTCAGTAGCAAAATCAAGGCAGGGCAGGTTGGAGGCCTTTTTGGAGTGACTGGTCCAGATAGAGTTAGAAAAGCTCAGGATTTGGCAGTTAAGGAAAGCCGATTGGGCATTCCCCTGTTAATAGGTTCCGATGTGATCCACGGGTACAAGACCACATATCCAATTCCCTTGGGGCTATCATCCACTTGGGACATGGATTTGGTAAAACAAGCCGCTCAAATGACTGCTAGGGAAGCAACCGCGGATGGGATCAACTGGAATTTTTCTCCCATGGTGGATATTGCCCGCGACCCACGTTGGGGGCGTATCGCCGAAGGGGCTGGTGAAGACCCGTATCTTGGTTCCAAAATTGCCGAAGCCATGGTGAAAGGTTATCAAGGAGAAGATTTGGCCGCTTCCCATACCATGTTGGCCTGTGTAAAGCACTTAGCGCTCTATGGTGCCGCCGAGGCTGGTCGTGATTATCACACGGTGGATATGAGCAAGATCAAAATGTTCAATCAATATTTGCAACCGTATAAAGCTGCCATTGATGCCGGGGCCGCTAGCGTTATGAGTTCGTTTAATGATGTGGATGGTGTGCCAGCAACTGGCAACAAATGGTTGCTCACCGACTTGCTTCGCTCACAATGGGGTTTTGATGGTTTCGTGGTTTCGGATTACACATCGCTCAACGAAATGGTTCCGCACGGATTGGGAGACCTTCAGGCCGTTTCGGCATTGGCGTTAAAAGCTGGTTTGGATATGGATATGGTGGGTGAAGGTTTTTTGACGACCTTGAAAAAATCTTTGGATGAAGGAAAAATCACCGAAGAAGATATTACCAAGGCTTGTAGAAGGGTGTTGGAAGCCAAGTATATATCTGGACTTTTTGAGGACCCATACAAATATTTGGATGCCAAGCGCCCCAAAAACGATATTCTGACAAAGGAAAACAGGGCATTGGCACGTAAATTGGCAACTCGTTCCTTCGTTTTGCTGAAAAACCACAACAACCTACTTCCTTTGGAAAAGAAAGGGAAAATCGCCCTGATTGGCCCACTGGCCGATAGTAGGGAAAATATGTTAGGGACTTGGGCACCAACGGGTGATTTTAACCTTGCAGTTACCATTTTGGAAGGCTTCAATAATGTAGCATCAAATGCAAGCATCAAATATGCAAAAGGCGCCAATATTTCTGACGATGCCGATTTTGCCAAGAATGTAAATGCTTTAGGTCCAAGAATAGTAATGGATGAACGCTCACCAGAAGCCATGTTGAAAGAGGCTGTGGATTTGGCCAAAACTTCGGATGTTGTGGTGGCCGTGGTCGGTGAAGCTACTGAAATGAGCGGAGAATCTTCCAGCCGCACCGATATTTCAATCCCAGATAGTCAAAAGAAATTGATCAAAGCATTGGTGGAGACAGGAAAACCTGTCGCATTGGTGTTGATGAGCGGTAGACCGCTGACCATACCAGAAGAGCTCGACCTGCCCGTGTCCATTTTACAGGTTTGGCACCCGGGAGTGGAAGCAGGGAACGCTATCGCCAATGTGGTTTTTGGAGATTACAATCCCTCTGGAAAATTAACGGCTACCTGGCCTGTGAATGTGGGACAAATACCCATATACCACAGTGCAAAAGTCACTGGTAGGCCGGCACCGGAAAGCGGAGAGTTCCAAAAGTTTAGGTCAAACTATCTGGATGCACCCAATGCGCCCTTGTTACCTTTTGGATATGGTTTGAGCTATACCACATTTGACTATTCCAATCTGCGGTTGAACAAAAAAGAGATCCATCAAGGTGAAGCTATTTCTGCTACTGTGACAATCACCAATACAGGTAATTTTGACGGGGAAGAAGTAGTGCAATTGTACCTTCGGGATGTGGTGCGAAGCATTACACCGCCAAAACGGCAGTTAAAAGGTTTTCAAAAGGTGATGCTGAAGAAAGGGGAGCGTAAGGAGGTAACCATCAATTTGTCACCAGATGACCTGAAATTCTACAATGCCCAACTGGAATTTGTGTCGGAACCAGGAGAATTTGAAGTGTTCGTGGGAACCAATTCCGATGCCGAACTATCAGAAACATTTACGCTTAAATAAATGTAGCATGCGAATAGGATTAGCCCTTGTCGGTTTACTTTTAATTGTTTCATGTAAACAACAAGAAAAACCAAAGGATCAAGTTGTCAAAGGCCCACCGAACATCATTTTTATTATGTCGGACGATCATGCTTTTCAGGCCATTAGTGCCTATGGGCATGAGTTGGGGAAATTGGCGCCGACCCCAAATATTGACCGCATCGCCAAGAATGGAGCCATTTTTCAGAACAACTTTTGCACCAATTCCATTTGTGGACCCAGCAGGGCGGTGATTTTAACGGGAAAGCATAGTCACATCAATGGTTTTCGGATGAACGGGGAACGGTTTGACAGCAGTCAGCCCACATTACCGAAGCATTTGAAAAAATTGGGTTATGAAACCGCGATTGTCGGAAAGTGGCATTTGCACGGTAAACCCACAGGATTTGATTATTGGGATATTCTGAACGATCAGGGGAACTATTACAATCCTGAATTTATTCAAGGTGAGGATACCACCGTGGTCGAAGGTTATGCCACCGATTTGATAACGGACAAGAGTTTGGAATGGCTAAAACAGCGGGAGGGAAACCAAAAGCCTTTCTATTTAATGGTGCACCACAAGGCCCCGCATCGCAATTGGATGCCGGCACTACGTCATTTAAATGTTTATGATTCGATTACATTTCCCTTGCCCGACACTTATTTTCCAGAATTTGAGAATCAACGGGCCGCTGCCGAACAACAACAGACCATTTACAAAGACATGTACGAGGGGCATGACCTAAAAATGAGCGATGGTTATGGAAGCACAGATTTGGCCCATAATCCATGGACTACGGATTTTGACCGAATGACCCCGGAACAGCGTGACATTTGGGACGAGGCCTATCTTCCAAAAAACAATGCTTTTTATGAGGCCAATTTACATGGTAAGGAACTGGCAGAATGGAAAGGGCAACGTTATTTGCATGAATATTTGGCCACGGTAAAATCTGTGGATGAGGGTATCGGGAAAATTTTGGACTATTTGGAAGCGACCGAATTGGACGAAAACACATTGGTGGTCTATACCTCGGATCAAGGATTTTATTTGGGTGAGCACGGGTGGTTCGATAAGCGTTTTATGTACGAAGAATCCATGAAAATGCCTTTGTTGATGCAATTGCCAGGGGTGATTGAACCAGGAACCAATATTGATGCCTTGGTGCAGAACTTGGATTTTGCCCCGACCTTTTTGGATTTGGCAGGAGGCCAAGAGTATGCCGCTAACATGCAGGGAGAATCTTTTAAGGGACTATTGGAGGGTGCCGAGGACGAATTCAAAGATGCTGTATACTACCACTACTATGATTTTCCAGCCTTTCACATGGTAAAACGGCACTATGGGGTGCGAACAGATAGGTACAAACTTATCCATTTTTACGACGATATTGATGAATGGGAGTTTTATGATCTAGAAGAGGATCCCAAAGAATTACACAATGCCATCAATGATGAAAAATATAGAGGTGTAATAGCCTCCATGCACAAAAAACTGGATAGTTTACAAACGTATTACAAAGTAACCGACAAGGAGTTTGGAACTACGCCGAAGGAAAAGGTGGACAAAACTCATAAAGCTTTTGAAAAACTGCGCGGAATACCGATTCAATAGTGTTATATTTTTTAATTTAGCCAGCTAAATCTTCGAAATTATGATCGTTTGGATACTGTTCCTTTTGGGAATCCTTGTCTTTTTGGCCTTGGACCTTGGTGTTTTCAATAAAACCCCCCATGTCATAAGCGTCAAGGAAGCGTCCATATGGACCAGTGTATGGGTCAGCTTATCCATTTTATTTTCAGGGGTCGTCTATTGGCTCTATGGTAGCGGAAAGATAGATAACGTGGATGCGCTTACCCCCATGGATGCCAGCTTGAAATATATCACTGGTTACCTGATCGAGCTTTCGTTGAGTATTGACAATATTTTTGTTATAGCGGTGATTTTCGGATCATTTCAAATTCCACAAAAATACCAACATAGGGTATTGTTCTGGGGAATATTGGGAGCTATTGTTTTTAGGGCGCTCATGATATTTTTTGGAGTGGCATTGATTAAGAAGTTCGGTTTTATGACCTATATCTTTGGTGCTTTTTTGATTTTTACGGCCATAAAAATGCTGGTTTCCAAGCAGGAGGCCTTCAATCCCAAAAAGTCGTTCATCTATAGGAACCTTAGAAAGGTTATGCCCATCACTACGCATATGCAGGGCCAGAAATTCTTTATCAAAATACGCCATATTACCGCCGCCACACCACTGTTTATTGCTCTTGTAATTATTGAGTTTACGGATATTCTCTTCGCTTTGGACAGTGTTCCGGCCATTTTGGCGATTACATCCGATCCCTTTTTGGTCTTCAGTTCAAACATATTTGCCATTTTGGGCCTAAGGTCGATGTATTTCTTCCTATCGAACATGATAAGTAGGTTCTACTACCTCAAATACAGTCTCGTGGCCATACTTAGTTTTGTGGGTATAAAAATGATTCTCGCACACCACTATACTTTTCCAGAATGGGTTTCGTTGTGCTTCATTGGAATTGCCCTGTTTGTTGGCGTGGTCGTTTCCAAGAAGAGCTGATGGTAAAGTACTAAAATTGGATACAATTAATAATGGACAATATGTATGTCCAATATCATCAAACTCTATTTTAAATTTATGTAAAGAAAAAGGGATGCCGATATATTGATGGTCGACACCCCTTGAACCTAATGCCTGCCAAGCTAAATTTGATTTAATCTCTATAGCTGTATTTTAAAACCGCCATTGATGACAAAGCCATCGACCGGTGCATAAATATCCAAAAACTCTGGGTCGCTCAGGTTCCCTGTGTAAATTGCACCGAAACGGGTTTGCCTGGTATCCAAAAAGTTTTCAAAATTTAGAAAAATCGAAAATTTCTCACCGAGTTTCTTTTCACTCATCAATCCAAGAATCCAATAGGATTGGCCCGTTTCACCATTACCCAGTTTTTGTGGACTGTAATAATAGGCTTCGAGCCCTACCCAAAGATTTTCCTCCTTTTCGTACATCAGCACATTATTTAAGCGGTGTTTGGCCACCAATGGAAAATCTGACACCATTCCGTTTTCATGTTGTTTAACATTGGCATGGGTGTAACCGGTGAACAACTTGAAATCACCATACTTAACTTTTAGGTTGACCTCGGCACCACGGGTGTCGACATATCCGTCTGGTTGCTGAAAGCTATAGAACCCATTTTCATTTGGGACCAACGTTATGGGGTCGTTGATTTTGGTATAAAAAAGGAGTGTATTGATGGACATCGTCATTCCCGGCATTGGAACCCACTTATAGTTTACATCAAAATTACCCCCCAGGGAGCGTTCAAGGTCGGCATCATTTGTATTGATGGGCAGTACGTTCCTGAATTGCAGGCGTTCCGCATCTTCTGTGAACACCGTAGGAGTTTTGTATCCCATTCCACCACCCAATCTAAAGGTCAGTGCGTTATGGGGCTCGTAAAGTATCGATAATCGCGGAAGGGCCATGGCTCCATAATCGGAATGGAAATCGGCACGAAAACCGGTTTCCACGGAAAAAGTCTCGTCGATGGGCCATACATTTTGTGCAAACAGGCCAAAAATCTGATAGGATTGGTCCAGGGCATTGGTATCGCTATCCCTTGTATCATTAAAGTATTCTGTCCAGAGATTGGCTCCAAAGACCCATTCCAGGTCATTTTCTGAATTTGCAGAAAAGTTTAGTTCGCTAAAAGAAGAGCGTTGGTAACCTGTAAATGTGAAATCGGGAATCGCTATACTTCGATCATAAAAACTGAAACTGTTTTTGACTTCCAATCGTTTTTGATCAGTAAAGGTATGTTTAAACCCCAATTGGGTGGAGATTCGCTCCGTTTCATTGGATTCAAAATAGGGATTGGACACGGACTCGCCTTTTACATAATCCATGTTTCCCCCAAGACGATCTTCCCAAATGGAATTAAATCCCAAAAGAAGTTCGGTGTCTTCGCCCATGTACCAATATAATTTGGGGTTAAGGGTAAAGCGGTCAAACTCTGGGATGGCTGTTAATCCGATATCAGCGGGGTCGTAGGGTGTGCCCAAGTTATAAGAAGCGAATACCGTTGTTCCTATTTTGTTGAATTTTTGGGAGTAAAAACCACTAAGGTCCAACCCAAGGGCAGAGGTTCCGTTTGCCATAAAGCTAAGCTCGGGCTCCTCCTCGGGCGTTTTGGAGATTAGGTTTACAAGCCCCGCAATAGCCCCACCACCGTATAGGGTTGAGCTAGAACCCTTGATTACCTCTACCTGTTTTAGGTCCAAAGGTGCGATTTGCATTAAACTGAGCCCGCTGGCAAACCCCGAATACAACGGAAATCCGTCACGAAGAAGTTGGGTGTACTTGCCATCCAGCCCTTGAATACGTATGCTTGAATTGTAACTTGTGGCAGATGTTTGCTGTGTTCGGATGCCTGTACTCTCGTTAAGCAACATTCGAATATCCCCAGGCTTCATATTGCCTTTTTCGGAGAGTTCCTCCCCCGCAATAACCTCGACCCTGGTAGGAATGTCCTCTATGGTTCTGGTGCTTCTTGTTGACACTAGTGTAATCTCTTCCATCTCCTCTGTTTGGGGCACAAGGAAAAAGTCCTGTCCTTGAACCGTCCCATCCAAAGGAAAGGAAAGGCTGCGTTCCAGGGTTGCATAGCCCATATAGCTCAACCGTAGTTTGTAGATGCCATTGGGGATATTTTCCATATGGATTTTACCCGCTTCGTCGGAGATGGTTCCTTGGTTTAGGGAAGGCAAAACCGCAGTAACCCCAATTAACGGTTCATTGCTGAGGGAATCCTTTACTGTAATGTCAAGTGTGTTTTGTGCGTATATGGATACCATCCCGAGAAGGGACAATATCATAAATAATTTTATTTTCATTGATATGGATTTTGAAGTATGCTGAATTACGGCCAAAAAAGAATTGACCAAGATTTAATCTTAAGGTAAGCTACACTTCAAGAGTACGTGGGGGTTTCAGGGAAAAGAAATATACTTCTTTGGGAAGCAGTTCAATGTAGTGGGGGATTGGATGGTTTTCCTTTGGAAGTTCCAAGGCTGCGAAATCCAATGTTTCAAAATTCATTGTAAACCCGGGACAGCGTCCACAGGCATAAAATGGGGAGCAAGGAGTGCTGTCTCCTTCGGACTGTTCTTCAGAACCGTCATCGTCACAGTGATTCACGGTCGTAGTGTTTGTACAAGAAACCGTTTCCTGACAACATGGATACGAAGACAGGAATATGGTAAGCAAAGACAAAACGATCACCAGGAATTTCATGCATCAAAGATAATGAATTCCAAAGGTTGGATATGGAACAGTTTAAAGTGTGGATAGTTTTTTTATGACCAAGGATTTTATATACTTCAACATTTATTGGTGCGCTCTCTTTCTTAATTTGCTCAGGAATTCTTGGGATATTCCAAGATAGGAAGCAATATGATATTGCGGAACACGCTGTACAACGGTAGGGTATTGCTCAAGGAATGTCAGGTATCGGTCCATCGCATTTCTAGACATATTTTGGAGCAATCGTTTTTTAAGGACGTGTACATGACGCTGCATCATAATTCGGAACATTCGTTCTACGGACGGAACTGCTTCAATAAGTTCTTTTTTTGATTCCAAGGAAAGGAACAATATCTCGGTTTCCTCCAAGGTTTCGATACTTACTTGGCTGGGAACCTTGTTCTCAAAACTATTGATTTCGCTGATCCACCAATCTTCAACCGCGAATTCAACCGTATGTTCGTTGCCCTTATGATCGGTAAAAAATTCTCGGGCACAACCTCGTTTAATATATGCCTCAAAACTACAGATGTCTCCCGAGCGTAAAATAAGTGTGTGCTTCGGGATTTTCTGATACTCAAAAAACTGAAGCGCCATATCGGATTCCTTATCCGATAATTCGATAAAACGTTCCAAATATTTTTTTAGCTCATTTTTCATAAAACATTAATTGAAAAAACCGAAAGTAATTTCTTGTCCTAGTTCAATAAAAAGGGGTGAAAAACCCAATAAATTTGTTTCTGGCAATGTATCAAAGAATTTTGAAAGAAACATCTTTTCAATAATTGATGCCATGTTTTATGATAAATGAAGTACCTAGTATTTTACTGTACCATAAAATTGTTTATGGACTATTATGCATTGGTATAAACTTTTAATTTAACTGTTATGGATTACCGACCAAACAAGAATAGATATAATGAAATGACCTATAATCGCTGTGGCGATAGCGGTTTGTTGCTACCTGCTTTTTCCCTGGGCCTCTGGCATAACTTTGGCCAAACGGATAGTTTTGACAATGCCCGGACGATAGTGCAAAAGGCATTTGATGCAGGTATCACCCATTTTGACCTTGCAAACAATTATGGTCCCCCACCTGGTTCGGCCGAAACTACTTTTGGTAAAATCCTAAAATCGGATTTGGCCCAATACAGGGATGAAATAATTGTGAGCACCAAAGCAGGGTGGAAGATGTGGGAGGGTCCTTATGGTGATTTTGGCTCCAAAAAATACTTGGTCTCCAGTTTGGACCAGAGTTTACAACGTATGGGGTTGGATTATGTAGATATTTACTATCATCACCGTCCGGACCCAAACACACCTTTAGAGGAAACCATGGGAGCTTTAGATTTAATCGTCCGGCAAGGAAAGGCACTTTATGTTGGAATATCCAGTTACAATGCAGTTGAAACAAAGGCTGCCCTAAAAATATTAAAGGAAATGGGAACCCCATGTTTAATACACCAACCTAGATATTCCATGTTCGATAGATGGATAGAAGAAGATGGTTTGTTGGATCTGTTGGGGAATGAAGGTGTGGGAAGTATTGTGTTTTCACCCTTGGAGCAAGGGTTGTTGACCAACAAATATCTTCACGGAATTCCAGAATCGTCCAGAGCTGCTTCTGGACGTGGAAACGGTGCTTTGGAGGTTGACCAAATTACTCCAGAAAAGCTGGAGACCGTAGCAAGATTAAACAAAGTGGCAAAAGAAAGAGGTCAAAGCTTGGCCCAAATGGCACTTTCATGGGTAAAGCGGGACCCAAGGGTTACATCCGTCTTATTGGGGGTAAGTAGGCCCGAACAGTTGGAAGACTCGTTGCGGGCTTTGCGAAATCCTGATTTTGACCAAGAGGAATTGAACACAATCGAAAACATCCTTTCGGGTAAAGGATAATGTGCAACACACCTTGCTACATTAATTTAAAAGGGTATACCGGTGATAATTTACCCGACAAGTAATAAATCAACAAGAAAGATGAAAGAATTTTTTTCAATACTGTTTATTTTGATGCTGAACTTCAATAGTACGGCACAAGAGCAAGTCTACGAACTGAGGACCTATGAGTTGGAATTTGGTAGGCCAGAACACATACTTCACGATTATTTCAAGGATGCATTCATACCGGCCATGAACCGCCAGGGCATCAAAAATATTGGTGTGTTCGAAGAAGTAGGGGAGCGTTTACCAAAAAAAATATATGTGCTCATCCCTTATGATGACATCACTACATTTCAAAAAAGCAAGGAGTTATTGATCAAGGACAAAAAGTATCTGGAAGATGCGGGTACTTACCTTAAAGTAGCTGAAAACTTAATCCCGTACAGTAGGATTTCCACCGATCTTATTCAGTCTACAACAGGTTTTCCAAGCCTTCAGAAACCAGCCGAGAATGCAGACTTTTTTGAACTTAGGATTTACGAAAGTTACAATGAGGACGCCCTGCGAAGAAAGGTCAAAATGTTCAACGACAGTGAATTCAGTATTTTTGAAGATGTTGGTCTTCCTACTGTATTTTTTGGATCTAACATTGCCGGGAACAATATGCCATGTTTAACCTATATGTTGGCCTTCAAAGATAAGCAGGCCCACTCGGAAGCATGGAGCAAATTCGGGCCTCATCCGGAATGGAAGCGAATCTCTAATTTGGAAGAATATGCACATGCCATGAACAGTATTATACGGGTGTTCTTAAGGCCAGTTTCGTACTCCCAATTATAAATTCAAGAATAACCTTAAATCCTTATATGTTCCATTCAGAATTTATTTTTTAAGATTCATTGGACACATGTGGTTTAAGGTTTTGCCCCAATTTTTGGGGGAAGCTGTATGTAAAAAGTAACCGAATAGGCCGTCGAAAGTTATAGATGTATTGTTGCCTTGCTGATTCAGGTGTGTTTCTGGATATATTCAATTTTCAACTGGAACATTTCAGCCATTTTCTCGGCTCTAAATTTAGCCTCCACAGCTTTTTCTCCATGAAAATTTTCATCAACAGTCTCAAAAAATAATTGTTTCCACCGGTTAAAATGCGCTTTGTTCACACGAAGCTTGGCATGGGGAGCGAAAGGGCTACCTTGGTAGGTGTGCTCCTGTAATAATACTGTTTGCCAAAAGCGGTACATTTTCTCTAAATGGACAGGCCAATTGTCCTTTATGACAGCATTGAATATGTCTGCCAATAAGGGGTCTTTTCGGACTTTTCCATAAAAGAGGTCTACCAATTGCTTTATCTCCTCCAAGCTTTGGATTTCCTTTTTTTGCACCATTTTTATAGATTCTCCAATATTATATGATATGGGCAATAATAACTAAAGAACTAAAGACAACACTCAAAATTAACAGATTAAATGTGGTCAGGGGTTTTAGTTGGGCCAATACGGCCCCATTGAACGCCATACAGAAAATGGTAACAAAAAAGAGCAGTATCATTTTTAAGACCATGTCCATTCCCCCCATCAAAAGTGCCATGGCCGCAGCGGAACCAAGGCAGCTCTGTGCTATAATGGCGATGGTGGAATAACCCAATTGTCTTTTTTTGAACTCATTGAACATGAGCCTGTAAATGTTTTTCGATCCATTTGTGTTAGGTGCGGTTTTAGAATGGGCCATGTGTATTGTTGTTGAATTTTCCATTGTTTTTTTTGATGTTTGTGAGATGCTTTATAAGAGGGCACTGTACATTAAATGCGTGTGCCCCCATATTCAAATCAGTTGTTTAATACGTTGTTTTCCAAAATTTCAGCCTTGGGAAAGAGGATGTTGTTCTCCAAATGGATGTGGCGGTGAAGGTCTTCCTCAAATTCCTGCAATAGCGAGAAGGCTACCCGATAGGTATTGCATGCATCGGCCGGAGGGGTATAATCATGGCTCAATTCAGCGATCTTTCGGAAACGCTCGCCTTCATTGTCGTGTTCTTCCATCATCATTTTGATGGGATTTTTAACGGTTCCAAAATGCGGCTGTTCATTTGTAGGACCACTTACCATTTTACGTATCCACGGAAAAAGTACCAGTTCCTCTTTTTTCATGTGCATGGCTAGTTCACCCGCGGATGCATTGAAATGTTCAAAAATATTAAGCAGTTCAGGATGTCTTTCCCCGTGGACCTTACAAAGTTTGGTTAGGTATTGTTTTAGAATTGGGATTTGTTGCTCCACATAACGATGGTGCTTCTTTTCAATATAGTCGGCCAAAAGATCTAAAGGCCAGGTTTTAAAATCGGGCTGGTTACTTTGGTTTTGATTTTGTACTACATCAAGTTCTTGAAGCAGGCTGTCCAAATCGAGCCCTTTTTTCTCCGCAACCTCTTGGAGCGTGCGGTTGCCTTTACAGCAAAAATCTATTTTGTGATTTTTGAAAATCTGGGCAGTTCGGTAATCCTCTGCTACCATTTGCCCTATCGTTTTATCCAAGGTATCGTTCATGATAATTAATTTTATAGGTTCATGTATTAATCGGACAAAATTGTCCTTTATTTGTTCAAATTTTTTATCGTTTCAAATAGGTCAACCCAACCTCCAATCCCGTGGCCAGTTCAAATAAACTGGTACTTTTCAGCATCTTGCTCAAATCGGTACGGATATCAACAAATTTGTCGTGCAGGGGACAGGGTTTTTGGGCATTACATTCTTTGAGTCCCAGACCACAGCCCACATAAATCTTGTCACCATCAATGGCTTTGACTATCATATTCAATTTTACCTCATCCATATCTTCCCGAGCAATTTCAAACCCACCAGTGGGTCCTTTAACGGAGTGGATAATGTTGTTCCTTGAGAGTTGTTGCAAAATTTTCGCCGTGAAAGCTATGGGCGAATCTATTTCCTTGGCAATTTCATTTACACTGACACGTCTTCCATCCAAGGATTGCAGCGCAATATAAACCGCTGCTCGAATGCCATATTCACAGGCTTTTGAAAACATCATAGGGAACTTTTACAGGTACAAAGATACCATTAAAATTTAATTCGGACAAAATTGTCCTTTATTATTTTTGAAAAGATTTTTTTCAAAGAAATCAAATATACGCCATTGTAAGGGAGGTCACAGAGGCTCATGCAAAAAACTTAATTGGGGGCTCGGTTTTCTATGAGCATCATTGCAATCCCCAAAGGAATTAAAAGAGTGAGCAGCGCCAAGATTTCTAAATGCCCATTGAAGATGTTCCACTGCAGCCAGGCAGCCATACCCCTATAAAAAATGAGTGCTTCGGTGAGAAGGAACCCCAAAAAATACCATGAGTATGATTTCTTCGATATTGGAAACAAGCTAAAATAATCCATGAAAAAGAATAGACCAATACTGATGATGCCCAAAAAGGTCAAATGCAGATATCCAATGGTCAGATCAAGATAGTTAGCCGCCATGTTGGCAAAATAGGGGAGAGCGGTCAAAAGTTGCAATACCATTTTGATCCAAATCAAAACCAGTACTGTTCTGAACAGTAAAAACTGCACTTTTGACAAAGATAATTTATCGATGTTACGCTTTAACATGCCCCATAATACTGCAAAGGCATAAAGCTGTGCCAAAGCTCCCAGACCTGCCAACAGATAGAACCAGAACGAAGGTTTTGTCCAAAGTGTGGACAAGAAAAAGGTGAGCACAACCCCCACATTTAGACTTATAAAAAAGCGAGCGAAGGTTTTTGCGGGAATTTCAAGACCGCGCTGTTCCCAAACATAGATGAAAAGCCCTACCAAGGCCAATATCATCCAGCCATTGTATTGAAAATGGAGGTAAAAATATATCGCCAACCGGTACCAAATGGATTGAGCTCCCAAACTGTTCATGATCGCTCCCAAGGCCCAAGGTCCCAAACTGGAGATTACCATATAGATCAGAGCCGCTTTAGCACATTGCAATCCTTTGCTGTGCCTGTATTTTGGGTTGATGTTTTTCCAAAAATGGTAAAAGTAGACATACGACACGATCAGGAACAGCGTAGAAAAAATAATGGAAAACAGCGCATATCCTTGAAAAGGGAAGGTCACCAACATACCCACCAAGGTGGCTTGCGTACACCAAAATATACGTTTGTACCTTCTGCTGGAAGCATCGTTATCCACAAAACAGTAATGCAACAAGGTGGTTAGGGCCACATAAACCCAACCCAAGAGGGCTATGTGAGAATGCGCATGGACAACAAACCTGTAGTTGAAATCAAGAGCGAAAATAGGGTAGGAGCGCAACAGCAACCCCAATAGGGCCGCCACAAGAAAGTAAATCACGGCAATCAGGATATGCGATTGATACGACTTATGCTTCACCGTGAGTTGTTTATTGTTTTCAATCAACCTTAAAAATCCTTTTTTCCAGCTTTATAGCGTAAGCCCAAGATAGGCAGAATGGTCCATAATAAAAGAATTGCTATGGAAATCAGAAAACCTAGGTCGGTCCCAAAAAACTTTTTAAAAATGGCACCGGTATACCCCAATAGTGCCGAAATATCCAACTTGAGCAATATCAAAATTCTGGAAAGATCTATTGGATTTAGCGCAGTGGCCACCAAGGAAAAGGTATCCAGCGGATACTCCTCAAAAACAATCAGCGACATCAGAAACAATCCATCATAAACCACGGCCAAGAAAAGCCAAAGCAATACGGCATATCCAAATCCTTTAATTTTGTTTTCGTTGGAAATGGCAATCACAAAGGAAAGTCCCACAAAAATAAAGGTGAGAAAGGCCCCTGTGACCAGTAAAAGGGAAAAATCAAAAATAGCATTGCTTCGCAAAAGTCCATATAGCACAAATGGAATCCCCAGCCCCAACACCAGACTTAGCGTCAACGAACCTGCCACACCAAAGTATTGTCCCATAAAAATGGAACTCCGTTTTATGGGCTGCGCCAATAAGAGCTCGGTAAATTCCCGGGAATTGTAGTAGTACATCACTCCAAAAATGGTACCTATCAAAGGAATCAGGACAATGATCACGTTCATTAGGGTGATCACGGCCTTGGAAACATCGTTGTTCAAGAACAACAGCACAAATCCAAGGGCAAGGTAAAACAGAAAATACACGTAGCTCCATCGGCTTCGTATCAAATCGTAAAAACTGTATTTTAATATTTTAAGCATGGCTACCCGTTGTTATGGCCGCAATGGCGTGTTCAAAATTGGTTTGTTTGGTCTGTTCCAATAGTTTTTGAATACTTCCTTTAAAATAAATTTCCCCTTCCAGTAGGTATAGGATTTCATCGGCCATTTCTTCCACAAATTGCATAATGTGCGAAGTGATCAAAATGGTCTTGCCATTGGTTTTTTCTTTTTGGATCAATTCTTTTAAACGAATCAAAGCCCTGGGGTCCAGGCCCGTTGTGGGCTCATCCAAAATAATCAAGGGACTGTCGAACATAAAGGTCAATACAATGTTCACTTTTTGCTTGGTACCGCCCGATAGGGTGGACAACTTTTTGTTCAGAAAGGGTTCCAATCCAAAGAGCTCGATAAGCTCCGCTTCGGTACTTGGGCTATTTCTTAGGTCCTTGATCATGTTGATCAATTCCTTGACCTTGATATTTGGGGGGAAATTGGCAATCTGGGGCAGGTAGTCGATTTTTTTGCGGTACTTCCACCCTTTTTTAATGGATTGTTCCAACACGGATATTTCTCCTTTATCTGGGATTACCATACCCAGAATACTCTTGATCAAGGTGGTTTTTCCCGAACCGTTCGGACCAAGTATGGCATAAATGCGTCCTTCGTCAATGGAAAGGTCTATTCCTTTCAATACTTGGTTTTTGCCAAATCGCTTATGAAGGTTGTGTATTGCAATGGTCATGGGCGTATTTTCATTAAGGGTTGGGCATCTTTTAAATTATCGGGCGTAAAAACGGGGGATACTCGTTCGGAAAAATCAATAATATCCATGAACAAGCTCCGTAAAAGTACAATGGTCTCGGGGGTGCGGTTCACTACATAGGAAAATAGCTTAACAGGGCGGTAAGGGACATCCCCAACACCGTCTTTGTCCAGGTCATAACCCGTGTAGCTGCTCCAGAAATTACCCTCGAACACATTATCGTTGAGTTTGCTGTTGTAGGAGATATCAAAAGAGTTATATAAAAAATTATTGCCCTTAAAACTATTGGTATAGCAGGCTCCGACCACTCGTATGGCCCAGCCATTGCTTATAAAGTCATTATCGGCGTACTTGATGCGGTTAGAGCCTTCGATATTGATGCCGATGGTATTTTCCTCGAAGGTATTCCCCACAATCTCAGCATCAGTAATCTCTTTCAATAGCATGCCGTAGGCCGCTGTGCCCCAATTCTTGCGAAAAGTGTTGTTTTTCATGGTGATGAACTTGGAGAACATCACAGCAACTCCGGCACCGTTGTTTTCGAACGTATTGCGGGTATACACATCATGGTTGGAAAACATAAAATGGAGTCCGTAGCGGAGATTGTTCATGCTCACATTATCGGAGATGGTGATGCGGTCGGAAAACTCCAGATAGATACCATCCCGAGTGCCCTGGACATGGTTTTTAGCCACTTCTATATCCGAGGAATACCAAAGTTGAATGCCATTGCCCGAGTTATATTCGTCCACAGCTTCGCCAATAATTCTATTGTGGTAGACCTTGCCGTGTGATGATTTTTCCAAATAGATACCAAAGAACAATTGCTCCAATACCATATTCTGGATGAGGAAATTTTTGCTTTGTACCACCCGTATGGCCGCGTTGTCCTTGGTGTAACTAACCCCTACATTGATGACGAAAAGCCCATCCAATGTAACATCATCCGATGTGATTCTAAAGATTTCTCCCTTTTTTTCGCCATCAACAATGGGATAATCAATCCCTTTGATGACCAAGGGTTTGTCCACCAAAATCTCAAATTCCTTGTAGGTGCCTTTTTCAATCAACAGGGTGTCGTAGGGGGCAGCACGTAAAATGGTTTCCTTGATGGAACTGTTCTCGCAGGTGCTACAAACGGTCCAGGTGTTTGCCAAGCCTATTTGAAAGCCCATCAAAAATGCAAATCCTAGAATACGTTTTATATGTTGTACATCTAATTTCATAAAATAATTCGATTCTTGCACTAAATCCTATAGGTGGCGCAAAGTCATACCGAGAGCCATAATTTCCATTTTTTATTTGAATTATGTTAAATCTTCCACTGACTTTCCTGTTATTTTAGTTACTGCAATGCGGTATACCACGGGCATTTCCGCTTCTTGCAATTTTCCTGAAAAGTGGCTTAAAAAATGGGGGCGTTCAGCATTTTTACTGTCTATGGTTCGCTGTACGCCGTCTGCAAAACGTTTTAAACATAGCTTGGCACTATCTCCGGTAAGTTCTTGAAATGTACCATGTACTTGTACCGATTGCCAATTACGAAACGACTCGATACTATCCACTTGAAAAGAAACGGTATTGCATTTTCTGAGGGCGTTTATCCGATGTCCGTTGGATGCAAAACACAAAATACTCTTTTCATCCTTGTCAAAAAAATAGGTCGACGGTACTACATGAGGTTCATTATTGGCAATGTAGGCCAGATGTCCCACATAATTGTCCGTTAAAAGTCCGGTGCATTTTACCAGTTCCAAATCTGCGATTGTACTCATATTCAAAGTTTAAATCGGTTTTTAATTTCAGCCCATGTATAAAGTTCCCCACCTTGGTTGGTCCTAGTTTCCTTGGCAGTTTCTTCATTGGTAAAGGCACTTAGGTATTCACCCATGGGACTGGGAATGTTCTCACTGATCAGATAGGTAGCCTCTTTGGCATCCACCAGTTCACCGGGTTGGTCAAAATCATTGACCAAGAAAAGGGCCATGGTTGATTCATCTTCATCCTTTAATTGGTTCATCATACATTCAATGGCATCAAAATTAAAGACCTTGCCTTTTTTGGTCACCAATTGCGCGGCATGTTGTTTGTCCACAATGGTCATGCTGCAATAATGACAGCCCACATGGCCATAATCAATGGGTTTTGGTGCCACGGTGCATCCTATACTGCAGATAAGCACGATAAAGAACAATGTTATGTGTTTTTTCATGGTCTACTTTTTACTGTTTTTTGGTTTTTCCACCCAAGGAATGCGGCAAGTAATGTTAGCATCATTCCAGCGAACATTAACCAAGCTCCGGAAGCAGGTAAAGAGGTTACATCAAAGTTGAGCATTTTTACATGTCCCAGCAATGGAGGTTTATAGGTCATTGGGCTTCCGTCGGTGTTGGTCAATTTCATAATGGCATTGGGATCCAAATTAGTACCATAGTCTATCAACCATTCATTAAAATCGTACATGCCCAATACACCGAGAACGGACATGGTCAAGAACCATCCCAAGAACCATTTGTAGCTTAGTTTGTTCAAGTAGCCCAAAATACCGATCAAAACCCCAAGGGCAACCATAATCCCTATAACGATCGGAAAAGTACCAAATTCCCACATTTCGTTTGCTTTGGGCAGTGTTTGCATACCAATATAGTGGTTAAGGCCATCAATGTTCTGAATATCAAACTCGTTTACCCCCTTGAGCCCACTAATGTAAATGTTCATTCCCAAGGGATCTGGGTATTGAGGGGCGCCCAGCATGATGTTCCAAAGCGGAAAGATGTAGAGGCCCAATAAAAGCAACGGGCCAACAATCATTATAATACTAGCCTTTTTCATTTTTTATGATTTAAAAGTTACAAACTGAGTGTGGCTTTTTGGAGGGTAGATGGTATTCCAATTTGTAAGAAAAGCGGGCAGGTCGTGGAGACAGCCCGCTTTTTTCAATGGTGACTCAATCCGAATTATTCACCAAGTGACCATTTAAGCTCCACATTGGAGTTAGCGGGGGAAACCCTAACGTATCCTTGCATTTCTTGGTGCAGTGCAGAACAGAAATCTGTACAATAGAATGGCCATACCCCAACTTTTTTAGGCTCCCAAACCGAAGTTTTGGTCTGTCCAGGCATAACCAAAAGCTCGGAGGTGTTTTGTCCTATCATGGCAAAACCGTGCGGAACATCAAAATCCTGTTCGTGGTTGGTAATATGGAAGTATACCTTGTCACCAACCTTGATACCTTCAATGTTGTCCGGGGTAAAGTGACTTCTAATGGTGGACATATATACATGTACCTCGTTTCCTTCGCGTACCACTTTAGAGTCGGTGGGGGATAATACGGCATAGGGGTGTTTGTTCTCATCCAATCTATATATTTTCTTGGATTTTGGTGCCAAAATCTCAGCTGGGATTCCTGCGGCATAGTGAGGTTCACCATGCGTGGGGAAGTCATAGATTAACTCCATTTTTTCTCCAGAGATGTCGTAAATCTGGGCTGAGTGTTCCATTTCGGGTCCTGTGGGCAAGTACCTGTCTTTGGTAATCTTGTTTAGTGCCACAACATATTTGCCGAAAGGTTTTCTGGAGTTCCCTCCGGGAATCATCAAGTGACCTACGGAATAGTATGTAGGTTTCCTGTCAATAACCTCCCAAGTTCCTAATTTCCATTTTACCACTTCGGAAGAGATAAAGAAAGTAGTGTATGCATTTCCTTCATCGTCGAACTCAGTGTGCAATGGCCCTAATCCGCCACTTTTTACCTGACCTGCCAGCACATCTTCAAATTTGAGAATTGGAATGCCGTAGGCTTCTCCATCAAATTTTTCGCCTTCAATGGCGGCAATCATTTTATCAAAGGAGTGTACAGTCAAGTCTGCTGACAATTTACCGTTACCAATAATATACTGTCCGGAGGGATCTACATCGCAACCGTGGGGAGATTTTGGGGTGGGCAAAAAGTAAACAGCCCCGGGAACTTTTAATGGATCTACCGTCAACACCTCTTTTTTCATGGTAGTGGTAGCTGTATGGGTACTTTCATCGTATATATTGTGGGCGTATTCGGCGGGCACCTTGGTACCTCCGCCATTGTTCACATATTCCTCAATTTTCTTCCAGTTGACGGCGGCAATAAAATCCTTGTCGTTTTGAGAGGAATTTACCTCTTGAAGGGTGTGTGCCTCTTCTGTGTTATAGGTAGTGAAGAAGAACCAACCATGGGATTTTCCCCTTCCTGGATGGGAAAGATCATAGTTGAAACCGGGCATCATCAACTGGAATTTGATGTCCATGTGACCGTGTTCCGGGTCTACGCTGATAAAGGACAACGACCCTTTAAAATTGCTTTTGTATTCATTGATGGGGATGTCCCTTTGCGGAATGGGGACAGAGAAACGGGTTCCTGCCACTACATATTCCGTGTTTTCCGTGATAAAAGAAGAACTGTGGTTACCGGCACTATTTGGTACCTCAATGATTTCTTCGGTCTCAAAAGTGCTAAGGCTGATACGTGCAATTCTGGGGGTATTGTTCCCATTGATAAAAATCCAACGTCCATCCAATTCTCCATTGGTCTGTGATATGTCAGGGTGGTGGGCATCGTCCCAAGGCACAAAACCATGGGAAGTGTTGAGCATCGGTTTGGTTTCTTCGGAGTAGCCATAACCTGATGTTGGAAATTGCGAGAATACCGGAATTTCCTTGAACATTCGTCCGGAAGGCAATCCGTAAACAGTAAGGTTTCCGCTATAACCGCCCGACATAAAGGCGTAAAATTCGTCCTGCTCACCCGGAGCTACGTATACTTTTTCGGCAGCACTGGACGACAGCGCACCGTTCGAACTTTGGTTTTGTTGGCCGCATGAAACCAGTAATAAGGTTGCTCCCAGGGCCGTGATTAAATGACTATAGATTTTCATTGTATTAGTTTTTGTGTTATACTTATTATTGAGTAGGAGGTAGGATTACCTTGTCCACTACATGGACGATTCCGTTTCCTGCCGTTATACTTGCAATTATTTTGGCACCGCCCACATAAACCTCGTTATCCTTTACCTCAACGGCTACATTTTGATCATTGGCCTGGCCCAATTTTTTGAAATTCATCAAAAATTCTTTGGAATAGTTCCCAGGGGTTACATGGTATTTAAGGATATTGGCCAGGGCATCTTTGTTTTCTGGCTTCAATAGGTCTTCCACGGTACCTTCGGGCAGTGCATCAAAAGCAGCATTGGTAGGAGCGAAAACCATTAGTGGGCCAGCATTGACCAGTACGTTTTCCAAATCTGCTGCTTGAACAGCGGCAACAAGTGTGGTGTGGTCCGCTGATTCCAAGGCTATTTGCAGGACATTGGGCGTGGATTCGTCATCGGCTATAAAGGCTTGCCCTTTGTTGTTTTCCGAATTAATAATGGCCTCGTTTTGACTGGAGTCCGTTGTTTTGTTTTGAGACTTGTTTTTACAACTGCTGATAAGTGTGAACAGTGAAAACAATCCCATCATACTGAGTTTAATGGACGATTTCATAACGTTTATTCTAAGGTTCTAAAATATTCAAGAACTGCCCTGGCCTGTTCCTCAGTCAATCCTTGGTTGGCCATGGGAGATCCGTTGAACTCTTGGAGAAGATCTTTTGCCAAGGGATCTTCTTTCACCATGTTCTCAGGGTTCAAGATCATGTTCATCACCCATTCCGGGGTTCTTCTTTCCAATATTCCATTAGGAGCTGGTCCAATGAATTTTTTACCGATCCTGTGGCAGGCCAAGCACATTTGGTCATATACTTTTTTACCGTTTTCCGCCATGGCTTGGTCAATTTCTGCCGATAATTCAACAGATGTAATGGGGCCAACCCCCTTTGTGGTCATGTCCACTCGCTCAGAAGGTTTAACTTCATCAGTGGAGCTGGTTTCGGCCGGCTGTTCTGTTTGAGCCTTTTTGCGTTGTACGCTAAAGCCTTCCTCTTTTTTTTCCTCTTTCTTTCCACCGCAACTAATCATAATAAGGGCGAAGAGCAGGGCCATACTTTTTACTATTGCTTTCATGTGATCAATGGTTAAAATTTCGTTTCAAAAGTATATAGTGGCATAGACCTATAACATGATATTAATCATAAAAAGGATAAAAATGTCTTTTAATCTTTGCTTAACATTTTGATGCCATGCTTTCCAATTCATCCAAATATGCCATAAAAGGGGTACTCTATTTAGCTTTGAACTCCGATGAGAACCATAAGGTCATGGTCAGGGATATTTTTGAGGTAGTGCATGTACCGGAAGCTTATTTGGCAAAATTATTACAGGAACTATCCCGACATGGTGTCATATCATCGACCCGGGGACCAAAAGGAGGTTTCTATTTGAGTGAAGATGACCGAAGGCGTACCTTAATGGATATTGTAAGGGTAATCGATGGTGAAAAGCGTGTGCACTCCTGCGTCATGGGTATGAGAAACTGTGATATGGACAACCCCTGTGTGCTTCATAAACTTGTAGGGGCCAATAAGTCTAAATTTATCAGCGTTCTGGAAAATACGACCATTCTGGACTTGGTTGATGGCAAACAGAACATTGAGGAGTTTTTCCCATTATAGTCCAGAACTGCCTATAGTTAGGTTTCTTTTTTAAGATTTTGGATCGCTTTAAAATCTTCTAGTGTATTAATGTTCCATACTGACTTGGAGTGGGACTTGGGCACATCAATGGTTTTTGTACGCATTGCTGCCAGCAGTTTTAGCAAGCCCAGCTTTTCCTCATCAATGGCTTCCTTAAAACAAGCTATGCCACTTTTTCTGTAGATACCGATCAATGGCATAGGTACATCTTCATGTTGTACGATAAAGCCATCATGCTCATCATCAATTCCATCAATTAAAACACCAATGGTTTCCTTGCTCAATAAAGGGGTGTCACAGGCAACAACAAGGTTAAACTCGGTACTTGAGTGGACCAGACCAGTATAAATGCCGCCTATGGGGCCAAGACAGGGAATCAGGTCAGCGTGCCTTGTTACGCCCAAACTATCCAATTTTTGATTGTTTGATATGATGAGGACATTTTCAGCACATTGTTTTACTGTTTCTAAAATATGGGAGATGAAAGGTTTGCCCTCAAGCATCAAAAAAGCCTTATCCTTGCCCATACGGGTACTTTTTCCACCCGCTAAAACAATGCCCGTCAAATTTGAAGGATTCAGCATTCGGTAGTGCTACTTTTTGGGTTGGGATAATTGTCCGATTGGTCCTCGGTAGTGTTGTCCAAGCAAGCAAAATCCTTTTCAACCAATAACGAAAGCTGTTTTCCGTTGGGTAAATCCATTATGCCGCTAAAACCAACCTTATCCGAAATGTCCCATCCCGATTGTTTCTTATCGGCCAGGTACAGGGTAATGGTATTTTCCTCAAAAGAGGCCTCTAGGCTATCAATGCCTTTCTTTGCTTTTAGCACATAACTGAATACACTGTGACCAAAATCTGTGGTTTCCTTGTACAATCCTGTTTTGCAGAAGGTTTCCACTTCGGTCTTCGTCAATCTGTACCGTATCGAATTTCCTTTTATCCTAATCTTCATACGTTTCTTTTTTGGTATTGTCCAAATTGTAATTATTGATGATCTGGTAAATATTGGTTTCTGCCAGCAAATCAAAACTTACATTTCTTTTTTGTTATAATCATTCAAAAACAGGTGTTCTTTGATAAGTTATATCCCTGAATCAAAAAAAATACATTACATTTTACACGTAAATATATCAACTAAACAAGCTAAAAATGAAATTAAAAGAATTACTCTTTTTATCCCTAGTTGTAATAGGGATGGGTTCTTTACATGCACAAACCGAAGTTATAACCGGCGCAGATGTCGCTGTTACCGATACCGAATCGGGAAAGGTCCGGGGATTTATCCAAAATGGAATATATACCTACAAAGGGATTCCCTACGCAAGCGCGGAACGCTTTTTGCCCGCCCAGAAAGTTGAACCTTGGGAAGGCGTAAGGAGTTCGACCATGTACGGCCCCGTTGCTCCCTTGATGACACCCACTACAGAGGTTCGGGATGAACCTGAATTTGTTTTTGACCACGATTGGGGCTACACCAGCGAAGATTGTCTTCGTCTTAACGTTTGGACCCCGAGCATTGATGATAATAAGAAAAGGCCCGTACTTTTTTGGTTGCATGGGGGCGGGTTCACTGCAGGGTCCAGTCAAGAACTGCCATCCTATCATGGCGAAAACCTGAGCAATAAGGGTGATGTTGTAGTTGTTTCCATTAACCATAGATTAAACATACTGGGCTTTTTGGATCTATCAGCCTATGGCGATAAGTACAAGGAATCGGCCAATAACAGTATGTTGGACATTGTTGCCGCTTTGGAATGGGTGAAAAGCAATATTTCCAATTTTGGTGGCGACCCAAACAATATTACCATTTTTGGTCAGTCCGGGGGAGGAGCCAAAGTAAATACATTGATGGCCATGCCCAGGGCTAAGGGACTGTTTCATAAAGCAATTAACCAAAGTGGGTCGTTCAGGGGCAGTTTGTCCAAAAAGGAAACCACAAGGGCCATTGCAGCAGAGGTACTGAACCAACTTTCGCTATCCGAAGACCAGGTGGACAGTCTTCAAACCATCCCGTTCGATAGATTAAGCGCAGCGGGAACAGCAGCCTTGCAAAAAGTAGCCGAGCAAATGAATGCCAAAGGTATTGTTCCTGTGGGATTGAGCCTCAATTGGGGGCCAAGTATGGATGGGAATGTACTTCCGCACGATTTAATGTCCGACGAAGCATTCGAACTTTCCAAAGATATTCCCTTGATGTTGGGAACCACAAAAAATGAATTTACACCATTTATGAACGGACGTTTTTTCCAAGCATCCGAAGAAGAAGTGATGGCCCATATAAAGGAAACGTACAAGGACAAGGCAGATGATTATGTGGCAGCTGTAAAGAAAGCATACCCTAACGATACCAGACCATCCGACCTGTTGGACATAGATGCCACATTTAGGCCAGGGGCCGTTTTCCAGGCCAACAAAAAGTCAGAATTGAATGGCGGGGCATCCGTTTATATGTTTATGTTCACATGGCAATCCCCTGTTTTTGATGGTAAGTATAAAGCCCTGCATTGCATGGAACTTCCTTTTGTTTTTGATAATATTGAACGTGCCCGACAAATGACAGGTGGTGGACAGGAAGCCCATGTACTTGCCAATAAAATGAGCAGTGCCTGGATCAATTTTGCGAAAACAGGAAACCCGAACCACAATGGATTGCCGCAGTGGCCTGAATATACCCCAGAGGATACACCTACCATGTTTTTTGACAATACTTGTGAGGTAAAGCCACAGCACGACAAAGAGTTTTTGGCCCTGATGGCGGAGATGTAAAAGCGATCCAAGGTTTAATCAAAACACATCATAAAAATAACTACAAACTTGAGTTCGATTATGGTTATGAAATTAAATATACTGAAAAATCAGTTTTTTATACATTCAAAGACTGTGTCACTTCGAGAGCAGTCGAGAAGGCTTTTAAATTTTCGAACTGTTAAATAGATCTCGACTGCGCTCGACCTGACACTTTGAAGTTAAAACTCTGAATTTACTCTTCATTAACAATCGAACTTAGGTTACAAGCATGGATAACCGTCCATGCTTGTTTTTTACTACTCCACAGTAGATGTTTTGTGGACTTTGGAACTTTCATTGATCTCCATCATAATCTCCGCGAATAGTTCAGCCGATTTTATTCGGTCTTCGGCACTGTACATTATGGATGAAACCATTAGTTCATCAACCTGTGTTTCGTCAATAAAGCCCTGAACCTGTTTTTTTACCGTTTCCTTGCTACCTACAAATGAGTATCGCGTCATTTGCATAATGGCAGGGTGCTGTCGTACCTCTTGTAAACTCGCGCTCATTTCGGTAGGAGGTTCTATAAACTCGCTTTGGGTCCCCGACAAAATATTGATGACCATTCTTAAGGCCGATGTATACAAACGTTCAGCTTCCTTGTCGGTATCGGCTATGATCACGTTGATACCAGCAATAACATAAGGTTCTTGTAATACTTCCGAAGGTTGAAACTGCTCCCTATAAATTTCTAGGGCATTGAAGAGTTGGGCCGTTGCAAAATGACTGGCAAAGGCGTAGGGCAATCCTTTTTGGGCGGCCAATCGAGCACTGCTGGTACTTGAACCAAGAATGTAGATGGGCACATCAACCCCTTCGGCCAAGGTTACCCTAACTTTGGATGTTTTGTTGTCGGTTGAAAAATAGTTCTGAATTTTTTCAATATCGCTCGGAAAAGAATGCGTAGCCTCAATAAACCCCGGATTAATGGCACGGGCCGTTTGTTGGTCGGTGCCCGGTGCCCTGCCCAAACCTAGATCAATACGGTTCGGGAACAAATTCCCCAAGGTCCCGAATTTTTCGGCAACAACAAAAGGGGAGTGGTTGGGCAACATTACCCCACCCGAACCTACACGTAAAGTAGAGGTGTGCTGGGCCACATGGCCAATTAAAATTTCGGGGGCACTACTGGTAATGGCGGGCATGTTGTGGTGTTCTGCAAACCACATCCGTTCATACCCCAAAGTCTCGGCTTTTTGGGCTAGGGCTACCGTGTTTTTATAAACTTGGTTAATAGAGCTTCCTTTAGGAAGAACGGCCAGTTCCAGAATAGAGTACGCTATTTTTTTTGAATTCATATATTTATATGTATCGATGTATTGTCGAAATAAAAATTAAAGTTTTTTGAGGGCTTTCAAGTAGTTTTCCATCACATCTTTGTTGAGTGAATAAAAATAGAACCGTCCCTCTTTTTGAGGTTCGATCAATTCAGCATCCACCAATTTTTTTATATGATGGCTTACAGATGGTTGCGATAGATTAAGTGATGCAGTAATCGTGCTACATTCAAGTTTGTCATCACAACATTGGATTGCTTGAAGAATCTTCAAACGATTGACATCGCTCAAAGCCTTTGATATTTTTTCTACTTGCTTAAGGTTCAAAACGAATTATATATTGAAACATGTAAATATATCAATAAATATAATTGTGACAATGGTGGAGGGTGTAATTCTGGGCAAAACATCTCTTTTGGGGGAGACAATAGGATATCCAAAGTATGATAAAACAATCCGATGTACCATTGAAAAAGCTCCTAATGCCTCCAATATCTTCCAAAAGAAACTTGGAAATTTAGGCCAATTTCATATTTATGGGATCCCAGGTCATTATTTTCTTGTCAAAATAACTGGTGTTACAGGCCAAGGCCGGAGCCGCTGCCCTAAAGCCAAATTCAGCATCTTCCACCACTTCTTTTCCAGACCTTATGGCATCAAAGAAATTGGTAAAATGGTCCAAATGGGCACTATAGCCTTCGGGCGCTTTGTAAATAACATCGCCTTTTGGATGTTTATTTTGTTGCGCTTTGGTCCATTTGGCGTTGTAATCGGCCGCCATCCGATCTTGCATTTCCTTTGGAAAGGTGAATACTGAGTCGTACCCACCAAAACCTGGTGCTTCGGGCATTTTGCTGTACCCAACGGTAATATCATTTCCGTTTATGGTGATGGTACCTTCGGAACCTATCATTTGTATAATTTCCTGGCCTCCCGTACCGCTGATAAAGTTTACGCGCAGATTTAATTGAAACGCAGGGTGTTCCTCACTATCCGGGTATTGCATTACACCGGACATTACATCGGGCATGTTTCTACCATCTTTCCAATAACTAAATTGACCTGTACTATAAATATCTTCCGGTCCTTTGGAATTCGTAATAAAATGGGTTCCGCTCAACAAATGGATATAAAGGTCGCCAGCTACACCTGTACCAAATTCCTTAAAAGCCCGCCACCAAAAGAATTTTTTGGCATCAAACTCCATTTTATCGGTTACCTCTATAAAAGTGTCCCAATCCGTGGTTTCCGCACTGGCGTCGTCAGGAATGGTATATTCCCATGCCCCGATGGAACTTTGTCGGTCCCAGGCCGCTTGCACCATGTTAAGGTCGCCGATTTCACCTGCGGCCAAAAGTTCTTTGGCCTTGGCATACCCAACACTACTTACTCTTTGACTACCTATCTGAACAACCTTACCGGATTTTTTGGCCGCTTTCATCATAGGGTAGCCCTCCTCAATTTTGTGCATCATAGGTTTTTCCAGATATACGTGTTTGCCTTTCGCAAGGGCATCCAATGTTATTTGGGCATGCCAAACATCGGTAGTACAAATTAGCACGGCGTCAATATCATCCCTGTCTAATAGATTTTTATAACTTCGGGTAACAAACAGGTCTTTTCCAAATTCTTCTTGGGCCCGGACCAACCTGCCTTTGTACAGGTCACAGATACCCGCAAGTTCAACCCCGGGAACTTGTAGCGCGGTGTTTAGGTCAAAATGCCCTTGTACCCCGTATCCGATTACTCCGATTCTTATTTTATCGTTGTTAGAAAATCCTTTTTCATATCGTAACATGCGCTCTTCTGCTTTTTTTTGTGCTGCAAAAGATGCGAATGGGGTGGCAGCAGAGGCCAAAGTAGTGGCTCCTATCTGTCGTAAAAATTTTCTTCTTTTGTTTGAATTGTTTTTCATCAATTGTTGATTTTATATATAGGTTTTAGTTTACTGAATAACTCACAAAGGCCAATTTTTTACTGTCCGGACTCCAAGAAGGCACATTGATGGTACCTTGGCCACCAAAGAAAACAGGGGTAATATCTTTTATGGCCTTCGTCTCAATGTTCATAAGCCTAAGTTTTACTTGTTTGCCGAACAAATGGTCTTGCTTTTGGTCGGAAGTGTAGGCGATATACGCAATCCATTTTCCATCGGGCGATGGATGTGGAAACCAATTGGAATTTTTATCAAAGGTCAACTGCTCTTGCTTTCTTCCGTTGGCGAGCATCCGCCAAATCTGCATGTGTCCAGATTTATAGGAGTTGTAATAAATATATTTTCCATCGGGCGAATATTCAGGACCATCGTCCAGCCCTTCGGCCGTGGTCAACCTTTTTTCTTTTCCACCATTCACACTGATGGTATACACATCGTAATTACCGTTTCGTTCTGCGCAATAAGCCAATCGTTTTCCGTTGGGAGACCAACCGTGCCAGTAGGATGGCACTTTGGAAGTTACTTTTCTAGGTTTTCCACCTTCAACAGGCATCACATAGATAGCGGATTTATAAGGTTTGGGCGAGGGATCGGTCACATCGTTGTGGCTAATGGCCAGCCATTTGCTATCTGCGGAAATCCCGTGATCGTTGTTGCTCTGGTTAATAAAATCGGTGTCCAACACCTCCAAATCTTTGGTTTCCAAGTCCAAAGTGTACAGTTTTCCCTTACTGTTTACAATAAGATAATTGTCCGGATGCCAATTTGGAGCCTCAAAATGTTCGTTTATGGCAAGTACGGTCTCAATACTGCCCGTTTCAATATCCACTGTTTGTATGTAGCTGGTGGTATCAATTTTATTTTCTGGTGGATGATCGTAAAAATGGATGGATTGTGCCACCAGTTTCCAATGGGCATCAAACTTTTCCAAAAAACGAAATTCAGTGGATAGGCTTTCTTTGCCATAAGTATCCACGGAAACCTCATCATGCGTTACCCAAGCTGTATTGCCACCAATTTTCATTTTATGGTTGCTATGAAAAGCAAAACCACCATTCCCGATCATATCGGATGGAGGATCTATGATGGACTCTATTGGAATATCAATGGTGCGCCCATCCGCGGTAGATACCATAAAACGACTATAAGACCGTTTTTCCCAGTATTTCGTATGAGCTTCTTTGTCGCCCATTCGCCAAGTGAGCCCTTCATTTTCCAAAAGTTTGATGATAGCAAGTGAATCTTGCTGCTGGGAATACAGGGAGAAACTGCATAGTGCCCCCAGAAAGAACAGGAAATATTTTTGAAACAACCCTTGTGTGCTGCCAAAAGTATACTCCTGAAGTACATAAAATGACTTCATGATGTTTAGTTTAGTTTTGTGTGCTCGATAAATATACACTTTGCGCACAAAAAATTTAGAGCATTGGCCCTAAAACCTCCCAAACATTTTCAGCCACTAATTTTTGTCCCTCAACGGTGGGATGGATGCCATCCCCCTGATTGAGCTCGGGAATTCCAGCTACGTTTTCCAATAAAAAAGGAATCAATGTTATGTTTTCCGAAGATGCCAACTCTGGAAAAAGGCTCTCAAATTTTGAAGTGTAATCGGGGCCCATGTTCGGTGGAATCTTCATTCCCGCAAGAATGATCTTGGCATTGGGCAATTTGCTTTGGACGGTGTCCACCATGCTTTGAAGATTCGATTCCGTTTCCCTAAGCGGGACACCCCGCAGCCCATCATTGGCACCCAATTCTATGATAATGAAGTCGATATCGTCTTCCAAAACCCATTCCAACCTATTTTTTCCGCTTGCCGTGGTTTCTCCACTGAGCCCGGCATTGATTACGGTATAGTCCAAACCCAAAGAGTCTATTTTTTGTTGGATAAGCGCGGGAAAGGCCTGACTGACCTCCAACCCATAGCCGGCGGTTAGACTATCACCAAAAAACAAGATTTTTTTATTGGAATCGGGGGTCTCGGTTACGGTTGTTTCTTGGGGTGGAGAGGTCTCCTCGGCATCCTTTTTAGCATTCTTTTCCCCACAACCAAGGAGTAGTAGCGATAAAAAATAACAAAACATTAACGGTAATGGGAAGCTCGGGGTTTTCTTGGTCATGATCTATTTTAGTATTTTGAGAGTTTTTAATCTAAAGCGTGGTATGTCAAAGATATTAAAAGTTCAACACCTCTCTAAAACCTATCGAAGTGGGGAACACGACCTCAATGTACTCAACAATGTTTCATTTGAAGTGGGAAGTGGAGAAAGTTTTGCGATTGTCGGCCCATCGGGCAGTGGAAAAACCACCTTGTTGGGACTCTGTGCGGGATTGGATACCACGGATGAAGGCGAGATTTGGCTTTGCGGCCAAAATTTGTTTGAACTTGATGAAGACGGAAGGGCACGATTACGAAATCAAAATGTAGGTTTTGTTTTTCAGGACTTTCAATTGCTCCCTACATTGACCGCTTTGGAAAATGTGATTGTTCCCTTGGAACTTCGAGGTGTTAAAAAAGCCGCGGATCTGGGGAAGGAACTTTTGACCAAGGTTGGATTGCAGGATAGGGAAGGCCATTATCCGTCCCAATTATCGGGCGGGGAGCAACAGCGTGTTGCATTGGCGCGTGCCTTTGCCAACAAACCTGCCATACTTTTTGCCGATGAGCCCACAGGAAACCTAGACGATGAAACAGGTACCAAAATAGAAGATTTGCTTTTTGAACTCAACAAAGAGCAGGGCACCGCACTTGTAATCGTGACCCATGATCTGGAGCTGGCCAAAAAAACAGATAAAAGTATTCGCCTAAGATCGGGTAAAATCGAGGAAACCGTTGGTTAATATGGGGAAGCACAACACTGGATTTTCTTGGTTGCTAAAAATGGCATGGCGCGATGGCAAGGCAAGTTATGGTAAACTATTATTGTTTGTATTCTCTATAACCTTGGGCGTGGCCGCTGTGGTCAGTGTCCAGTCATTTAGTGGATTGCTAAAAGAAAACATTGCTAAACAGTCCAAAGCACTTTTGGGTGCGGATTACCTTATAGAAAGTGATAAGCCCGTCAACGATAAAGTAATGGGGATTATGGATTCCTTGGGAGGGGCCGATGCACGCGAGATCAATTTTCTGTCCATGGCAGCCTTTCCTGGAAATAATGGTACCAAGCTCATGGAGGTTAGGGGAGTGGAAGGCGGTTTTCCATTTTATGGAGAATTGGAAACCACGCCCGTTTCAGCGGTAAACGATTTTAGAAATGGTGGAGCATTGGTGGATGCCACTACCATGCTTCAGCTCAACCTAAAGGTTGGCGACAGTATAAAGTTGGGGGCAGTTACCCTTCCCATAGCAGGGGAATTGGAAACAGTTCCTGGCAGTACTTCGGTTTTTGGGGCGATTGCACCACCTGTTTTGATTCCTTTTCAATTTATTGAATCAACAGGTCTGGTACAAACAGGTAGTCGGGTTGAGTACAAATATTATTTCACGGCCGATGAAGGCCAAGATATGGCCGTCTTGGGCGAAAAAGTGGAACCCATACTGGATGCCGAAGAAGCCGATTTGGACACCCACCTATCCGAAGCTCGACGCTTGGGACGCCGTTACGAAAATTTTGGAAAATTTCTCAATCTGGTCGGTTTTATAGCATTGCTTTTGGGGTGTGTAGGTATTGCCAGTGGCATGGGAATTTATGTTCAAATGAAGATAAAATCCATTGCCGTGCTCAAATGTTTGGGGGCTTCAAAACGGCAGAGTTACCTTATCTTCTTTATTCAAATAGCCTGTATGGGAATCTTGGGTGGATTGCTGGGAACAGCCATTGGTTATTCGCTCCAACAATTGTTTCCCATTCTTTTGGGTGATTTATTGCCCGTGGATGTTGATATTGCCCTATCCCTTCAAAGTGTATTGCTGGGACTTTCGTTGGGATTGGCGATGTCCGTGCTCTTTGCCCTTTATCCTTTAATGAAAACCTTGTATGTTTCGCCTTTGCAGGCCTTGCGCGTGGTTCAGGAAACCAAATCCCGATCAAAGCGGGCCACCATGGCAGTTGGTTTGGGCATTGTGTTGTTTATATTCAGTTTTTCGTTTTGGTTGCTTGGCGACTTCATGCGCTCCTTGTTTTTTGTTGGAGGGCTTTTGGTCGTCTTTTTGGTTTTGACGGCAGTAGCCCGATTCTTTATGGCCATGTTGAAAAAATTTTTCCCGTATTCGTGGAGTTTTATTGCCCGCCAGAGTTTGAAGAATTTATTCAGACCTCAAAATCAAACCTTGGTATTGGTATTGGCCATTGGCATCGGAACTTTTTTGATAAGCACCCTGTACTTTACAAAGGATATGCTCTTGGAAAAGGCGGCCATTGAAGATAGCGCCAACAGTGCCAACATGATTTTGATGGACATTCAGAACCAACAAGTTGATGATATTTCCAATAGTATCAAAGCTTTGGGGTATCCCGTGATCGATAAAATTCCGATCGTGACCATGCGGGTGGAAACCCTTAATGGAAGACATGTGGAAGCTATCAGGAAAGATACCACATCGCAAGTGAGCAGATGGATTTTGAACCATGAATTTAGGGTGACCTATCGGGACAGCTTGATCAATTCCGAACGTATTTTGGAAGGGGACTGGGTAAGCAGCGTAGATGCCGATTCCGATGTTCCCATCTCTGTGAGCAGTGATTTTGCCGATAGGGCCAAAGTAGCTATTGGGGATGCCGTTACATTTAATGTACAGGGCAGGATTATGAACACGGTGGTGCAGAGCATACGAGAAGTAGATTGGAGCAGGTTACAACCTAACTTCTCCATAGTTTTTCCATCGGGAGTACTCGAAAATGCCCCACAGTTTGGAGTAATGACTACTAGGACCGCCGAAGATAAAGGCTCTGCCCAACTCCAGCAACAATTGGTACGTGATTTTCCCAATGTTTCCATTTTGGATTTAAAACGAATCCTAAGTCTGTTGGAAGATATTTTGGGGAAAATCGGATGGGTCATCAACTTTATGGCCTTCTTTAGCATATTTGTTGGGGTTGCAGTGCTTATGGGAGCCATTTACAGCAGCAAGCACCAACGTGTAAAACAAGGAGCCTTGCTCCGGACTTTGGGGGCCCAAAGCTCCCAAATTTTAAAAATGATTGCCATTGAGTACGCCGTCCTCGGATTTTTAGGAGCTTTTATGGGGGTGTTGCTCGCTGTGGTGGGAAGTACCTTGTTGGCCTATATGTTGTTTGAAACCACTTTTACTCTTTCATGGGTGCCGTTCTTTGTGATACTTCCCGCCATTACCTTATTGGTTTTTGCCTTGGGTGTGGGAAATAGTATAAGTATTGTAAGGAACTCTCCGCTTTCCGTTTTAAAGAAGGAAAAGGAGTAGTGAACCCATATGGTTATCTTAACCATTATCCATATACCAACCTTGTGGGATAATGATTACAGCAACAACCATTGAGAGAGTTGGAGTTGAAAAGAAAGCTGCTAAAAATCCCAACCTTAAACAAATTGGGGAATTTTTCCTATGGGCGGAACCCTTAAATCCGTTCAAAACCTGCTTTTTGGGGCAATTTTTGTTGTTGACGGGGTCTGTACGGTTGTTTGAACGTTTTTTTTTTCAAACGATCTTGAAATTCACTTAATTAAAGTGGTGGAGTTTTTTGTTAAACTTAGTTTATCAAATCAAGACAATGGGAAAAAACAAAACAGAGGGGTATTATTTATACATCAAAAACAGACAAAGCTTCACAGTTTTGTTCCTTTTTTCTTTTTTTGGATTGCTCTATTTCAATTGCTCTCCCAAATATGCAAACCTATCACCTCCAATTGATGATTTTCAAGAGTTTACAGCTAGTGGAGATTCCTTGGTCACTGATAAGTGGTGGGAAGTCTTTAATGACGAAAAATTGAACATATTGATAGATAGCGCAATGCAGTCCAATTTAAACTTGGCTGCCACTTGGCAACAATTTTTGTCGACCAGGGCCACGGTCAGGTCACAAGCCTCCAATAAATGGCCGGCCATTGAAGCCTCGGCCCAGACGGCAAGAACCCTTCCAGAACCGGATTTCGTTGGTGGCGAGAATACTCAGTTGGGATTTTTGTCCAGTTACGAACTCGATTTATGGGGTCGTATCGGTACTGCCGTAAACGCAGAAAAATTTAGGTCAGAAGCCAGTTATTTCGACTACCAGACCCTTTCCTTGTCACTCTCTGCCGAAATTGCCACAACTTGGTATCAATTACAGGCCGCTAAAAGACAATTGCAGATAACCGAAGACCAGATCAAAACCAACGAAGCCATCATTAAACTCATACGTTCTCGTTTTGTGGGAGGTCAACTACGAGCGGTAGATATTTTACGGCAAGCCCAGTTACTGGAAAGTACCAAGGAACAGAAGATAATTTTTGAAACCAACATTCAGCTTTTAAAAAACCAATTGGCCGTACTTTTGGGTAAACAACCTCAAGAAGGAATTGTCTTGGATGGGGCTACAATGCCCACTGTTCCTGAATTGCCAAAAACGGGCCTGCCCTTGGAATTGGTTCGCAGAAGGCCTGATTTAAAACAATCCTTTGCAACTTTGTTGGCCGCAGATAGGGATATGGCCTCAGCGGTCCAAAGTAAATATCCACGAATTACTTTGAGCGGTCGCGGACAGCTTCGTTCCAATAATTTTGATAACCTTTTTGATAATTGGGCGTATTCTTTAGCAGGCAATATTTTGGCACCGCTTTTTTATGGAGGACAATTAAAGGCCGAGGTTGATAGGGCCACAGCGATTAAAAAGCAACGATTATACGAGTATGGGCAGGCTACTTTGGTCGCTTTTAGAGAAGTTGAAGATGCCTTGACCCAAGATATGAAACAAGCAGAACGATTGGATAATATTGCTAGGCAACTGGAATTGGCCGAAAAAAGCAACAAGCAATTACGGGTTGAGTTTTTAAATGGCTTTAGTCCATACCTGGATGTGCTATTGGGTCTGGACCAAGAACAACAGTTGCGAAGAGATTATGTTGCTGCCCAATTGCAGCACGTGCAAATAAGGATAGCCTTGTATCGGGCATTGGCAGGAGGATTTGATACGGGAAGAAATTTAGATGAACAAAAAAATAAATGGGACGAATTCTATGAGCAATAAAAAATTAATTTTGATTTGTTTGGCCATTCTCTTGGGAGGAATTTTGGTAACAACACTCATATTTTCCACAGAACCAGAAGCACAGCAGGAAGGAGCCACCATTGAAACCGCTATTTTGGTAGATGTGGTCTCGGTGGAGAAAGGTACTTTTGCCCCGACCATTGTGGCAACAGGTACCGTGCAACCCGTGGAGGATGTAATTCTCAGTCCTTTGGTTTCGGGGCAGATCATTCGTCGAGATCCAGCATTCACTCCCGGTGGTTTTGTAAAAAAGGGAGAAGTGCTGCTGCAGATAGACCCCTCAGACTATCAAAACACATTGGAGCTCCGAAAAAGCGAACTTTTGCAATCCGAAACAACTTTGGCCACCGAAATGGGACGTCAGCAGATTGCTGAACAAGACCTTCAACTCATAAACAACGATTCCTTGTTCGGGGATAACCCACTTTCCGATAACGAAACACAGTTGGTTCTCCGTAAGCCCCAATTAAATGCAGTCAAGGCTACCATTGAAGCTGCACGAGCATCCGTAAACCAAGCACAATTAAATTTGGACCGCACCACCATCCGTGCACCTTTCGATGCCCATATTTTGAGTCAGAATGTTACTGTGGGGAGCCAAGTAGCGCAAGGAGACGATTTGGGTAGAATTGTTGGGACTGATAGTTATTGGGTAACAGCAACTGTACCAATTTCCCGACTGCAATGGTTAAAGTTTCCCGAATCGAACTCAGAAAGAGGGTCTTTGGTCCATATTAAAAACCCATCGGCATGGACAAAAGGCGCTCACCGTGAAGGTTATTTGGATAGACAAATTGGTGCATTGGACGCTCAGACCCGACTGGCTAGGGTTTTGGTCAGGGTAGAAGACCCATTGGCAACATCAAAAGAGTTGAAAGGCTCCCCCAAATTGATGATAGGAACTTTTGTGGAAGTGAATATCGAGGCAGATTCCATTCCCAATGTTGTGCGCATCGATAGGGATTTGGTCAGAAGCAATCAAACCGCATGGGTTATGAAAGATGGGCTTTTGGAAATACGGGAATTGGACATCATCCTCACCGATAATGAATACGCTTATATAAGGTCAGGCTTGGAACAAGGAGAAAAAGTGGTTGTCACAAACTTGAGTACGGTTACTAACGGGATAGAATTGCGTACAGGAGGCAAGGAGACTTCGCAAGAGGAAAACGACTAAAAGTTGCTATGATGGAAGAAAAGGATTCGGACAAAAAAGTGAGAAAAGAAGGGGCCATAGGCTTTATGGCAAGAAATTCCATTGCCGCCAATTTATTGATGCTGATATTATTGGGCGGTGGGATATTTACCATGTACACCATCCAAAAAGAAGTTTTTCCCGAATTCCAGCTTGACTTTGTGGATGTATCCGTAGCCTATCCCGGAGCATCGCCTGCCGAAGTGGAACAAGGCGTGCTCCAGCCTGTGGAGGAAGCCGTGCGCGGTGTTCAGGGCATCAAGGAAATCGTTTCGCAGGCCAATGAGGGTTCTGGGGAAATCAGCATTGAACTCGTTGCCGGTTTTGAGCGTATGAAAGCCTTTCAAGACATTGATCAGGCCATCAACCGTATCCGAACATTTCCAGCCGATATAGAACGACCCGAAGTAAGCTTAAGGTCACGACAGCGGGATGTACTGCAAATCGGTCTATACGGAGAAACCGATATCTGGACCCTGCGGATACTTGCGGAGCGATTACGAACCATTTTGTTGAGCAATCCCGAAATTACACAGGTAGAACTCAACAATGTCCCCGATTACGAGACCCGAATCGAAATTACAAGGAACAACCTTCAAAAATACAACCTTACCCTCGGGCAGGTAGCCAACATTATTCAGCAAAGCAGTAACGATGTGCCTGCAGGTGCGGTACAGACCCAGAGCGGGGAAATTTTACTTCGGATGAAAGAGCGTAAACAGTGGGCGGAGGAATACGGAAACATCACTGTTGTAACGTCACCTTCCGGGGCAAAGGTAAGTCTCAGCGACATTGCTACCATTACCGATGGTTTTGAAGAAACCGGGTTTCACGGTCAATTCAATCAACAAAATTATGTAGGACTTCAAATTTTTAGGGTTGGAGACCAATCCCCTTTGGAAATTGAAGATGCTGTGCTCGGTATTTTAGAGGACTTTAAGTTGCCTCCAGGTGTTAATCACCGTGTTGATAGCAATAGAGCATCCGATTATAGGGAGCGATTGTCCCTATTGACAGAGAATGGTATTCTGGCCATTATAATTGTATTGTTGATCCTTACGTTGTTTTTGGAATACCGACTGGCATTTTGGGTGATGATGGGTATGACCGTATCCTTTGTTGGAGGGATAATTTTCTTGCCCCTTATCGGAATAAGCGTCAATATGATTTCCATGTTCGGATTCCTGGTCGTACTAGGTATCGTGGTGGACGATGCCATTGTGGTAGGGGAAAATGTATACGAATACCGCAAAAAAGGATTGAGCCCCCTAAAAGCGGCAATTGCAGGAACCAAAGATGTATCCAAACCTGTTATTTTTAGCATTACCACCACCATTATTGCCTTTGTACCCTTACTGTTTATGCCGGGCGAAACAGGTAAATTCTGGCAACCATTGCCCGCGGTGGTCATCGTAATATTAGCCGTATCATTGTTGGAAGCTTTGTTCATCTTGCCATCACACTTGGCGCATTTAAAGAAAAATCCAAGCAAGAACAAATGGGTGCATAAATTGGAGGGGTGGCAAAGTTCTTTCGCCAATGCATTCAATGAATTTGTGGATAGGCGCTATCGTCCATTGCTGGATAAGTGCCTGAAACACCGTTACATTACATTGTGCAGTGCCATAGCCCTTTTGTTGATTGTGGGCGGATACGGGTATAGCGGCCACATGGGAATGATCATGATGCCCGAAGTAGCGGCAGATGAAATTGAGGCGGGGGTGCGGTTGCCCGTAGGTACCACGCCCGACCAAGCAGCAAAGGTCGCCCACGATATTTCTGATGCCACCCAAAGAATGTTCGAAGAACATAACCTGTACGAAGTTGCCGAAGGCATCAAGACCAATGTAAGGGGACAGAACTTTATTGATGTGGAAATCGTGATGCTGCCACCCGACCAAAGGGATATTACCGCAGCAGAGGTAATTGCACTTTGGCGAGACAATATTGGAGATATCGAGGGCGTGGACCAAATTACTTTTGAGGCAGAACGTGGACCGGGAGGGGCACGGCAAGCCATAAGCATTGATTTGAGCCATACCGATATTGAGGTGCTGGAAAAAGCCAGTGCTGCTTTTGTGGAGCGTATGGAAGCTTTTTCCAATACCCGAGACGTTACCGACAACTACAACAACGGGAAGATGCAATATGATTTTAATCTGTTGCCACAGGGCAGAAACCTTGGGTTAACATCCAATGATATAGGGAGACAGGTAAGAAATGGCTTCTTTGGGGCTCTGGCGATGCGTCAACTCAGAGGCATGGATGAGGTAGAAGTACGGGTAAAACTGCCCATGGAAGAACGAAAGGATATCAGAAATCTGGAAAACTTTCTCATTAGAACGCAGGATGGGGTAGAAGTACCCTTAATGGATGTTGTTGAGGTAAAACAACGTGAAGCGTTTACCAGTATCAACCGTAGGGATGGCCGTAGAGTGGTCAACGTTGGAATGGACGTGGAACCCGCAAATACCGTAAATAGGGTCATCGCTAAAGTACAGGAAGAAACCTTGCCCCAGCTTAGGGCGGATTTTCCCGGAATAACATGGACTTTTGAAGGAAGTCAGGCCGATATGCGGGAAAGTACAAGTACGCTGCGTTCCGGTTTTGCCATTGCCATGTTGTTGATCTATGCCTTGTTGGCCATAGCTTTTGGCAGCTATGTGCAACCCTTGATCGTGATGACGGCCATTCCTTTTGGAATCGTTGGAGCCGTTATCGGCCATATTTTGTTGGGCTACGATCTTTCCTTGGTGAGTCTTATGGGAGTTATAGCATTGTCCGGCGTGGTGGTCAATGATTCTTTGATCATGATTGACTATGCCAATAAACGCCGAAAAGAAGGACACCCTATCTACAAATCCATTCACGAAGCAGGGTTACGAAGGTTCCGTCCCATTATTTTAACGACCATGACCACCTTTGGTGGGCTGGCCCCCATTATTTTGGAAACATCCAGCCAAGCCTTTTATTTGATTCCGATGGCCATTTCCTTAGGATTTGGTATTGTGTTCGCCACGGCGATCATCTTGGTGATCGTACCCTGTCTTTATTTGGTTTTGGAAGATGTTCGGCTGTCCATTCAAAAAGGGAAGACAGTTAAGGAAGTCGATGTCTCTGAAAGCGCCATTTCATAATACCGATTTCATATAAGCATTCCAACCACATCCGATTTTGATCAAATTTGAGGACGGTAACTAAAAGGTTGCGTATTTTAGAGGTATGGCAACAAAGCAGTTTCATATTACAAAGTCCACAGGGGAAAAAGTGGATTTTTCCATGGAAAAACTCAAGAATTCCCTTCAATTCAGTGGAGCTTCGGAAGCATTGGTAGAGGACATTGTACAGCGTGTGCAAGATGAACTTTACCAAGGTATCACCACTCGCGAAATTTACAACCGGGCCTTTGCTCTTTTAAAGAAAAAGGAATCGGTCTATGCATCAAAATACAAACTGAAAAAAGCCATTTACGAACTTGGCCCAACTGGCTTCCCTTTTGAGAAATTTGTGGGCGGTATTTTACATTATTCCGGTTATCAAACCAAAGTAGGAGAAGTGCTGCAAGGCAGTTGTGTGTCTCACGAAATTGATGTTTTGGCCATAAAAAACGAAACCTTGAACATTATCGAGTGCAAGTTTCACAGTGAGGATGGACTAAAATGCAATGTAAAGATTCCCTTGTATATACATTCCAGGTACCAAGATGTTAAGTTGCCTTTGGAGTCCCAAAACAATAAGGACTTTAAGGAAACCAAAGGTTGGTTGGCCACCAATACCCGTTTTACGCAAGATGCCCTCGAATATGGGAAATGTGTCGGGCTCTATCTTTTAAGCTGGGATTATCCGCATGGAAATGGCCTTAAGGAAAGAATAGACAGATTGCGATTATACCCCATCACGGTTTCAACATTATTGTCCAATAGGGAAAAGCAATTTTTGTTGGAGCGTGACATTGTACTGTGCAGGCAATTGATAAAGAATAGCTTTTTGCTCGACCATTTGGGGGTTTCCAATGGCAGAAAACAACGGATTCTGAAAGAAATGAAATCACTTTGTAATTCGTAAACGGATGAAAAAACTTCAAATTTATTTTTTAGGTGCTTCGGAAACGGTGACAGGTTCAAAATTTTACCTGCACTCCGAAGAAATCAAAATTTTGGTGGATTGTGGTCTGTTTCAGGGTGTAAAAGAATTACGAAAACAAAATTGGGAGTCGCTGCCTGTAGATGCTTCGCAAATGGATTATGTGCTGCTTACCCACGGACATTTGGACCATTGCGGATATTTACCGCTTCTGGTCCGACAAGGATTCAGGGGAAAGATACTCGGAACTGGCCCCACCTTGGAAATTGCCCGCATCATATTGGAGGATAGTGCCAAAATACAGGAGGAAGAAGCGGAGAGGGCCAATGAAGAAAAATACAGCAAGCATGATCCTGCCCTGCCATTGTATACAAAACAGGATGTTGCTTTTACCTTGAAGTTTTTTGAACAAGTCGAGGAGGGAGAGGAGATCTCCCTTTCGGACCATTGTTCCGTAACATTTTTGTACAATGGGCACATTATTGGTTCTACCTATTTAGATATGGATCTCTATGGAAAACGATTTGTGTTTTCAGGTGATGTCGGCAGGCAAAACGATGAATTGCTCAACCCGCCAAAACAACCGGAGCGGGCAGACTATTTGTTTGTGGAAAGCACCTATGGCGATAGGGATCATCCTAAAGAAAATGTAGAGCAGATCTTAACGGAACTCGTAAAAGAGACTTTACATAAAAAAGGTATTTTGATCATTCCTTCCTTTGCGGTGGAACGTTTACAATCCCTAATGTACCAATTGTGGAAGCTTTACAAGAAGAACAAGATACCCAATATTCCCATTTTTGTGGATAGCCCCATGGGGAACAATGTATTGGAAGTATTCAAGAGTTTTCCCAACTGGCACAAGCTAACATCGGCGGAATACAGAAATATGTACAACCATATCAATATAGTGAGCTCCTACGCCGAAACTTGGGAGACTATTGATGATCCCAGACCAAAAATTGTGATTGCAGGTAGCGGAATGGTTACGGGAGGTAGGGTTCTCACGTACATAAAGCAATTGGCGGACCTGGATTCCACTTCCATTTTACTTGTTGGGTTTCAAGCTGAGGAAACAAGGGGAAGAAAGTTGCTCGAAGGAGCAACGGAACTTAAAATTTACGGAAAATATGTCCCCATTAAAGCCAAAGTCCATCATCTGGAAAGCCTATCGGCACATGCGGACCAATCGGAACTGTTGATGTGGATGGGATCTATAAAAAATGTTCCTGAAAAAGTGTTTTTGGTACATGGGGAAAAATCTGCCATGGAGGCATACAAGGAAAAAATCCAACAAAAATTAGGTTGGAATTGTCATATTCCCAAAATGCACGAGGTTGTTGAGGTGATTTTGTAATGCATCATAATTTTACTCCGTAACTTAAATCGCCTGCATCACCAAGTCCGGGTACAATATAACCTTTGCTGGTAAGGCCTTCATCAACGGCAGCGATCCAAAGTTGTGTGTCCTTTGGAAAAACCTTTTCAACCTTTGCTACACCAGATTTGGAGCCGATTACCGATATAATGTGAATTTGCTTGGGGGTTCCATAACTTTTAAGGGCGCCGAGCACATTTTCCAAAGTTTTACCTGTGGCCAGCATGGGGTCGGTCAACACCAAAATTTTACCATCCAATGATGGCGCGGCCAAATATTTCACGATGACTTCAAAATCATCATCGTTGTTTGGATGATGGCGATATGCCGAAATAAAGGCATTTTCGGCTCCATCAAAATAACTTAAAATACCATGGTGCAATGGGAGGCCGGCCCGCAGTACCGAACAGAGCACTAAGTTGTCCGAACATAAAAACGATTTTTTAACGCCCAAGGGAGTTTTCACTTCGCTTTCCCCATAATCCAAGGTTTTGCTGAGTTCGTAGGCCAGAATCTCACCGATACGTTCAATATTGCGTCGAAAACGCATGGGATCTTTCTGGATTTCTACATCCCTGATTTCTGAAATAAAAGTATTCATGATGGAATTGGTCTGGTCAAACTGATGGACGATCATTATTTGGAAATTGCGTCTTCTTAAAGGTAAATGTTGTTGGCAAGATATAAAAATGAAAAACGTTGGCTAAAAGTGTCAGTTTGGATACTGATAAAGGTCATTGTAAAAAAAGAAGATTTTTGACGAAATTTGAAAGAGTGATGTGAGGTATTACGAATTCAGATTTCTGTATCGCCTATGGATTTTATTGATTATTACAAAGTATTGGGGGTAGATAAAAAAGCACCTACCGACGAAATTAAAAAAGCATACCGTAAGCTCGCAAGAAAATACCATCCCGATCTAAATCCCAACGACGAGGAGGCGGAGAAAAACTTTAAGCGCGTTAATGAGGCCAACGAAGTACTCTCGGACCCCGAGAAAAGGAAAAAATACGACGAGTACGGAAAAGATTGGCAGCATGCAGAAGAGTTTGAGAAAGCGAAACGGTCAAGAGCTCAACAAAGTCGAGGTGGGGATTATTCAGGCTATACCTACAGTCGCTCTGGAGGGTCTGCTCAAGATTTTTCGGACTTTTTTGAATCCATGTTCGGAGGGGGAGCATCTGGATTTGGCTCAGGAAGGCAAAGGGTTCGTTTTAGGGGGCAGGATTACAACGCCCAACTCCAATTGTCCTTGATGGATGTATACACTACCCAAAAACAGACAATCACCGTAAATGGGAAAAATATCCGCTTGACCATTCCCGCTGGTATTGAAGATGGACAGACCATCAAAATAAAAGGGCACGGTGGGCCAGGGATCGAAGGTGGCCCTGCTGGCGACCTGTACATTACGTTTTCCATTACCAACAATACCGCATTTAAACGCGATGGGGCAAATTTGTACAAAACAGTACAGATACCTTTGGTAAAGGCCGTACTTGGGGGAGAAATACAGGTGGAGACCTTGACCGGGAAAGTAAAATTAAAAGTGGCCCCTGGCACGGATAACGGCACCAAGGTGAAACTTAAAGGTAAAGGCTTTCCAAAATACAAGAAGGAAGGCCAGTTTGGGGATTTGTACCTCACCTATACGGTAAAAATACCCAAGAACTTGACCCAAGAACAGCAATCGCTTTTTGAATCTTTGGAGAAAACCAACCTAGAATAAAAAAACATGAAACAAGAGAATTACATATCCATTAAAACTTTTTGTGAATGCCATGGGGTTGGGGAATCTTTTGTTTACTCCATGTACGAATACGAGATTTTACAAATAGCATACGAAGAAGATGAGGGAAAGCTTCATGTTGAGGATTTACCGCTTCTGGAAAAAATGGTGCGCCTGCATAAGGAGTTGGATATAAACCCCGAAGGAATTCAAGCTATCCATCATCTTTTAGGGCAAGTGGAAAGTTTACAAGAAGAAGTGGCCTCGCTTAAAAAGAAGCTGGACACATTCAAGTAAACACTCTATCAATTTTAGATGTGACCAAGATCATAGGAGTTGTTACATCTCCATCTTACCTTTAAGGGAAAATGTAACAAATGGAGATGGTTCATCCCTCTTTTTTTAAAAGAGAACCATTTTGCCTTAACATCGAAAGTCATGAAAAAAATATTGGTACCTGTCGATTTTTCCAAACATTCCGAATACGCCCTAGAAGTAGCTTCAAAAATTGCAAAACAGCATGGAGCTGGCATTGTGTTGCTCCATATGATCGGTGTATCGGATTCTGTTTTGGCCAATTCTGAAATAGCGGAGGAAGCCGAGGCCAAATATTATCTAAATCAGGCCAAAGAAAAAATCAAGCAGTATACGGAAAAAGAGTATATGAAAGAGATTTCTTTAGAAGCAATTATCCAAAATTATAAAGATTTTGAGGAGGTAGGCATTGTAGCTGGGGAGAAAAATTGTGATTTGATCGTAATGGGCTCGCACGGAACAAGTGGTTTTAGTGAACTGTTCGTTGGCTCCAATACAGAAAAGGTGGTTCGCACCGCGGATGTCCCCGTAATTGTAATCAAAGATCAGCACGAAGATTTTACAATAAAAAGAATAGTAATGGCCAGTGATTTAGCCAAGGAAAACATTTCGGTTTACAAGAAAGCAGATGCATTTGCCAAATTATACAAGGCCAGTTTGGAAGTCGTATATATCAATACCACCGGGGCAAACTTTATAGGGTACGATATCGTGGAGAAAAGAATGGAAGCCTTCAAAAAAGAGTTGGGCAATGATGTTCAAATCAATTTTTACAGCCACCCAAGTTTAGAACGGGGAATCTTTAAATATTGTAATGAGAAGGGTGCCGATCTATTGGTCATTCCAACCCATGGAAGAAAAGGTTTGGCCCATTTTGTAGTGGGAAGTTTAGCGGAAAATGTATCCAACCATGCCAAATTACCTGTAATGACCATTAAACTATGATCAATTGTTGAAGAGCAATTGCAAACGCCCCAATAAAATGAGTTCCGCCTTATTGCTCCCCGAAAAAGAAGCGGTAATGGCCCTCGATGTGGACATGGCCAGATTTTTGATCTGGGGGGTAAACAGCATCTTATTGTCGGTATAGAAAGCTTCGAATTCCTCATAAATTTCTTCGCCGTCCTTTTCATATTCCAGTAGCCAATCAAAAACGGACACAATTTGAAAAGAGGCATCCGTACCATATTCATCTTCAATATCATCGACCTCTAGCCAATAATCGCGAACCACTTCGTTGAGCTTTTCCATTTCCTGTACATGAATGCTGTGATCTGCCATGGCCATGGCATAGAACAATTTTCCCAAACTTTGATAAAGTTCGTTTCCGAGCTTTTTCTTAGATTCCAACATTTTCTTAAATTTAGTTGTAAAAGTTTAAATATAGTCTTGTAAAAGCTTTCCCCCCATGACCAAAATCAGTAAATTCATTTTTCGTTTTGGAAGTATTTGAAAAAAGTAACGTGCTAAGGATGTTATCGGAGGTAATCTCGGAAGGCATCCTTGTTGTTGATGAACAACAAATGATTACTGCCAGCAACACTACCACCGATAAAATGTTCGGTTATCCCGAGGGTGAACTTGTCGGTAAACCAATGCAATTATTGCTTCCCGATAAAGTAAGGAATCACCATACGGGATTGGCCAATAACTTTATGAGTGAGGGCAAGGCCAGGCAGATGGGAAAGGGCAAGGATTTGGTGGGCAAGCGCAAGGATGGCAGTGAATTTCCTTTGGAGATAAGCCTAAACCCGTTCCAATTGCGCCAACGCAAATATGTGTTGGCCCTGATCATGGATATTACCGAGCAAAAGAAGGCCAAAGAGGCAATGGACCATTGGTTCCGAATTTTTGATGAATCCCTTAACGAAATTTATGTTTTTGATGCTGAATCGTTTGTTTTTATCAACGTAAACCGAGGCGCTCAACACAATTTGGGGTATAGTATGGAAGAGCTGGGCCAAATGTCGGTAATGGACATTAAACCAGCACTTACAGAAGATGTATTTCGTAGGCTGGTGTCCCCCTTGCTATCCAAAAGAAAAGAAAAAGTAATTTTTGAAACGATCCACAAACGAAAAGATGGTTCCACTTATCCAGTTGAGGTACACCTACAATTATCATTATTGGGCAAGCAAGAGGTATGCGTAGCCATTGTGCTGGACATTACGGAAAGAAAAAACTATACCCAACAACTGGAAAACAAGGTAGAAGAGCGAACACAACAGTTAAAGCAGGCACTCCAAGCAGAGAAAAAACTGAATGAACTGAAAACGAAGTTTCTTTCCTTGGTCTCGCATGAGTTTAAAACTCCGCTGAGCAGTATTCTTACTTCTACCTCGCTCTTGTCCAAATATATCGAATCCGAACAGCAGGACAAAAGGGACAAGCACATCGGTACCATCAAATCCAAAGTAAAGTATTTGGACAATATCCTTACGGACTTTTTGTCCATAGAGCGTTTGGACCTTGGAAAGGTCAACTATTCCATGTCCCCTTTCCCTTTGAGTAAATTGATCAATGAAGTGGTCTACGATTCCAACATGCTCCTAAAGGAAGGGCAGCGAATTCAATATCCCGAGAACATTGATGGGATTGAAGTGGAATTTGACGAAAAAATCTTGGGATTGGCCCTTTCCAACCTTGTGCACAATGCCATAAAATATTCACCGGAAGATTCGACCATTGAGCTTGTGGTAACCAAAGAAAATGGACACCTTTACATTGATATTATTGATCAAGGTTTGGGAATACCTTTGGAAGACCAACCCTTTATCTTTGATAGATACTATAGGGCCAGCAATGTGCTCACCGTACAAGGGACCGGCATTGGCCTCAATATAGTAAGGCAGCACCTGCATAACCTCAACGCCAATGTGACTTTTAAAAGCGAATTGGGCAAAGGTTCAACGTTTACACTGTACATACCCATAAATAACAAGGAAAATGAAAAAAATATTACTGGTTGAGGATGACACCTCGCTACGGGAAAATGTAGCTGAACTGTTGGAATTGTCCGGTTTTAATGTGTGTTCGGCATCAAATGGAAAAATAGCAGTGGATAAGGCTGTTAAAGAACAACCGGATTTGGTTTTATGTGATATTATGATGCCAGAGATGGACGGTTATGAAGTTTTGGAACAACTTTCATCAATTGAGACTACCCGTTACATTCCCTTCATCTTTGTTTCCGCTAAAACCGAGAAGCAGGATGTTAGAAGGGGCATGAACCTTGGCGCTGATGATTACTTGACCAAACCTTTTGAAGAGGAGGAACTTTTGTCGGCCATTCAATGCAGGTTGGAAAAGGCAAAAGAAATGGGGGCCGCCCTGGCGGAATACCCCAAAACAACATCACAGGAACAGGAAATTAGATCGTTGAACGAACTGAAGAACTTTTTTGATGACCATGGTCAAATTTTTTCCTTTAAAAAAGATGAAACCATTTATGCAAAAGGGGATCACTCCAACATGGTGTACCTGATCTTAAAAGGGGTCGTAAAAAGTTGTGGATTGGACGAAGAGGGAAAGGAACTGATTACATCGGTGTACTCCGAAGACGATTTTTTGGGATTCACCTCTTTAACGGACCACTTGCCATATCAGGAGTACGCATCGGCAATGGAAGAAGTGGAATTGGCCGGAATATCCAAAGAAAAAGTAAAAGGTATTTTGGAAGACAACAAAAGTGTTTCCCTAGAGCTTATGGATGTCATAACCGAGGATTTGGCAAACATTAAAAACCAGTTGTTGCAAATGGCCTATAGCTCCGTAAGAAAAAAAACGGCCCAGACCCTTTTAATGTTTAGCAGGGCCATTAACAAGGATAAACAGGAACCTTTAAAAATATCCCGAAGCGACTTGGCCGGGGTGGCGGGTATTGCAACGGAAAGTCTCATCAGAACTTTATCGGATTTTAAACACGAAGGCCTTATCACCATAGAAAACAGAAACATTATGGTGCTGGATAAAGAAGCATTGCAGAACGTGAATTGAAAAATATGCGTCATAAATGGCTTAAGTGATATTTATCATTCCTTTTTTTTCTACGAATGATAAACTTGTGCCCATAATTTATGACACATGAAAAATGTTCTTGTTCCGACAGATTTTTCCGAGAACTCCATTCAGGCATTAAAGTATGCCCAAGTGCTGTTCAGTTCCATGGAGTGCAATTTTTATTTGCTTTATGTCGGTACGCTGTTGGATACAAAAATAGATGCAGAGTCCTTTCAAGAATCTGAAGGGGCACCCACAGAAAACACAAAGAAAAAATTATTGGACCTGGTTAAGGAATGCAGGAAGCATAGCACTGAGGCAAACCACTTTTTTTTTGCATTGCATGAGTACGGTTTTTTTACTTCTACCATAAAAAAATATATAGCGGAACAAAACATTGACCTGATTGTAATGGGAACCAGGGGAGCTTCGGGAATTAAAGAGAAAATACTGGGAAGCAATGCTGGTGATGTTATTACCAAAGTACAATGCAACACCCTTGTTGTTCCTGCCCAAGTTAAACTGTCCAAACCCAGGGAAATAGCTTTTCCCACAGATTTTAATATTTTTTATTCCCTACGTATTTTACACCCAATGGAAGAAATGGTGGAATTGGGAAAATCCAAGCTTCGGGTCATGAATGCGTTAAAGGAAGGGGACAGTCTAAATAAAGAGCAAGAGAAGAATAAGGAGCACCTTTTGGATTTTCTAGAGGATACATTACCTGAAGCGTACAGTATGCATACCATTACAAACCAAAAGGTTAAGCCGGCCATACAGTGTTTTATGGAGAGCCGTGAGATCGATATGATCGTGATGGTGGCCAAAAATCTAAACTTTATCCAGCAAATCCTCTTTGATTCCATTGTGGAGCAAATAAGTTTCCATACAAAAGTTCCATTCTTCGTGATCCACGAATAAGCACTGTTTTTAACTGTTCTTGAATTCCTTGGGGAGTTAAGAACCTATTTTATAGCTTTAAAATGGTGTGGGTATGTGATGTAAATCATAGTATTTGACCAACACCATAATTAGCTTTGTTAACAGCAGTAGGTTTTTAAATAATGGAATTATGATCAAAGTAGTATTGCCCACCGATTTTTCCGAAAATGCATTCCATGCCATTTCACACGCGGTGAAATTATTGGAGAATTCCACCTGTACATTTTATTTGGTACATACTTATACCCCGGCCATTTATAGGGTTGACTATACACTGGGTAGTCCTGGGCAATTGGGCCTGCCCGATGATGAAAGATATAGGGCAGAGGAAGCCTTGGAAAACACCAGAGAGAGAATCCAGGCCCAGTTCAATGTATCAAAACATACTTTTGTTACCCATACGGCCTTTAATTCGTTGACGGACGAGATTACATCTATTTCCCAAAAAGAAAGTATAGATTTTATTGTGATGGGGACACAAGGGGCAACTGGCGCCAAGGAAATTCTTTTTGGATCGAACACGGTACATGTAATCCAAAAATCGGACATTCCAATTTTGGCCGTTCCTTCTAGTTTTGAATATGAAACCCCACGTAATATTCTGTTCCCCACCGACTATGAAGTGGATTATAAAAAAGTCAATCTGGATTTTCTGCTCAAATTTTCAAGACTATGGCACTCCAAACTGCACATAATGCACGTAACTGCTCCAGAAGGGCTTAATATTGATCAGACAGACCATAAAACCTATCTGCAAGGTAAATTACTGGAACATAACCATAAGTTTTACGATTTACCGGACCAAGAATTGATAGCGGCCATTAATGGGTTTCAACAAGAAACCCCGGTGGAAATGCTCGCTATGGTAAAAAACAAACATACGTTCTTGGAACGCCTGTTTGTAGAACCGATAATCAAAAATATAGGTTTTCACAGCAAGGTTCCTTTTTTAGTACTTCCCATCAACCCATAAGTAAAAAACAAAGCCATGTTACAGATTTTAGTGTCCACCGATTTTTCCAACAATTCCTATAATGCATTGTATTATGCAGCACAGTTGTTCAAGGGCGAGGAATGCATATTTCATATTGTAAATGTGTGCAGTAGCGAGAATGATCCAGATATGGAAAAAGCGAAACTGGATTCAAGCCAAGGGTTGGACGCCTTGGTACACCGTTTGGTCCGAGATGTGGGAGAGAACAAAGAACACAGCTTTAAAAAAGTTTCCCTTTGCTCCGATATGACCAAGGGAGTTGCTGAATATGCCAAAGCGAACAAGGTGGACCTTACCGTAATCGGAAATAAAGGAAAGGAAGAGATAAAACATATATTGTTCGGAAACAATGCCATGCAACTGGTAAGGGAGATAACCAGTTGTCCCGTGTTGATCGTTCCTTTGGAGATTGATTTTAAAAAAGTCGATAAAATCGCATTTACATCCAATTACGCGAGACCAATTGCGGAAAAGAACATTAAAACCCTCCAATTTTTTAGTGGTTTAACAAATAGTGCAATTGTCCCCATGGTGATTGAGGAAAATAAAGATAATCGGACGGCCAAGAAAAATAAGACCGATTTCCTCAGTGCCATTTCCAAGAACAGTTCCAAAGAGGTTGCTTTACCCGTATTTGATGGTAAGGCGAACACCATTTTGGAATTCGTGGATCTCTGGGGTATAGATATACTCTGTATGGTGTATTACCCACATCACTTTTTCTTGGAGTTTATTGGAAAAGGCATCATAAAAGAGCTCAATACAAAATTGAAGGTACCCTTTTTGATTCTGCCGAACAGTTGACCAAAATCATGGTATAACATTTTGAGGTACTGTAATTTTCGCTAAAACAAAAACCATCATGAACAAGAGAATTTTGTTGCCTACGGACTATTCCAAAAATGCATTGAATGCCATTAGGTACGCATTGGAACTATACAGTAATGTGCGATGCGATTTTTATATACTCAATGCCTTTCATATTTCAGGATATACTTTGGACAGTATGAGGGTTCCCGAAATAGGGGAACCTTATTATGAAGCGGCAAAAAAAGAATCTGAAGAAGGCATGGAACGATTGATGCAAATCATAAAACTTCATCCTCAAAACAATAAGCACCAATTCCATACCATTACAACCTTCAACAGCTTAAGCGAGGCCATTAAAATTGTAATCGACAAAAAGGACATCGACATTATTGTAATGGGCACCAAAGGGATTACCGAATCCAAAGCCCGCATATTTGGTACCAATACCGTAAATGTGATGGAGCAGGTACGGGAATGCCCCGTTATTGCAGTACCCAACGATTATATGTTTCAAATACCAAGGGAGATTGTTTTTCCCACGGATTATAAAACCCCTTTTAAGAGAAAGGAAATAGGGGATTTAATAGAGCTAGCCAAATTGCACGATGCAAAGATCAATGTAGTGCACATAGATAAGGACAAGGATGGAAAACTCAATAGAACAGAAGAGGTGAACAAGGAATTGTTGCAAGAAATTTTACAGGGTACAGATTATGAAATGCATTTTTTGCCCGCAGATAAGATCAGTGATGGCATCAATAAGTTTATAGAAGAGAACAATTGCGACATGGTGGCCTTTTTGAACAAAAAACATTTGTTCTTCGGGAGTATCCTTTCTAATCCCCTTGTAAAAAAGATAGGGTTTGATCCCCAAGTGCCCATTTTGGAACTGAACGATAACTAAAAAAAGATGAGATTATGAAACAAGTAGGAATATGGTTGGACAAACTAGAAGCCAACGGAGTAATATTGGACAATGGAAAGGAAAGTCTTTTTAACATTCCCTCGGAACTGGAATTTTTTAACCCCAAGGGAGGGTCTCGGTCCAAAACCAGATGGGGCCCGCAAGATGTTATCCAGGATAGCAAATATCTTGAGCGGGAAAAGCATCAGTTGAAAAATTATTTTGAAGAGATAGCCGAGCAGATTTCCGATGCGGACCAAATAGCCATTTTTGGACCGGCCGAAGCCCCGGAAAAATTTGTAGAGTCCCTAAAAGACAACCATCCAAAATTGGCCTCGAAGATAAAGACCACCAAAACGGTGGATAGCATGACCAAGAACCAGTTCAAAGCATTGGTAAAACAATCTTTTGGAATGGATGACCGGTATCCGGATGCCACTTAACTAGATCATCAATATGATTTAGATCATTTCACAATAACCGACCAAACCTTACATTCAATAGCAATTTAATAAAGGGCCATAATAATGTTAAGGGAGAGACAAATAGAGCTAATGCACGGAGAACTGCAAAATTGGAAATCCTATTTGCAGTTTATCGAAGGTGAAATGGCCTTTATCCAAGGGCTGTTGGATTCCTATGTATTTGAGCCATGTACTCCCAAACTCTTCGAGCGTCTGGAAACATTCAAAGAACATTTCAAGATTTCCAAGAGGAAAAGAAGATCACTATCCGAAACCATTAAGAAACATGAAAATGGACTTGGTGGCATTTTTGAATGTGTAGACGATGAATGTGATGACCACTACTACCAAAAGCACCAGAACCTCAATAAGAAAGTAACGGATTATATAAAAGCCTACATCAATCTTAAAAAGGAGGTTTATGATTATGCAGGGTCTGTGCTCAAAAAAAAGAAACCATCATACTGACATGACCGTGTTTTGTAACGTAAAATATAGTACTTGTCGGATTGTCAAATATTCATTAATCAGTAAATTAAATAGTTATGTCGCTTGTAAAATTGAACGGAAAGCGATTTCCATGGAACGAGAGATTGATTGATTTCTTCAATCGAGATGCATTTGTGGATGATGATTTTTTCAATTTGGAAAAAACCCATCCATCAATGAATGTTAAGGAACACAAAGATGATTTTGAAATTGAATTTGCCGCACCTGGATTTGAAAAAAAAGATTTCAATATCACTATAAAAGATGATGTATTGGAAGTTTCTGCACAAAAAGAAAAGGAAGAGACCGAAGAGGAAGAAAACTTCACCCGAAGGGAATTCAACTACAATGCATTTACGAGAACCTTGCAATTGCCCGCTTCTGTTGATCGATCAAAAGAAGTAAAGGCAGTTTACAAAAATGGTATTCTTAGGCTTAAAGTCCTTAAAATGGAAGAAGCCAAGGAAGAACAAAAAAAAGTAATAGAGGTAGTGTAACCGGAGTTCGCGGCAGATGAATTTTCATCTGCCGCTCAAAGCATTTAAATGATGGAAACAAAATCAAACAAAAGAAAGTTTAGGGAATGGTTTAGTGCGGACGAGCTGCACGAAGAATCAAAAAGGTGGTCCTCTGAATTAAAATTTGCCCGTGATGAACAAAAATTTCTGAACCAAATGGTGAAGGACTATACATTGGACATTATAGATTCCGATATGTTCAAAAGCGTACAACCTGTAGTTGAATCCTTGAACAAATTGGAGAAGGACTTGGTGGATCTCTTCAAAAAAGTGCAATTGCACGAGAATCAACTTCAGATTATGGTAGATGAGGTAAACCAAGAAAAAATGGAGGAGGCCTACTTGGACACGCATAATGATCTGGGCAAGGAGATAGAAGATTACTTTGTAAAATATAGAGACTCCAAAACCAAAATATTCAATATCGTATCCAACGTAATCAAGCGCAAAAAGCAAAAAAGATTGTTGAACTAAGTTTATTTAGAAACAAAGCATATGAAAGTACTGGTGTATAGCGCCAAGGATTTTGAGATAAAAGAACTGAAAAAATCCAATGGTAACAAGCATAAGATCAAGTTCGTACCCGATACCCTGAACTCCACAACGGCAGTAATGGCAGCCGGGTACGATGCCATTTCAATTTTTTCAAACGACGAAGCGTCTTTGGTGGTTCTGGAGATTTTAAAGGAGCTGGGGGTAAAATACATTACCCTAAGATCAACGGGCTATAACAATGTCAGTGTTAAGTCCGCCAAACGAATAGGGCTTAAAGTGGCCTATGCACCGGAGTATTCTCCCCACACCATAGCCGAGCATGCGGTAGGGCTATTGTTGGCACTAAACCGTAAGTTGATTCAGGCCAATGCCCAAGTAAAACAGCACAATTTTTTATTGGATGATTTAGTAGGGTTTGATTTGAACGGAAAAACGGTTGGCATTGTGGGAACAGGAAGAATCGGTTCCATTTTGGTGAAAATATTCCATGCTTTCGGATGCAAGGTAGTGGCCAACGATGTGAAGCGGAACCAATATCTGGAAAATCATTATGATCTGGAGTACCTTCCTTTGGAAGAACTGTGCAGAAGATCGGATGTGATCAGTATAAATGTGCCCTTAAATTATGAAACACACCACATTTTTTACGAACCATTGTTCTTGGCAATGAAGCCGGGAGCTTTATTGATCAATACGGCAAGGGGAGGCATCGTAAAAACGGAAGATGTTATCAGCGCATTAAAAGATGGCCATCTCGGAGGATATGCCACGGATGTTTATGAACATGAAAGAGGTGTGTTCTTTAGGGATAACAGTAAAACAGGATTAAGCGATGCGCTTTTACAAGCATTGATCGCATTGCCCAATGTACTTTTAACGCCCCACCAAGCCTTCGCAACCAAAGAAGCCCTTGAAAGAATCGCGGAGACCACCATTTATAACCTCGATTGCTGGGAAGAAGGGAAAATCTGTAAAAACGAATTGGGTTACGAAACCATCTCGTTATAACAGAGGGCTCAACAATTTGGCAAAGCCTTGTGCCAATTTTTTGATCCAAGGTCTCTTTTTGTATTTTTCATAATCTGTTAGGACAGTGGATTTTTCGCAATCCTTTAAAAAATCAGATTTCATGCGTTTGCACAGGGCGGGGTCATAAACAAAGACTTGTGCCTCATAATTTTGCTGTAGGCTCCTGTTATCGAGATTTGCCGTGCCAATGCTGGCAATCTCATCATCGCACAGCATAACTTTACTGTGCAAAAAACCATCATCGTACAAATATATCTTGATTCCGGCCTTAAGGTACGACTCGTAATAGGCCCTAACGCACCAGTCCACAAGTCTAATATCCGTACTGGACGACATTAAAATCCTCACATCGACCCCGCTTAATGCTGCGGTAATAAGAGCTTGTAAAATGGCATGGTTTGGAATGATGTACGGATTAACGATGTAAAGGTATTTCTCGGCACTATTGATGATGGAAAAAAAGGCCTGCTCCATTACATCAAAATCATCATCAGGGCCACTGGGAACTATTTGTAGCGAAGTACCTTTTTTGGGAGCCTTGTGCACCTTGAATGCTGCTATATCCACTTTATTTTCACTGGCAAGATACCAATCGCCCACAAAAACTCTGTTCAAATAATCAACAGCCTCACCTTCAATCCTCAAATGGGTGTCGTGCCATTTGCCCAATGCAGGATCCCCTTTCAGGTACTTATCCGAAATATTGATACCGCCTGTAAAACCGACCTTATTGTCGATTACAATAATTTTTCTGTGGTTTCGGTAATTCAGCGCGCTAAGGAACCTACCAAATTTAAAAGGAAGAAATTGGGCAGTTTCCACTCCGATTTGTTTTAGTCTTTTAAGGTATTTTTTACTCAAGGAGTAACTGCCAATCCCATCATACAACAATCGCACAGTAACATTTTCAGCTACTTTTCGTTCAAAGACCTCCAATAGCTTATCGGCCAGAATCCCATCTTCAAAAATGTAATATTGTAGGTGAATATGTTCTTTGGCTTCTTCCAGCGCCTCAAATATACTTTCAAAGGTATTTTTACCATCTTTCAGCAATTCCAGGTCGTTAAGGCACGTAACCGGGCATTTTGAAGTATTGTTGATCAAGGAAGTTATTTTTTGTTTGTTGGCGGATATTTCTGAATGGCAATGGGCATTTTCCAGTTCATCCAAAGGATTAAACTGATTTTTTAAAGAAAACATTTTAATTTTTCTTCTGTTTCTACCGAACAAAATATAGAGGAGAGCGCCGGCCACGGGAATGGTAAAAATGGCCAATAACCAAGCCAAGGTCTTGCTGGGCCTAACCCCGTTCAAAAGCAGGCTAACAACCATCAAAAGGGCAATTATAATATAAAGTCCTATGAGAATGGGTATGAGCATTAATTGTATTGATTCATTAAAATTCATTGACAAGTTAATCAAACTATTTGGGCGATTGAACGCTTCTTTTTAACTAATGGTTTCAATATTTTGAAACGTCTGAAAGATTGACTGTTAAATAAAAAGCAATAAAACTGTAACAAATAAGAGGAAAAGGATACCAAAAAGGGATGAAGGTTGCATTTTATTAAAAAAATAACAGTCAACTGTGATATAAATAAAAAATGGCAGCGCTTAGATAAGTATTGGAAAATTAAGGTTTCACCTCTTGCATTTTAGGTTAAAATTAACATAAAACTAAAGGAACACTACTTAATTTTAAAACCTATGGGTTCGTACAGACCAATTTTAACATATACCCACCTATTTTAACTAAAAGTAAATCAAACAACTAACTTATGAAAAGAAGAGATTTTGTACAGTACGCTGGTATGGGTGCAGGGGCAATGATGATGCCCTCGCTTCTTTTGGGGAACGATATTCCTGCAGAAGCGCTACTCGAACCAGGTATGGATACCGTACTTAAAAAGAAAATGGCCGATGTGGCCCTAAATACGGCAAAGTCCATGGGGGCCACCTATGCAGATGCCAGAATAGGGAGATATTTGAACCAATATGTTTTTACTAGGGAAGATAAAGTTCAGAACGTGGTGAACACAGAATCGTTCGGAATTGGGATCAGGGTTATCGCCAACGGAACTTGGGGCTTTTCCTCAACCAATGATGTGACCGAGGACGGCATCAAAAAGGCTACCCAACATGCCGTTTCCATTGCCAAGGCCAATTCCAAGATTCAAAAAGAACCCGTAGTATTGGCTCCAGTTGAGTCCCATGGCGAAGTTTCTTGGAAAACTCCCATAAAAAAGGACTTTAAAGAAGTACCCATCTCCGAAAAAGTTGATTTGCTTTTGAATGCAAATGCGGCTGCCATGGAAAACGGTGCCAACTTTGTAAATTCCGCCCTTTTTATGGTGAATGAGCAAAAATATTTCGCCTCGACCGATGGATCGTACATTGATCAAGACGTACATCGTATTTGGCCAACCTTTAATGTTACGGCCATTGACCGTGCAGCAGGTAAATTCAAGAGCCGTCAGGCATTGAGCGCACCAATGGGCATGGGCTACGAGTACATGGACGGCCTGGAATCGGAAAAACTCTCCGGACCCGAAGGCATTACGTTATACAACAGAAGCTACGATATTATAGAGGACGCCACCATGGCGGCCAAGCAGGCCAAACAAAAATTAACGGCAAAATCGGTTGAAGCCGGTAAGTACGATTTGGTTTTGGAACCAAACCACCTTGGATTGACCATTCACGAATCTGTAGGCCACCCATTGGAACTGGACCGTGTATTGGGTTATGAAGCCAATTACGCAGGCACCAGTTTTGCTACATTGGATAAATGGAAATCAAAAGACTTTAATTACGGAAGCAACATCGTAAACTTGGTTGCAGACAAGACTCAAGTAGGATCTTTAGGCGCCGTAGGTTATGACGATGAGGGCGTAAAAACCAAAAAATGGGATTTGGTCAGAAACGGAACCTTGGTGAACTATCAGGCCATTCGCGACCAGGTGCATATGATCGACCAAAACGAATCGCACGGATGCTGCTACGCTCAAAGTTGGGAAGATGTGCAGTTCCAACGTATGCCCAATGTTTCCTTGGAACCGGGTACGGAAAAATATTCCTTGCAGGATATGATCAAGGATGTGGACAAAGGCATCTACATTTTGGGCCGTGGTTCGTACTCCATTGACCAACAACGTTACAACTTCCAGTTTGGAGGAACACTGTTCTACGAAATCAAGGACGGTGAGATTGTAGGTATGCTCGATGATGTAGCTTATCAATCCAATACCCAGGAATTCTGGAATTCTTGCGTCAAAATTTGTGATAAGGACGATTACAGATTGTTTGGTTCCTTCTTCGATGGTAAAGGGCAGCCTTCACAGGTAAGTGCCGTTTCACACGGTAGCTCCACGTCAAGATTCAACGGAGTCAATGTAATTAACACAGGTAGGACCATTTAAGGTTTATTCAAATTAAATAATAAGACAATGGCTATATATACAAAAGAAGAAGCAAAAAAGATTTTGGAAAAGGCATTGAGTTTTTCCAAGGCCGATGCCTGCGAAATAAACCTAAGTGGAAGTAACAGCGGTAATATCCGATATGCAAGAAATACCGTATCCACAGCAGGATATAGATCAACACAAAGTTTGGTGGTACAATCAAGTTTTGGCAAAAAAGTGGGCACTGCAACTATTGACGAGTTTGATGACGCATCCTTGGAGAAAGTGGTGCGAAGGGCAGAAGAACTGGCTCAATTATCACCGGAAAATCCTGAGTTTATGCCTCCTTTGGGGCCACAGGAATATGATGAATCCATCACTTTTAAAGAATCTACCGCCAATGTAACACCAGAGTACAGGGCAGAGGTCGCCAATAAAAGCATTGTTCCCGCAGCGGCCAAAGATGTGACCGCAGCAGGTTTCTTGGACGATTCGGCCCAGTTTTCGGCCATGATCAATTCCAATGGGCTGTTTGCTTACAATCAATCTACCGATGTGGACTTTACAGTAACCATGCGTACCAATGACGGTACAGGATCAGGCTGGGTGACCAGGGATTACAACGACATCTCCAAGTTTGATGCGGACGAAGCATCAAAAACGGCGATAGACAAAGCAGTAATGTCCAGAGAAGCCCGTGCCATAGAACCTGGAAAGTACACGGTAATTTTGGAACCAGCAGCATCGATTGGCCTATTGGAAAATATGTTCCGATCTTTTGATGCACGATCTGCCGATGAGGGTAGAAGTTTTATGTCCGCAAAAGAAGGAGGTAATAAAATTGGGCAAAAAATAGTGGACGAACGTGTTAATATCTGGTCAGACCCCTTGCATCCCGATGTACCGACCTCCACTTGGAACGGAGCAGGGCAACCTTTAAAGAAAACCAGTTGGATAGAAAATGGTGTGGTGAAGAACCTGGCCTACAGCCGATACTGGGCAGAAAAGCAAGGCGTAGATCCCGTGCCATTCCCAAGTAATGGGATAATGGAAGGAGGGGACGAAAGTCTTGAGGATATGATCAAAGGCACCAAAAAAGGTATCTTGGTCACACGCTTTTGGTACATACGAAGTGTAGACCCACAAACCCTATTGTATACTGGTTTGACAAGGGACGGAACTTTCTACATTGAAAATGGGCAAATCAAGTTTCCTGTCAAAAATTTTAGGTTCAACGAGAGCCCGATTATTATGTTGAATAATTTGGAATCCCTTGGGCAACAGGTACGTGTCGATGGAAACTTAATACCTTATATGAAGATTCGTGACTTTACCTTCACCAGTCTTTCGGACGCGGTATAACCATAAGGATTGAAACAAACTGGTGGTCAGGTTATCCTTGACTGCCAGTTTTTATTTTGGCAAAGATTTTAGCCTACGACCCAAATAATGTTGGACAACGAATTCTTTTTTACACGATTACAGTACGAATCAGGAGATTGGGATGTGGATCAGCGTATGCCCTCCAATTTGTTGAATTCCTTGGTCGAGTACACCACCTTAAAAGTGGATACACAGGAGAAAATCATTACCCTGGCCAGCGACGATATTTTTAAAAGTCCGTTCTGTTATATCTCGGGCCATAAATTGGTTCAGTTCACCAAAAAGGAACGCGAAAATTTTGAAAAATACGTGCGCAACGGTGGTTTTGTTTTTGCCGATGACTGTAACCACGATATTGACGGTCTTTTTGCTAAATCGTTCGAACGCCAGATGGAAGAAATATTCGGGCCAGGAGAACTACAAAAAATTCCCAACGACCATGAAATCTATACCATTTTCTTTGAGTTTGATGATGGACCGCCCACCACTTCACAAGAACTGAACGGTTGGGGAGACGACCTTGTTCACGATTACCTTAAGGCCATTGTGATAGATGGGAGAATAGGCGTGCTCTACAGCAATAAAGATTATGGCTGTGAGTGGGATTATGATTTTAGAAACAAACGCTGGTACAAAATAGACAATACCCGATTTGGGGTGAATATTGTGTTATACGCTTTAACCTCTTAACGATACTAATTTGGATAAAGAACTACAACAAATTGCAAGTGAAGTAGAAGGGCTTTCCGAAAAGCTGACCGCCCTCAAAAAAGAAATTGGAAAAGTGATCATAGGTCAAGAAGAAACCGTTTCCCAATTACTGATCACATTTTTGGCAGGCGGACACGCTTTGCTCGAAGGGGTTCCGGGATTGGCCAAAACCTTGATGATTCGCACGCTCTCCAACGCCATTGATTTAAAATTTAAACGGATTCAGTTTACGCCCGATCTAATGCCATCCGACATTATTGGAACCGAAATATTGGAAGAAGACCATACCACAGGCAAAAAATTCTTCAAATTCAACAAAGGACCTATCTTTTCTAACATCATTTTGGCGGATGAGATTAACCGAACACCACCAAAAACCCAGGCGGCACTTTTGGAGGCTATGCAGGAGTTCGAGGTGACCTATGGGGACAAAACGTATTCCTTGGACAAGCCATTTTTCATTTTGGCCACGCAAAACCCCATTGAACAATCGGGAACTTTTGTATTGCCGGAAGCACAACAGGATAGATTCTTGTTGTATATCAAAATAGGATATCCAACGGACGAAGAAGAAACGCAAATTTTAAAAGCCACTACGGGAACTAAAAAAGCCCAATTGAATAAGGTATTGTCAGGAGACGATATTGTGAGATTGCAACAATTGGTTCGAGAAGTTTCCATCAGCGATGGGTTGATTCAATATGTAAGTGATGTAATCCGTGCCACCCGACCCGATACGACTTCCGTGGACTACGTGAAACAGTGGGTGGATTGGGGCGCAGGCCCACGTGCAGGTCAGGCAATGATTTTGACCGCGAAGGCGAATGCACTTTTGGAAGGTAGATTGGCCGTTACGCTGGAAGATTTACAAAAAGTAGTCTTACCTGTATTGCGGCACAGGGTACTCGTAAACTTTAGGGCCGATGCCGAAGGAATCACCTCGGATACGGTCACAAAAGAAATACTGAAAGCAGTTCAATTAAGGGATAAATAATGGCATCAAGGGACTACCACGACCTTTTAAAACCTGAAGTCATCAATACCGTATCGGGCCTTAGCCTGATCTCGCGTATTGTGGTGGAAGGATACACTTCCGGTCTGAACCGGAGCAAAAGCGTGGGTCCCGGAATGGAGTTTAGTCAATACCGAGGTTATGAACCTGGGGACGACCTACGACTGCTCGATTGGAAGATGTTGGCCCGGTCGGGTCGCTATTACATCAAGCAATCCGAAGTGGAAAGTCACGTCACCGTTAAGTTTATCGTGGATGCAAGTGCTTCGATGGAGCACGAAGAAGATGGCATTTCCAAATTGGAATTTGCTCGGGTAATGGTGGCTTGTTTGTCACATATGGCTCAAAAACAAGGCGATTCGGTAGGGCTTTTTGCACTCAATGAAGATGATTTTGTGAGTATCTACCCCAAAGCGGATAAGAAACATTTCAACCGATTGTTGTTGGAGTTGTTGAGGATTTCCACCAAGGGAAAATGGCCCGAACTCAATATTGCATCCAGAAGAATCCACAATAGGGGAGAAAAGGAGTTGGTATTTTTCCTGACGGATATGTACGAAGATGTTTCCGAACTGTCTGATTTTGTAAAAAACTTGAAGACTGCCAATAACGAGGTTGTAGTACTTCAAATTATGACAGGTAGCGAGATGGATTTTGATTATAAAAAGTCCGTCACTTTTGAAGATTTGGAAACTGGAGCCAAGGTCAAAGTGGATGTAAATAAAGCCAAGGCCGCTTATTTAAAAGCTTTGGACGAAAAAGTAAATCAAACCAAGGAGCAATTGCTATCCCAAGGGGTACATTATCATCTGTTTAGAATGGACAATGACTTGGGCGATGCATTACAATTGTTTTTAAAAGAGCGCATACGATTAGTGTAAATGGTTTTTGCGAATCCGTCATATCTCTGGGCACTTTTGGGACTTTTGGTTCCCTTGGCCATCCATTTGTGGAGTAAAAAGGAGGCGAAGACCATAAAAATTGGAAGTATCCAGTTGTTGGACGAATCCAATTCAAGGCAATCCAGCAGTATTCAATTGAACGAATGGTTGTTGCTATTGCTACGAATGTTGATTGTTGCTTTGATTGTTTTATTGATGGCAGGCCCACAATGGCGCACCAAAGGCAATCAAAAACAAATAACCTATCTCGTGGAATCGTCTATTGCCAGTGAAGCATCCATCAGCTCTGTTTTGGATAGCTTACAAGAGGATTCCCCTGTTTTACTTTTGAAAAATGGATTTCCTGAGTGGGAAGTCGATGCCGATTATCAATCGGACAAGGAACAGCCCAACTATTGGCAATTGGTCCAAAAAATGGACTCGTTGCGTTCGGATAGTATTGTGGTTTTTACAAAAGCACTGGTCAAAGGAGTCAAATCGATACGCCCAAATACCCAAAAGAAAATCCATTGGGTGGTCGTGGAATCAGAAGAAGCTAAAGATAGACCCTTATTGGCTTTTAATCGTGAATCAGGAGTTGAATTGATAACTGCTTCAAGCAGTGGTAGAGCAACCAAAATCAATAAAGAAATGTTGGAGGGGGGATTCGAAATCGGCAACGATAGCCTCCGTTTACTTTACCAAGAACCTATCACAGTCCCTTTGAAAACATTGAATACGCTTCAAATCAATTTGTATGTGGAGGAAGGTTTTGAACGTGAGGGAAAATATATTGAGGCATCGTTCAGGGCATTATCAACATTTTTAAAGCGTGAAATTGTTGTTCACAAAGAAGACGAATTAGCTCGTGATCAAGCTGATTTGAATATTTGGTTGAGCAAAGGGCCAAACAATGATTCCGAAGGGAAATGGTTGGTTTATCAAGAAAATCCGTTAGCCAAGCAATTGATAGAATCATCCCCTCGGAAAAACTTGTTTTATCTAACATCAAAATTGAACCCCAAAAACACGGTAGACCAACACTTGCCCGAACAGTTGCTCACCATTTTAGGGCTGGACAATGATTTAAAAGCTGTGGTAACCAATGTGGATGCAAGACAATTGGACGAAGCTGAACTTAAACCCAATTACGTGGAACCAAAACGGAAAAGGGAACGGGCAACTTTACTTGATATTTCCCTCTGGGTATTCTCCATTCTCGCAGGGCTGATGATCGTTGAACGTTTGCTATCAAACTATAAAAAACAATGATGGGAGCAGGGGCGATAAAACAATTTCAAAAACGATGGCAGCAATCCAAATATGTGGAAGGATTGCTCTATGCTGTTGGATTTGGTGGCTTTGTGTACCTGTTGACCCATAATATTTTCTATGGAATTCTAGGGTTGTCAGTGGCTTCGGGAGTTGCCTTTTGGGTTTTAAAACCTTGGAAAATAAGCTCAGAAAATGCCGTGGGCTATATTGATGCCCATGTGCCCCAAGCAGGGTTCAGCAGTGGACTTTTATTGTCGCCAACCCATGAACTTTCCGACCTGTCCAAATTGCAAAAATATCGGGTGGCCACGCAATTGGAACCTGTTTTGTCCAAATTGAGACCGCCCCACAACCTATTAAAGGCGGCTCTTGTGATGTTTGGATTGATACTGTTGGGACTTGCCGGCAGATTTGTACTGACCAAGTTTGGAAATCCATCGGGAGGAGATTCATCAACTACCGAACAAATCACCTTTGCTCCGAAAGATAGCTTAACAAATACTACCGAAGTTCCCCAATTGATAGCGACCAATATTACCATTCAATATCCTGGTTATACGGGGAAAGCAACTTTGAACACCGTTGACCCAAATGTCAAGGTTGTGGAAGGTTCAAGAGTCATTTGGAACCTTGAATTCGATGGTGATGTGCAAGAGGTGGAGATGGATTTGATGGGCGAGCGCATCGGTTTTACACAAAATGAAGGATCGTACCGGTTGACCAAGACACTGACTGCATCAGGTTTTTACAGTTTCACTTTTAAAGATGATAGAGGGAATGACTACGTAAGCGATTTGTATTCCATGGAAATGGTGACCGATGAACCACCAATGGTTCAAATTGAAGGCTTGGACAACTATACCTATTTTGAGTTTGATGATGATAAACGTTTGATGCTAAACACCAACATTTCTGATGATTTTGGAATTGATGACGCCTACATTATTGCAACAGTGAGCAAAGGCTCTGGTGAATCGGTTAAATTTAGAGAAGAAACCGTCCGTTTTGATGCGGCTATTCCCAAAGGGAATAAACGAATCCAATTACAGCAAGCCCTGGATTTGGACGCGCTTAAAATGGACCCGGGGGATGAACTCTATTTTTATGTGGAGGCGCTGGATCAAAAAACACCAACAAAGAACATTGGACGTAGCGAGACCTATTTTGCAGTAATCCGCGATACGGTAACCGATGCTTTTGCGGTCGAGGGGAACTTGGGCGTGGATTTAATGCCCGACTATTTTAGGAGCCAACGCCAATTGATTATCGATACCGAAAAACTCATTGCGGACAAACCCAATATTTCTGAAAAAGATTTCAAGTATAGGAGCAACGAATTAGGTTTTGATCAAAAACAATTGCGTTTAAAGTATGGACAGTTTATGGGCGATGAGACCGAAATGCAAGCAGCACCAGGGCAAGTTTCTTCAACTGAAGCAGAAGGAGATGACCATGACCATGCGGATGAGGAAGGCGAAGACCTTTTGGATGAATACAGTCACAAGCACGATAGCGATAACGAACACAATTTGGTCCAGGAGCAAGAACACGGTCACGAGAATGGGGAAGAAGAGGAAGACCCCCTACACGATTATTTGCACAACCATTCGGACCCGGAAGCGTCGACCCTGTTCGAAAAATCCTTGAAAGCAAAGCTTCGGGATGCGTTGAACATTATGTGGGACGCTGAGCTTCATTTACGACTTTACGAACCTGAAAAATCATTGCCGTACCAATATGACGCCCTCAAAATTATTCAAGACATTAAAAACAGTGCACGAATTTATGTGCACCGTATCGGTTTTGACCCACCGCCCATTAAAGAGGAAAGTAGGTTGAGCGGAGATATTGAGGACATCACCAATTTTGATAAAAAGGAAGCGTTTGCCTACCAAATGCCCTTTGCCTCGACCAGGCAGGCCATAGCTCGTTTGGAACTCCTGATCCATGGAAAAAAAGCGTTTGACGATGCGGACAGTGCTCTTTTTGTGGATGCAGGCAATGAACTGGCGCCAAAAGCAATTTCCGAACCGCTCAAATATTTAAAAGTACTTCAGGGTTTACGAGATCTTGAAAAAGTTGCAAATAGAAACAAAGAAAACTTTAAAGCGGTTCAAAAAAACCTATTGGAGGTGCTGCCAGATGTGGAGGACAATCCAATGAAAAGGACCGAATACCAAGACGAAATCAATCTATTGTATCTAAAGGAATTGGGAGTTTATGAGTGATGGGGCGATGTTTATGAACCAAAATCTTTTGTGGCCCGTGATTTTGATCGGTCTGGTATTATGGGCGGTTTTTATCTGGAAAGAATGGTCGCAACGAAAAGAGCAAAGGTTTTGGGTAAAATTGATTACAGCGTTTTTGACGATTGCCTCATTGGCGATGATCGTACTGAAGCCGAGTACTTGGCAAAAATCAACCAACGGAAAAGGCGTTGTTTTTACCGAAGGATATCGACCTGAGCAGTTGGATAGTTTAAAATCAATTTACAAACGCATACAAACCGAAGTGTATACCAAAGGAAGAACATTGTCCATTGTGGAAGATGTGGACTCATTGTTTCTTCTTGGTCATGGTTTGGCACCTTTTGATTTTTGGCAGGTGAAGGATGAATCCGTTGCCTTTTTGGGCGGTGAAGCGGTGGCAGGATGGACGGATATTTCGTATAAAACTGAAATTCCACTGGGCGAAGTTTTATCCGTTAATGCCAAATATTACCAACCAAAAGAGGGACATTGGGCCATTTTGACCGATAATGGGGGGAATCCTTTGGATTCAGTGCTTTTAAAAGAAGCGGAGGGACAGCGCGTAACACTTAAGGCCAATCCTAAAGCAAGCGGACAGTTTGTTTACCATCTTTTGGAGAAAAATGACGAAGGCATATTATCCAATGAGCCAATTCCCATTCAAGTGGTGGAGGGGAAGCCCTTAAAGATTTTGATGGTCAATACGTTTCCGACCTTTGAGACGAAATACCTTAAAAATTTCTTGACAGAGAAAGGACATGAGGTGCTGGCTCGAACACAGCTTACCAAAGGTAAATATAAGTTTGAATATTTTAATGGGGCATCGAATCCCATTTATGGTTTTACCGAGGAGCATTTGAAAGATTTTGACCTTTTGATCATTGATACAGACTCCTACACGGGGCTTGGAAGTGCCTCAAAAGCGGCAATGGAGAAGGTTGCCAAAAGTAATGGACTTGGTATTTTTGTCCAACCCAATGAAAGTTTGTTCCGGCTTTCCGTAAATCACTTGCCATTGCGGTTCAATCGTGATTTTGTTACTGAGATTTCTTTGGGTGAACCAGCGCAAACCCTTCAAAAATATCCGTATAATTTTCAACAGGATGTTCCGGCACAAGAAATTTTGGTGGACTCTTTGGCGGTAGCGGCTTATATTCCTGTGGAAAAAGGAAAAATGGGCACTACGGTGCTCCAAAACACCTATCAGTTGGTTTTAGACAGCAGCGATGGGCTATATGCCAATATTTGGAGTCAAATTTTAAACTCTATTGTAAGAGGGCAAGATAGGGTAGTGGAATGGAAAGCTGTAACGCAAATTCCAAGACTTGATCAACCTTTTGAATTTGAACTTCGTACTTCTTTAAATGATTTGGAGGTCAAAGCTGGTGAAGGGGCAAACATTCCTTTGCTTCAAGATGGTTTGGTATCCAATAAATGGACGGGAGTTGTATACCCACGAAAAACGGGATGGAACCAACTTCAGGCTTCCAATGATTCCATTGCATCATTTTCATATTACGTTTTTAATGAAGACCAACGTGAATCAGTCACAAGATCAAAAACTTTGCAAGCTAACCTTCGCGAATTTGGAACTCAAAACAATTTTAGCACTTCTGTTTCAACAACAAAAGAAGCCTTGAGACCGATTTCATCAGTGTGGTTTTATGGTGTGCTTCTTTTGTGTTTGGGTTGGTTATGGTTGGAGCCTAAGCTGTCTAACTAGAGTTTTTTAAAGATAATTTTGAGGTGGTTGCAAGAACAAGGTTGTGCTTAGCATAATTTCTATTTATAAGTATATTCATTTGGCTCAATATGAATGAGTACATGTCCTAGGTTGGGAATTTCTTTTCGTAAATAATCTTTTAAATGATGAGCAATCCAATGGCCTTTTTCCACAGAAATTTTTCCATCTACAATAGCATGAAGATCTACATGATATCTCATCCCGGACTTGCGGATAAAACATTTTTCAGTACCTAAAACTCCATCTACTTGCGAAGATTTTTTCCGAATCTCTAAAATTAGGTCATCGTATTGGTGCTCATCCATGATCTCGCCAAGTGCGGGGCGAAATATCAAATAACTATTGTAAAGTATAAAGGCCGATGCCAAAAGGGCTGCCCAGTCATCTGCCGTTTCATAGCCCTCTCCAAATAGTAGTGCTATGGAAATCCCCAAAAATGCCATTATGGAAGTTATCGCATCACTTCTATGGTGCCAGGCATCTGCCCGCAAGGAGGAACTTTGGGTTTGTTTACTTTTTCTAATGACTATTTGAAATGAAACTTCTTTCCAAATAATAATACCGCCCAAAACAATCAATGTCCAAGGTTCTGGAATTTTGTGTGGGGTTTGAATATGCTGGATACTTTCGTAGGCAATGATGGTTGCCGAAGTCACCAAAAAGGCCACTACAATAAATGTGACCAGGGGTTCTATTTTTCCATGCCCGTAAGGATGGTTCTCATCTGGTGGTTTTTCGGCATATTTGAAGCCCAACAAGACCAAAAAGGACGAAAAAATATCGGTAGTGGATTCTATGGCATCGGCGATAAGGGCATAGGAATTCCCAAAAAATCCAGCCAAACCTTTTATCAAGGCCAACCCAATATTACCAAGAATACTAAAATAGGTGGTTCGTATGGCGGTTTTTTCGTTGCTCATATGTTTTTTCGGTCAGATGCTGCTAAGATCGTGAATACAGATTAAAGCTGCGGTCAAAAAAATCCCCGACACTTGATAGGTTTTAAGGTCGGGGATTCTAAATAAAACAGAATGATCAGGTGTACTTAACAATTATGATATTGCAGCTTGTGCAGCTGCCACCCTAGCAATGGGAACTCTAAATGGAGAGCAGCTTACATAGTTCATCCCTACTTTTTGGAAGAAGGCTATGGAACTTGGTTCCCCTCCATGTTCCCCACAGATGCCAACTTTAAGGTTGGATTGTGTTTCACGACCTCGTTTGGTACCCAATTCCACTAATTGGCCCACACCTTCTTGGTCCAATACCTCAAAAGGGTCCGCTTTCAAGATACCTTTTTCAAGGTAGGTAGGCAAGAATTTCCCTGAATCGTCCCGGGAATATCCAAAGGTCATTTGGGTAAGGTCGTTGGTTCCGAAAGAGAAGAAATCCGCATTTTCTGCAATTTTATCGGCTATCAATATAGCCCTTGGGATTTCCATCATGGTACCTACGGAATACTCCACGGTGTCCTTACGTTTTTTAAAGACATCTTGGGCAGTCGCATCAATAATTGCTTTTTGTTGCACAAACTCTTCAACGGTTCCTACCAATGGAACCATTATTTCAGGTTTTACATGGATACCATCTTTTTTTACACTGAGCACAGCTTCCAAAATGGCCTGGGTCTGCATTTCGGTGATTTCGGGATAGGTGTTCCCCAATCTGCATCCACGGTGTCCCATCATGGGGTTGAACTCTTCCAGTTCGGCCACTTTACTTTTTACGGCGGCCAAAGAAATATGCAGCTCTTCAGCCAACTCTTTTTGAGTGGCCAATTGGTGGGGTACGAATTCATGCAAAGGTGGGTCCAGTAACCTAATTGTTACAGGGAGTCCTTCCATGGCCCTAAAAATTCCTTCAAAATCGTCTCGTTGCATGGGAAGAAGCTCCTTTAATGCTTGTTTACGACCTTTTACGGTATCGGCCAAAATCATTTCCCGCATGGCTTTGATGCGGTCCACCTCAAAGAACATGTGCTCGGTACGGGTCAAACCAATGCCTTTTGCCCCAAAATTACGGGCTATCAGAGCATCCTTTGGGGTATCGGCATTTGTTCTTACCTCCATGGTGGCGTAGTTATCGGATAGTTCCATCAACTCTGCAAATTCGCCACTCAATTCTGGTTCCTTGGTGCCAACCTTACCTTCCAAAATATTACCTGTTGAGCCATTGATGGAAATCCAATCCCCTTCGTGGTACTCATGGCCATTTACTTTAAGGGTTCGGGTTTTGTAATTGATTTTTAACGCACCTGCCCCGGAAACACAGCATTTACCAATACCTCTGGCCACAACCGCAGCATGCGATGTCATTCCTCCGCGGGCAGTAACAATCGCCTTGGCAATGTTCATTCCCTCTACATCTTCTGGAGAGGTTTCTATACGCACTAGAATACTGTTTTTAAACTTATCGGCCTCATCGGCAAAGAAAACAATCTGGCCGGTAGCCGCACCCGGTGATGCGGGTAAACCTTGTGCAATTACTTCGGCTTCTTCCAAGGCTTTGGGATCAAAGACGGGATGTAAAAGTTCGTTTAGTTTGTTGGGCTCTATGCGCAATAGGGCCTTTTTCTCATCTATCAACCCTTCTTTGAGCAAGTCCATGGCAATTTTTACCATGGCGGCACCGGTACGCTTGCCATTACGGGTCTGCAAAATCCAGAGTTTACCTTGTTGAATGGTAAATTCCATGTCCTGCATATCTTGGTAATGCGTTTCCAGTTTGTTCTGGTATTCGAACAGTTCCTTATAAATGTTGGGCATCAACTCTTCCAAAGATGGATAGCTTTCCTTGCGTTCTTCCTCCTCTATTTGGGCTAGTTTGGCCCAACGTTGTGATCCCAACAATGTAATTTGTTGAGGGGTACGAACTCCGGCAACCACATCTTCCCCTTGTGCGTTGATAAGGTATTCCCCATTGAACACATTTTCACCGGTTCCGGCATCCCTGGTAAAGCAAACCCCGGTTCCGGAATCCTCCCCCATGTTGCCAAAGACCATGGCCTGCACGTTTACAGCGGTGCCCCAATCTTTGGGATAACCGTGCATTTTTCGATAATAGAGGGCGCGGTCGCCGTTCCAGCTATCGAATACCGCGGTAATGGAACCCCAAAGCTGGTCCCATGGATTGGTCGGGAAGGGTTTCCCCGTTCTTTTTTTTACGATTTCCTTAAAGTCATACACTAAATCCTGAAGGTCTTGAACGGTAAACTGGGTGTCCTGCTCAATTCTTCGCTTGTCCTTTAAATGATCTATGATTTCTTCAAAAGGGTCTAGATCGTCCTTGGATTCTGGTTTGAGGCCCATTACCACGCTACTGTACATTTGAATAAAACGACGGTAGGAATCCCAGGCAAATCGCTCGTTGCCCGTCATTTTTATGACACCTTTAATGGATTCATCGTTCAAGCCCAGGTTGAGAACGGTATCCATCATGCCGGGCATGGAGACCCTTGCCCCGGAACGTACCGAAATCAATAGTGGGTTTTCATCATCGCCAAAAATGGTTCCCATGGTTTCCTCAATATGGGTTATGGCAGCCCGAACCTCGGGTTCAATACGATTTATTACGGCGTCTTTGCCTTCTTCGTTGTATTGCGTACAAACTTCTGTTGTTATAGTAAAACCGGGAGGTACAGGAATGCCGATACGGCTCATTTCGGCCAAGTTGGCCCCTTTGCCACCGAGCAGTTCCTTCATATCGCGACCGCCATCAGCCTTTTTGTTACCGAAGGAATATACGCTGAGTTGGTTTGCTGTGAGTGTTTCCATCTTTTTATCTATTAAGAGATTGATAAATGCTAAAATCCATATGTAAAATTAGCTGCTTCTTGATCTTCAGAACATGATAAAAATCAGGGTTTTACCCCTTACAGCTGTTTAAACCTTGATTTTGTCTTTTTTCAAAAGTGATTAATCAAGTACGATGGATAGCAAGTAGATTTTTTTAAAGAAACTTGGAACAAATGATATTGGTAGATGAGAAAAAAACAAAGTATATAAAAAATATTTGATGGTTAAGTGTTAAAAATCAGCCCTTTAGGAAAAAACTGACAAATATCATCTTTTAAGAATTTTCCGTAAAGGATCTTTGACCCAACAAAAAACAAGAACTATGCAATACCATACAACACACCGACAGTCGCTTTTAAAAGCAGCAATCCTTTGGATAACATTTGCCCTTGTACCACTTACGCTTTCCGCACAAAACTTTAAGCTCAACAATGCTGAAGGGGAAGTTATGGTAACAGGAACTTCGACCCTTCATGATTGGGAGGAGGTGGCAGAACAAAAATCAGGTTCAATTACATTGGACAATACAGGAGAGCTTCCAAAAATCAACGCTTTAAAGTTTACGGTTGAAGCCGAGAGCCTAAAGAGTGGAAAGGGAGCCATGGACAAGAATACTTACAAAGCGCTCGAAACCAAAAAATACAAGCAAATTGTATTTGAGTTGAAAAGTGTGAAAAGTGTTTCCCCGATCACCGCTGCCTCTGATAGATATAAGGTGGTCGCCACGGGTAACCTTACCATTGCGGGAAGCACCAATACCATTGATCTGCCCTTTAATCTAACGATTAAGGATGATAGAGTGCTGCTCGAAGGCAAGAAACCTTTAAAAATGACAGATTACAACATAGAACCCCCCAAGGCACTTTTGGGTACCATTACCACAGGTGATGAGATTGAGGTTCTCTTTAACACCGTTTGGAAATAATTAAATCTTAATACTCAACTAATAAATTTAACGTAATGAAAAAATACACAAAATTCGGATTATTGGCTGCTGCATTTCTTGTAGGGCTTATGGGATATTCCCAAAATCGTCAACTGGACAATTTCCGCTCGCCGGACAAAAATGGAGTAAATGTTTTTGAAGCTCCAAAAGATACTGTAAGTACCTTTGATGGGGTAAAAGTAAGAGTGGGTGGATCATCTACTTTACAGTTCCAAGCAGTAGATCATGAAAACTCGGGGGCCGTAGAACTTATCCCGATAGGGGACAACTTTAACCTGGCAACCGCAAACTTGGATTTGGATGTGGCCTTGGCCAAAGGTGTGAGAATGCACTTGAGAACTTACTTGTCATCCCGTCACCACCCAGAACCTTATGTAAAGGGAGGGTATTTCCAAGTGGACAACTTGGATTTCATTAGCCCAGGACTTTTGGAAGAAGCCATGAAGTACCTGACCGTAAAAGTGGGACACATGGAAAACAACTATGGTGATGCCCATTTTAGGAGAACCGACAACTCGCAAGCCATGCACAACCCATTTGTTGGTAACTTGATCATGGATGCGTTTACCACAGAGGTTGGTGGAGAAGTTTACTTCCAAAAAAATGGATTCATAGGTATGTTCGGGCTTTCCAACGGTAAATTGAACCAAGCAGTGAACAATCCAGAAACCACAGGAGCCTCAATATTGGCCAAATTGGGATACGATAGTCAAGTGAACGAGGATTTGAGACTTAGACTTACTGGTTCCATGTACAGCACAAACAAATCCGCCAGAACATATCTATATAGTGCCGATAGGGCAGGGTCTAGATACTATTTGGTTATGGAAGATGTTGACGCTTCTGCATCGGGCAATTTTAGATCAGGTAGATACAATCCAGGTTTCAACAACGAGATTACTGCCTTTATGATCAACCCATTTGTAAAATATAAAGGATTGGAGTTTTTTGGAACCTTTGAAACTGCTTCCGGAAAAACAGATGCTGAAACCGAAGATAGAAATGCTACGCAATTGGCAGGTGAGTTGATCTACCGATTCGGCAACAATGAAAATTTCTACTTGGGAACTCGATACAATACTGTAAATTCAGACGACCCATCAGGATCGGAAGTAACCATAGATAGATTCCAACTTGGAGGTGGTATATTCTTGACCAAGAACATTTTGGCCAAAATAGAGTATGTAAACCAACAATATGATGGATACGATACCACAAGTATCTTCCACGATGGTGAGTTTAAAGGGGTTTTATTGGAAGCTGTTATCAGTTTCTAGATCATAACTAATCTTTAACAAGACCTAGGACAGCAATGCCCTAGGTCTTACATCTTAAAATTATTATATTTAGATGTCATGTTAACCTCAATCCCACATATCACAAAAACCCTGTTGTTAGGATTATTCTTTATATCCTGGTTCAACTTTAACGACCCGGAAAGGGAAACCAAAGTACGGGTAGAGCCAGAGAGTGAAGTTGTGATTGCCGGTACTACCAACGTTAATAATTTTACCTGCAAGTATAATTTACAGGAGTTGGAGATGCCCATTCGTTTGATTTATGATGAAAAGTCCGAGCAAATTCTTTTTAAAAACGCAGAACTTACATTGATCAACGATTGTTTTGATTGTGGGGGCAAGGCCATTAATAGAGACTTTCAGGAATTGCTCAAAACAGAACGGCACCCACAAGTGGGACTAAAACTTCTCTATGTGGAACCCCCATCACCAAATCAAAGTATGGTGGATGTTGGTGTCGAAATTAAGATTGCCGGTGTTTCCAGAAAGTACCAGACACTACTTTATTGTGAACAGACAAAGGATATATGTGTTAACGGCACATTGGAACTAAAACTCAGCGATTTTGAGTTGGAACCTCCAAAGAAAATGCTTGGCATGATCAAGGTTGATGATGAAATAAAAGTCCATTTAACATTGCAGTTGAGTGAGATTTGATTATTGATCACTTGTTGCACAAAAAATCCGTTGGAATGTATATATCTAACGGATTTTTTGTTTTTTGACACATTTCATAAAACCTATAATCAGTATCTTGTGAACAACATTTGAAACTGAGATTAACTACAAACAATACCAATGGACAGAATTTTATCATTTAAAGGGATTTTAACCCTCGCCTTTACACTATTTTCAATTACATTTTATGCTCAAGACAGTTTTGGCGGACTCGCATTATATACCGTGCGTGAAAACATGGGGGAAGATGCCAAGGCTACTTTACAAAAGGTGGCGGATGCAGGTTATGCCTATATTGAAGCGGCTGATTATAAAGACGGAAAATTTTATGGCATGGAGCCACAGGCATTTAAAGCGTACGCGGAGAGTTTGGGGCTGGACCCGGTAAGTGCACACATGGGGAGTGTAACTTTGGATAATGCAGATCAGCAAATTGCTGACACCAAGGCCGCGGGATTTGAATATTTCACGATTCCAGTGCCACCGATGGGCATGTTCACTTTTGATCCAAAGAACAGAACCATGGGTATGAAAGGTACTATGAAAGAGTTTGCTGATATTCTTACAACATTGGGAGAAAAATGTGAAGCAGCTGGATTGAAACTATTGTACCACAACCACGATTTTGAATTCAAGGACAATGAAGAAGGAGTAAAACCAATAGTTTATTTGCTGGAAAACACGGATCCAAAATATGTAAACTTCCAAATGGATTTATATTGGGTTACTAGAGCTGGAGCAGACCCGGTCGATTACTTTGAGGAATATCCAGGAAGATTTAAGTTATGGCACGTAAAGGACATGGACGAGGAAGGAAAATTTGCACCCGTAGGAGAGGGTACCATTGATTTTAAAAGAATTCTGGGAGAAAAAGGAACTTCTGGAATGATAAAATACTTTGTTGAACAGGATATGACTTGGGACAAAAAACCTTTGGAAGTCATTAAGATTAGCCATAAAGGCTTGAAAGAGATAGGTTTTAAGTGAAAATTAATGTAACCGTTTTAAATGTCTTTTCATAAAAGTGATAAGAAATTAAAAAAATATTTTTTACAATCGGTTACATTAGTATCTTTGCACCCGCAAAGTTTGGTCGCGTAGCTCAGCTGGATAGAGCATCTGCCTTCTAAGCAGACGGTCGAAGGTTCGAATCCTTCCGCGATCACTTTAAGAGTTCAAATAAATACAAAGCCTTGCATATCTTATTGATTTGCAAGGCTTTAATGTTTTAGGAGCCCCATTTGAATTGGTTTGAAATGGTATGTTTTGGTTTGTAATTCGGTTAGTAAATTTTTTTCTTCAAAGTGTTAACCGAATAAGCGTGTAATTAACTATATTACAATCACTTAGTATTTGACTTTCGTAGGTAATTATCATTCAATTTAACACAAAACCTATGAGAACCCGGACAACATTTTCAATCAGTTTCTGGATAAGTACTTCCCGAAGAAATGACGGCAACGCAAAGATTTATGCCCGAATCACCGTTGATTCGCAAAGGGCAAACATGAGTTTAAAGTATACTATCCCGAAAGAGATCTGGGACAGTAAGGGGTCGAAGGTTCTGGGGCGAACAAAAGAAGCTCAGGAAATCAACACTTATCTGATGGAAGTTGAAACAGAACTTTTTCAATGCTATCGTGAACTTCGGTCTAGAACATCCCATATCACTCCACAAATGGTCAAAGCGCACTATTTTGGAGAAGATGTGAGTGAAGTTACTTTAAAGAGTTTGTTTGAGTATCACAATACACACAATGCACATTGTCTTTGCAAGGCTACTCTTAGTCATTACAAGACATGTCAGAAGTACCTGTTGAAGTATATCAAACAACAATATAAATGTGATAATTACAGATTATCCCAGCTTAATCATCAATTTATAGTTGGATTTAAAACATATTTACGCAAACTACATCCCATAAATCATCACGCTAACCTTTCAAACAATGGTGCAATGAAGCATATTCAACGTCTACGAAAAATGATTAGAATAGCCGTTGATAATGAATGGATAGATAAAGACCCATTTCAAAAGTTTAAAATTAGAATGGAAAGAAAGGAAAGGGAGTTTTTGAACTTACCTGAACTTCAGAAAATTCAAGAATATCAAACAGGGATTGAACGGTTACGTATAGTAAAGGACTTGTTTGTTTTTAGTTGCTATACTGGTATTTCTTATTGTGATATAATGGGCCTTAGCGAAGACAACCTTGTACTTGGCATTGATGGAAAATATTGGATAAGCACAAAAAGGATGAAAACGAAGAATAGTTTTAAGCTTCCATTGGTTGGTCCAGCATTATCTATTATTAAACGATACCAATATCATCCTAAACGAGAACCTGAAAAACTATTCCCTAGAATCTCCAATCAAAAATTGAACAGTTATTTAAAGGAAATCGCGGATGCATGTGACATTCCAAAAAATGTTACTTTCCATATGGCAAGGCACACTTTTGCAACTACGATTACTTTGAGTAATGGGGTTCCCATAGAGACGGTTTCCAAAATATTAGGACATACAAAATTGGCCACTACCCAAGTTTATGCAAGAGTATTGGATAAGAAAATAAGTGAAGATATGAGTGGTCTAGAAACGATTCTGGATTCGAAATTTTCAGATTCAAATGACAATATGGAAAAGTTTGGAAATCTTGACTTTTGATTTGTAATTCTGAAAAGCCATTCATAAATGCACATCATATGTTTTGTCACAAGTCCTACCTTTAAACTTTGAGTTTGGTTTCTATTTGTTTTTTGTTGAGTTCAGGAAGATATGTTTAATCAACAACTTATAATCAACAAAAACCACAGAAATTGTTGATGGCTTTGCACACCAAAGAAAGGTATTTGGGTTTTCACGCTCGCGTGAAAAAAGGAATAGCAAGAGGGTGATGCGCAGATTGCGCCATCACAGTTGTTTTCGGGTCTTCAACAAGTTGAAAATCAGTGAATTGAATTGATTTTGGAATCCTGTACAGAAAAAGAGGCTACAGTAGACTTTTCCAAAATCTACAGTAAACCCTTTGGGAAGCCCTGTAAACACTGGAAATTTTTGACGAAAAAATTGACGAAATTTGACGAAAAAATAAAATCGCACCTATGGAAAAACAATCCGAAGCTTGAAATAACGGAAAGAAGATTGGAACGATATAAAATTGAGGCCAACAGACCATTGGATTACCTCAATTGATGAGAAGAGTATATCGGATTAATGGTTAAAATTGCCTCGCTCAGTAAGGTTAGTTTGGCAAGATTTGGGGCTTGCAGCACTTCACTGCGTTCCGTTCGCTAAATTTTGATTTTTTAATACTCAAGGAATCTTGAGTAGCTTAAGCTTTTCATAAAAGCGCTCAAGTTTTCTAGAACTTTCCGGTCAATTGCCCATCACCCCAAATACCTTTTTGTAGTATTTGATGCTCTTTGTTATAAAAAATGCCAAGTCCATTACGTTTTCCTTGTGAAAAATCACCCAAATAATATTGTCCGCTAGGTCTATAGAATTCTTGACCGTAACCGTTATGCTGTTCATTAACAATTGTTCCGATATGCGCCATTCCAGATTTCCAAGAGTAAGCACCTAAATGATCTCTTTTGCCATTGGTGAAAAATCCAACATAGCTATCTCCATTATCATACTTATAGTATCCAAATCCATTCTGACAGTCACCTACACAGTTTCCCTTTGCTATTTTGTTCTTATAGTTATTGGTTAGTAGGTCTTGGGTCAATTTCCCTTTTTCATATTTACCCGCCTGCAATATTTCACCCCCATTTTTGATGTAGCCATATCCGTTTTGAAAACCCTTTTCCCATTGTCCGATGTAGTAGTTTTTACTGCCAACCCAGGTGTATATACCGAATCCGTCCCTGAAACCATTTACAAAGTTGCCTTGATAATATCCTGAATTATCCTTGTAGAATAAAGTTCCTTGGCCATTGGCCTTGCCATCACTAAAAAAACCTTCAATGGTATATGTCCCAAAATCAGCTTTCCCAAACCCATTAGAACAGTCACCGTTTAAACATGTTGGGGAAATCTCGTTTTTAGTTGCGTTGCTTGTACCTTTGTTGTTTTTGTTTCTGAGCTTAGTGATATCTTGAAGGAATTTCATGGATTTGGACATCAATATGGAATCGCTGAGTTTTGGGAGGTCTTTCAATTTGCTCTGGTTGGATGAATAGGCGATTTCTGGAGTACTTGGCACATTGCTACCTGTTGCCGTGCCATCTGTGTACGTGATGGTCCTGTATTTTACCTCATCGATGATCCATTGATATTTGGTTTCGGTAAAGTTTGATGCCCTAAATTTGGTTCTTTCAATCCAATTGCCACGCTGGTCGTAAACATACTTATATAAAAGGCTTTCCCAAATCTTGGACATGCCCAATTCTTCCTCCAATAACTTTTTGTCATTGTATTTAAAATAACGTATATCCTTTTGATTGTAGGATTCATCTAGTTTTAGTCCATCGTAGGTATATTCACTGGAGTAGAATACCTTGCTTTCTCCATTGTTTGCTTCCGCAAGCTCATAGACGATCACGTATTTTTTGTACTTAAAGATTGCACCGTATTTTAAACCGCCAAGAACAATGTATTGACCTTCATCGTTTTTTACGGTTTCGGGTAGGTCATCCGAAATTATACCAATGGGTGTTTCATAGATATAAAGGGTTTTATCCAAACCTTCTTGTTTACCTAATGGATTGAATTTTTTCTCTATGGCTTTTGACGCATTATTAATGTAATCATAAGTGGTAAGCTTTTCGTAATTATTATCCAGGTAAAGTTTGTCCTCTGTTAAATAACCATCGGGGTTGAACATGAGTTGGTTCTTTTCACTGTACAAATGGGCTCCGATAACATGATATTTGGTGATGGACATCGCTGTTACCTGCCCATACTTGATGTCAAAATTGCTGAGGTGCAGGTTTTGGGCAGACCCTTGGTAATGAAAAAAGTGGGCAAGAATTATAAATATGGCAAGGGAAAGTCTTTTGGTATTGGTAATGGAATTCATTTTTTTTGGATTGGTTTTCAGCAAAACTATCTGTATGCCATGCTATGCCGCAATAGGACAATTGCCCTATTGTGGGGATTCTAGGAGGCCCTAATTTTGGCTCTACCAAATTGTGGATCATGCCTAAATTGGAAACATTGCCCTTAGAACATAGAGATAAGACCAAGCTGAGGCGTCAATTATATGGAATGTTGTTATTTCCGGTAGTGGTTATCGGTATATTCTGGTTGTTTCTGTCGTTTATGTTCAATTCAGGTTTTGCAGATGATTCAGTTGGAGTCTACATGATGGTGGCCTTCTCGGTCTTATTTTTTAGCGTCATAGCCTATATTATTGCATCCACGGCAATCGATTTAAAACTAGGTTTAAAATCTCGGGTTTCTGGAAAGATCACCGACAAAAGGATGCATTGGGCCACAACGGGAGACAGGCCTGTTTACGGGCACAAAACAAGGACCCGAACTAGAAGGTCATATTATGTTTATATTGATAATGAGGAGTTTTCGGTGGACTATTCTTATTACTCAAAAGCTAGAATCGGAGCAGAGGTGCAGCTGGACCGTGCTCCCAAATCAGGAATCACACTAAATCTTCATGTTTTGGGGCAAGTTGAGGATGCCCATGTTGCTCAAAAGCTTGACGAAGAAGAAAAGTTTCTGGAAAAACACATTCCACATACTCGCTATACCCCAAAAGATTATGAAGCCTTGCATAGGATCTGGAAAACGGAAATAAAAAAGCGTTTGGTAAGGTCCAGTCCATTTATCACTATTGGCCTTTTAATGATCATTAGCGGTTTTTGGAGCTTCGTCGTGCTATTGTTTCCAATCTGGGTCGTACCTCTTTTTCAATTTTATAGATTATATGTGGCCTACCGAAATTATAACAGGAACAAGGAAAGGTCCCATAAACGTGGAGTTCCATCCATCGTCGAAGATAAATTCGCACTGACTTCCAACCGATATGCCAATTCCAATCGAATCATACTTACATCAGGACCACTCTTGGTAAGCTCAACACTGTACGACAAACTCTTTATTGGGGACAAAGTATTGGTTTACAAGACACAATATGGAAATGTGCCGTTGAGCATTGTGCTGCCCAATGGTGAAGAAGTTTATTTGGTATAAAAAACATATTATGTTCGGTAGTGTGCTATTGTTGATCGCGATGCTTGGGCCCATGGTACTTCTGGCAACTTTTCTGTATTATCGTTATCCTAATACAGCTGTGAGCCGTATGAATCAATGCATACCGCCGGCAATATCGGCGATTTCAGCATGGGCGCTGTGCACCAGTTGGCTATGGTTCTACCTTTTCAACTTCTATTTGAGTCTACCTGCGTTTCTTTTGGCATTGGCGTTGCACATTTATGCAACCCTGAAAAAATTGAACCCAAAGTTGCAACGCATCAATTCGGCTTTGCTTTTGGCAACATTCGTGATGGGGCTTTTAAGCTTTTTCTATTTTGATATTTGACATATAGCCACCTATTCCCTGTCATTTTACGACAATTGCCCTATTGAGTTCAACGCCATTGGATGCTATGTTTGTTCAAAACTTTAAACCAATAGTATGAAACGTATCAATTTACCCATGTTATCTTTTTTATTGATTCTACTTTGTGCCTCCCCTGTGGCATTTGCACAAAATGTAAAGGATTTTAAGATAAAAATGTTGGGGCCGGCCAATCTCAATTTTAGAAAAAGTCCAAAACGAATCGTCATTTCCGATTTTCAGGTCAATTTTCAAACAGCATTGCAGTTAGAGGACAAGAAAAAAGGAGGCAAAATGTGGCGAGGAGGACTAAAAGGAGATGCAAAGGCGTCGTTGACCTTGGTGCTGGACGGGCTCAATATTGAAGACCTTCAACAACTTACCGATAAACTCTTTGAAGAGTACAAGGCGGACCTTAGGGCAAAAGGATTTGAAATAGCTTCCGTTGATGAGTTATGGAACCATAGCGCCTATGAGAAAAACCGCGAAAAAAGATGGGATTTGAGGTCTGGTCAAGGTGGAGAAAAAGGAGATGAGTTCGGTGACATAGTAATGCGTCCCACAGGACAAAAATTTATCGTGGCAAAGCAAAATATGGAGAACAAGAAAGCTGGGCCATTAAAGCTAGCCAATTACGAGGAGCAGGTCGAAATGAAGGTGTCCAACCAGAAAAATGATTTTATTTTCAACAAGGTAGTGCTAAATGTTATTTCTTTTGATAATGCATTGAGCGAAACCACAAGAGCCTTGAACAGACATGCCGGGTACGCACAGGTAAAGGCAGAGACCGATTTTAAGATTGATGCATCCAGCGTCAACAGGTTTAACATAGGGCAGATGGTGTCCAACCGTGGAGTAGAGGTTGAAGGCGTTCTTGAAAAGCAAAAATTTGATGCCTCACAGGGAGCAGATGTGGACAAGCGAGGAATGGATGCCGGTGTTTTCCGTGTTTGGAGGGTAGAGGACAAGGAGGACGTTAATGTGTCCGTTGTAAAATGCGATCCAGAAAAATATAAGAAGGGAGCAGAACTTGCAATATCATCATTTTTAGATGCCACCATTCAAAAATTGGTGGACAAGGCGAATTAATTTTTTTGTAAAAACTAAGATTATAAAATCAATTGGATTAGTTTTAAGCACCAACCATTCCTTTTAGTTATAATGACCACTTATTACAAATTTCCAATTACCTTTTTATTCTTTTTGATATTCACGTTGCAGTCAATTTTGGCACAGGATATTAAAAAAGAAATCAAAGCACTTAAGGATACTGCCCAGTTGAAGGAGGGCGGCGATAAAGTTTTGGCACTAAAAGATGTTGGCATGAGGTTTCGGTCCGTAAATATGGACAGTGCCCGATATTACATGGATATGGCCTTTCGACAGGCCGAAATTATGGATGATGACCATTTCAGGGCAAGAATATGGGTAGCGTATGGAGTTCTTTCTCAAGATGAGGGTAGGCCCAAAGAGGCGTTGGATTTTCATTTGAAGGCCAAACCGATTTTAGAAAATTCCAAGGATTATTATGTTTTGGGAAGTCTTTACACGAATATCAGCAATGCATTTGAGGCACTGTCAGAGTTTGACAAGGCTGTGGATTTTCAATTAAAGGCATTGGAAAACTTTAAGGCTGGAAATGATAGTCTGTGGATTGCTGGGTCATATCTAAATCTTGGAAACAGATTTAAGCTCATTGAAGAACCTGACCTTTCATTGGAGTACTACCTCAAGGCAATGGAAATGTATAAAGTTATGGGTAATCAATATATGTTGATTTCGAGCTATAATAGTGCGGCATCGGCCTATATTGTAAAAAAGGAATACGATACAGCATTTGAATATGCAAAAAAAGCATTCGATGGCTTTGGGTCCATGGGAGCAAGATTGGATCAAGCATATCCAGTGACCAATATGGCCTTGGCAAGCTGGGGGCTTGAAAATTTTGAGGAAGCAGAGCGATATTATATCCAGGCCATTTCGCTTCAAGAGGAAAGAGGTGAGCGTCTGGCGTTATATTTTCTAAGAAATGATCTTGCCAATGTACTTCTCAAACAAGGGAAAAAAATCAAGGCAGAGGAATTGGCTTTGACCACATATCAAGAAGCAGAGCAAATAGATTTTATTCCAGCCATTGATGTGTTGTCGAAAACCTTGTCCTTGATTTATGAAGAAAAACCGGATTTTGAAAAGGCCTATGTTTATCATCAAAAACATAAGGAAGCAAGAGATAGCCTTTATTTTGCTGAAAAAGCAAGCGAAATGTTCAACCTTAAGGAAAAATACGAGTCCGAGCAAAAGGAAAACGAAATCCTTCGCCAACACAATGCATTGGTTGAGGGTGAGCTAGTCCTGAAAAATAGGAACAGTATGCTTATGGGCAGTGGGGCTCTATTGGCCATACTGCTTATTGTCGGTTTTCTGATTTTCCGTGAACAAAAGGTAAAGGCGAAGAATTTTGCTAGGGAGACCGCTCTGGAAAAGGCCATGGCAGAAGCCCGAGCACAGGAAAACCTTAAGGAACAACGTTTACGTATTGCCCGAGATTTACACGACAATATTGGGTCGCAGCTCACCTACCTCACCTCAATAACCGATTCGGCAAAGCGCGGAATAGATAGGGGAGAAGTATTTTTAATGGAGAAGCTTACCCAGATGAAACAGTTTTCACTCGTCACCATATCTGAGCTTCGGGATACCATTTGGGCCATGAACAAGGATGAAATCAGTTTGGAGGATATCAAGGAGCGGACCCAGCAATTGGCCGCCACTGTTCATGAAGCCACAGATGATAAAATCAATGTGAAAGTTGAGGGGAATCCGGATCATAAGGTGCTCAATGCCTTTGTGGGGATGAATCTTTTTAGAATTATTCAAGAATCCGTGAACAATGCTGTAAAACATTCAGGGAGCGATCAGATTCAGGTAAGGTTTGTCAATGTTGATGAAAAAGTGCAGATTGAAATAGAGGACTTCGGAAAGGGTTTTGATACATCAAAGGAGTCGACAGGGAACGGACTTCATATAATGAGGAACAGGGCCAAAAAAGCTGGCATTTATTTCAATCAAGAAAGTCTAATCGGTAAAGGCACCAAGGTAACGTTACAGGTAAAGACATAATTCTTTCACTTCAAAAAGTATAGGACCATGAGCAAAATCAAACTGGCCATAGTGGACGATAATACGTTCTTGGCTCGTGCCATAAAAGAGAAATTAGAAGATTTTGAGGATTTGGACATCAAGTACATGGTGTACAACGGTGGGGAGTTGCTGTCTAAATTGGAAAAGAACCACAACCTCGATTTGGTACTTATGGATATAGAAATGCCTGTTTTGGACGGTATAGAAACCGTTCGTATCGTAAAACAGAAATATCCCCACATTAAGTTGCTCATGCTTACCGTTTTCGATAATGATGAGAATATTTTCAATGCAATCCAGGCCGGTGCCGATGGGTATTTGCTCAAGGAAATTGAAGGACAAAAGTTGTACAATGCCATTACCGAGACTCTTGGGGGAGGTGCGGCGATGAGCCCTTCCATTGCGGTAAAGACGCTCAAATTATTACGATATCCGGAAAAACAAGAATCACTATCCGTACAGGAAGATGACGTTTCGTTAAGTTCACGTGAAAAAGAAGTATTGGAACAACTGGCGGAAGGGTTAAGCTATACCGTGATTGCCAATAATCTCTTCCTATCCCCAAGTACGGTAAGGAAGCATATCGAGAATATTTATAGGAAGCTTCAGGTCCACAACAAGTTAGAGGCTGTTCAAAAGGCTAGAAGACAAAGCCTCATATAATATACCTCATACAAACCTTTGAATTTATTCATGGGCATGAATGTAGATACCCCGATTTTTAGGACAGGTTTAATATTTTATAGTTAATTTTGGGTCCTACGAAATGAGATTGCTCATAGTGGTCTGTAATTCGGTTAGTTACAAAACATAAGCAAGGCGAAACCCAATAAAATTAAGGGTTAGCGGACGGGGTTCAAATCCTTCCGCGATCACCAGTAAATAAAGGGCCTTGGAGAGTTTTACTTTCCAAGGCCTATTTTTTTGTAAACACGTCTTTTTTTAACAAAATTTAACTCAAATTATCCTGATTTGTTAAGTTTTGAACCCATTTATCTTGTTTTTATTCATTTTTACCATTCTAACATAGAAACAATCAGACTTCTTTTTGAGACATTTTAATTAGATATAGCATATTCTGTATAAGGAAACTAAAATCATTAGGAGAATATTACAAATAGCTGCTTGCTAGCTCTGGATTTTCTTTTTTGAATTGTGGAGAGATGTTTTATTCGGGGGTGGGAATGAAAACTGCCTTATCTCAATCTGTAAAAACGGGCATGTTGTACCACTCTCGATGGAAAAAATTGGGCACCGCACAACAACGGTAAGCCCCTGGTGTACAAATCTCTGTGACAGAATATTGGATAGTTCACATTTGCCGTTTTCGGTGGTTTCTGTTATCCGTCCAAGCCAGTTACATCTGCAATCTCATGAACAATTCATGGGTATTGTTGTCCAGCCCGTCAATGGGGTTTTGGATGGAGGTCTCATAGGCATAGCCCAAATTGAATCCGTTGCTGATATTGAACAGGAACAGTCCGCTGATGCTTTCATCGTACCTATAGCTGGCGCCAAACTCAAAGCGTTCCCCAAAGTCCAGGATGCCCGTCAGTTCCACGGATATGGGGGAGGCATCCACGTAGCGCAACATCCCCATGGTCTTCAGATCCAAGGTTTTGCCCAAGAGAAAGGTATATCCCCCGCTGAGGTAGGCGTGCATGCGGTCGGTTCCCAAATAGGCATTTCCATCGCGTTCCTGCAAGCGATCCGGGGTCAACAACTTTGGAACGGACAGGGACGCAAAATACCTATCGTGCTTTAAATAGACCCCTGCCCCTACATTGGGGGTGAAACGGCTATCGTAGTCCATCAAGGTTCCATCTTGGCCAACCCCATAGGTGACAAGGCCATTGGTGTTTGCATCATAGGAGTTGGCACTTCCCTTGATCCCGAAGTATAGCCTGTGGTCTTCATCCAATTGGATGTTGTAAGAGACATCGATGGCCATCCAGGTCTGCTGTTCTATAAAAGTTTTATCGTTGAGAATGGAAACCCCTAGACCGACATTTTTTCCAACCGGCATCCCAAAAATGGCACTTTGGCTCTCGGGGGCACCTTCAACGCCCGCCCATTGGCTCCTGATGCCCAAGGAGAGCTCGGCAGCCTCCGAGCTTCCGGCAAAGGCGGGGTTGTAGATGTTCATGTTGTAGCGGTAAAAGGTATAGTTG
>NZ_JBSXNW010000021.1:0-34171 GCF_056857835.1 Flagellimonas sp. B-3
CCGTAGGAGTCTGGTCCGTGTCTCAGTACCAGTGTGGGGGATCCCCCTCTCAGGGCCCCTAACCATCGCTGCCTTGGTGGGCCGTTACCCCACCAACTAACTAATGGTACGCATGGCCATCCCTGTCCGATAAATCTTTAACCGAAATATCATGCGATATAACGGTACCATGGGGCATTAATCCAAGTTTCCCTGGGCTATTCCCCTGACAGGGGCAGGTTCCATACGCGTTCCGCACCCGTGCGCCGGTCGCCACCAGAAAAGCAAGCTTTTCCGTGATGCCCCTCGACTTGCATGTGTTAGGCCTGCCGCTAGCGTTCATCCTGAGCCAGGATCAAACTCTTCATTGTATTTCCTTGAATGTCTGTCCGACACCCGGAAATCCGAGTCCCTGCATCAAAATGGTTCATTCTTAATTCTACGCTGTCGTTACAATATGTATATGAACTTCTTTTTCAAAAAACCGAGTCAATCTTCTTAAAATCAATTTTCTCAGTCTTAACCCTTTACCTCGTTGGCAAAGCGGCTGCAAATTTACAACTGTTTTCTTAACCGGCAAGCTTTTTTGAAAAAAAAGTTTCAAAACATTTTCTCAACCTCAAAAACAATCTTTTTACATGAACTTCCCGTGGAACACCTTAGTGTTTTTCGGGCTGCAAATGTAAAACGCTTTTTTGGATTACACAATGCTTTTTTTGTGTTTTTTTCAATCTTGTCGACTCATCAAAACAATATATCAATAAGCTTATGAACTCATCGAAAAGCTAGCGCTTTGCTGTTTTCGGGCTGCAAATGTAACATCATTCCTAAAACAAACAAGAGCTTTTTTTGACTTCTCTGTAAATTCACTTTCAACTCACTGAAAGCGAAACACATAAAAATACAACTTTTTTAAAAAGTACAAAAGCACCTTCCCTTTTTCTATTCTTCAGTCTAAAAACCAATTGAACCCTCATTTATTATTGCAGAAAATTAATATATATACAAAAGTAAGCCTTGTAGCATCTATACAAGGTATTATCTTTGTCCTCTCGATTATAAAAAATAGAAGTTTAAACAACATGATAAAGATCACACTGCCTGATGGTGCTGTAAAAGAAGTTGAAAAGGGAACTACTCCTTTTTCCATTGCCCAAAGTATTAGCGAAGGGCTTGCGAGAAACGTTATTTCTGCAAAATTTAATGATACCACGGTTGAAACCACCACACCATTGACCGAAGATGGCAGATTGACTCTTTATACTTGGAACGATGATGAAGGCAAAAAAGCATTTTGGCACTCCACCTCCCACGTTGTGGCCCAAGCATTGGAGGAACTTTACCCAGGCATAAAGTTAACCATTGGTCCCGCTATAGAGAATGGATTCTATTATGATGTGGATTTTGGCGATGAAACGATTTCCGAAAAGGATTTTCCGAAAATCGAGAAAAAGGCATTGGAAATAGCCCGAGGGAAGCACGACTATACCATGAGAAGTGTTTCCAAAGCGGATGCCCTTTCCTATTATAAAGAACAAGGGAACGAATATAAGGTAGAGCTCATTGAGAATCTTGATGATGGGACCATAACTTTTTGCGACCACAGCACCTTTACCGATCTGTGCCGCGGAGGACATATTCCCAATACAGGCATCATAAAAGCCATTAAACTATTAAGTGTTGCAGGTGCTTACTGGAGAGGTGACGAAAAAAACACCCAGCTGACTCGTGTTTATGGCATCTCTTTCCCAAAACAAAAGGAGCTTACGGAATACCTTCAACTTTTGGAGGAGGCCAAGAAAAGAGACCATAGAAAACTAGGTAAGGAACTTGAGCTCTTTACTTTTTCACAGAAAGTAGGTCAAGGACTTCCTTTATGGTTGCCCAACGGCGCCGCACTACGTGAGCGTTTGGAACAATTTTTAAAGAAGGCCCAGAAGAAGGCGGGTTATGAAATGGTGGTTACACCACATATTGGTCAAAAGGAACTTTACGTAACTTCCGGCCACTATGCAAAATATGGAGAGGATAGCTTTCAACCCATTCACACCCCAAAAGAGGATGAAGAGTTCTTGTTGAAACCGATGAACTGTCCGCACCATTGCGAAATATACAACAGCCAACCTTTCAGTTATAAAGATTTACCAAAAAGATACGCCGAGTTCGGTACCGTATATAGGTATGAGCAAAGTGGTGAATTGCACGGTCTTACCAGAGTGAGAGGGTTTACCCAAGATGATGCCCACATTTTTTGTACGACCGAGCAGCTAAACGATGAATTCAAAAATGTGATCGACCTTACCTTATATGTATTGAATTCGTTAGGTTTTGAGGATTTTACCGCACAAGTATCCGTCAGGGACTTGGAAAACCCCGACAAATATATCGGCAACACCGATGATTGGGAAAAAGCGGAACAGGCCATCATTAACGCGGCGGAGGAAAAAGGCCTGAATTATGTGGTTGAAAGTGGTGAAGCTGCCTTTTACGGTCCAAAGTTGGACTTTATGATCAAAGATGCGCTCGGCAGAAACTGGCAGTTAGGAACTATTCAAGTTGACTATAATCTTCCTAAACGTTTTGATCTTACCTATAAAGGAAGCGATAACGAATTGCACAGGCCCGTGATGATTCACCGCGCACCGTTTGGAAGCATGGAACGGTTTGTGGCCCTGCTACTGGAGCATACCGGTGGAAACTTCCCGTTATGGTTGATCCCAACGCAAGCTATCGTTCTGCCCGTCAGTGAGAAACACGAAAAATATGCGGAAAAAGTTTTAAATTCGTTAGAAAATCACGAAATTCGCGCGCTCATTGATAACAGGAACGAGACGGTAGGGAAAAAAATCCGTGAGGCAGAACTCAAAAAAATCCCTTTCATGATTATTGTTGGGGAACAGGAAGAAGCGTCTGCCAGCCTTTCTGTAAGGAGACATGGCGGTGAAGATTTAGGAAGTTTAAGCGTAGATGCTTTTTCAGACTTGGTAACTACTGAAATAAATAGTACCTTAAAGTCGTTCTAAAAAATTAAGTTTAATTAAAAAGTTTACGTCATAGCAATTAGAAGAAGATTTAGACCCCAACCTAGGAGGGAAAACAAAAACCCTCACAACATCAATGAAAAAATAAAGGCCCGAGAAGTTCGTCTTGTCGGGGACAATGTTGAAATGGGTGTTTACCCCATTTCCAAAGCAAGGGAAATAGCCAACGAACAGGAATTGGATTTGGTAGAGATTTCGCCAAACGCAGAACCTCCTGTTTGTAAGGTAATGGATTATAAAAAATTCCTTTACGAACAGAAGAAACGTGATAAGGCCATGAAGGCCAAAGCAAGTAAAGTTGTAGTAAAGGAAATTAGGTTTGGACCACAAACGGATGACCATGATTACGAGTTCAAGAAAAGACATGCAGAAAAATTCTTGAAAGATGGTGCCAAACTAAAAGCCTATGTGTTCTTTAAAGGACGATCGATCGTTTACAAAGACCAAGGCGAAATATTATTGCTCCGACTCGCCCAAGAACTCGAAGAGCTTGGAAAGGTAGAGCAAATGCCTAAATTGGAAGGCAAGCGTATGACCATGTTCATCGCACCCAAGACAAACAAAAAATAAAAACTGAACCCTGGTTCGGTATAATAAGCGGAGTTAAATACTAGGAAAATGCCTAAGATGAAAACAAAATCCAGTGCCAAGAAGCGTTTTAAGCTTACAGGAACTGGTAAAATCAAGAGAAAGCACGCTTTTAAGAGTCACATTTTGACTAAAAAATCCAAAAAGCGCAAGCTGAAGTTGACCCATTCCACTTTGGTTCACAAAGCGGACGAGGACAACATCAAAGAACAATTACGTTTAAAATAATTGTTCAACCGGTACATTATTTATTAACCATGGAGTCGGGCCCAAAAAAGTTCTCAATAATTGAGACGCCTGCTACAAAAAAATGACACATTATGCCAAGATCAGTAAATTCAGTTGCTTCACGAGCTAGAAGAAAAAAAGTGATGAAGCAAGCCAAAGGTTACTTTGGAAGACGTAAAAACGTTTGGACAGTAGCCAAAAATGCGGTAGAAAAAGCAATGCTTTATGCTTACCGCGATAGAAGAAACAAAAAGCGTACTTTCCGTTCCCTATGGATTACCCGTATTAATGCCGGGGCTAGAATGCACGGAATGTCTTACTCTCAATTTATGGGTAAGGTTAAAGCCAATGGAATTGAACTTAACAGAAAGGTTCTAGCGGATTTGGCCATGAACCACCCAGATGCTTTCAAAGCAATCGTTGAAAAAGTAAAGTAAAAAAGTTAATATAAACTTACCCCGCTTATTTAGATCCCGCCTTGTGCGGGATCTTTTATTTTACAAAAGGTTTAAAACAGCTTGACACGAATTACTCAAATTGTCTCGAATGATTATTGCCCAAATGCAGTAATGATCAACTTCCTCCCCGATGCATGGTCTCGATGCTCGCATAGATAAATTCCTTGCCAAATTCCCATGTTCAACCTACCTTGTGTTATTGGAATCTGCACAGAGGCTCCCATCAAGGAAGCTTTGATATGGGCAGGCATATCATCGGGGCCTTCATAATTGTGCACATAATACGGTGCATTCTCTGGAACCATTTTATTAATGTGGCTCTCAAAATCAGTTCGTACCGTTGGGTCGGCATTTTCATTGATCGTCAAGCTGGCCGAGGTATGCTTAATGAACACCTGTAAAAACCCCGTGTTTATATTTCGAAGTTTGGGAACAGCATCAATTATCGTGTCCGTAATCAAATGAAATCCTCTGGAGTATGGGCGTAACTGTATTTCTTTCTGATAAAAATTCATAGACAAACAAACCTTTCCCAACGAAATTAATATAAAGTTTACCAAAACCGGGGTTCAGTTCCATGAATAACAAATAACTTTGCAGCTTAATTAGTTGAAATGGACTTATCACAAATAAAAATGGTTGTTTCCGATATGGACGGAACTTTGTTGAACTCCAACCACGAAGTAAGCCCCCGATTTTTTGAAATCTACGAAGAACTCAAAAAGAAAAACATTGCCTTTGTTGCCGCAAGTGGAAGACAATATCACAGCATGGTAGACAAATTGGGGTCCATCAAAAATGAAATCCTCGTTATTGCAGAAAATGGCGCCTTGATAAAAAAACAGGAAGAAACCCTGCTCACCACTCCAATCAACAAGTCGGAAATAGACCGTATTCTTGACGCCGTGCGTCCGTTAGAAAATGTACACCCTGTGCTGTGTTGTCAAAACAATGCTTTTGTGGGCGGTGATTCAAACGAATTCTTGGAAATGCTCCGCGAGTACTATTCGGAGTTCGAAATTATTGAAGACCAAAAAGAGGTTGATCAAGAGGTGCTGAAAATAGCCATTTACCATTTTGAAAACTCTGAAAAGCACATTTACCCCAATGTAAAGCACTTGGAGGGGGATTTGAAGGTTAAGGTTTCTGGTGCCAATTGGGTAGATGTCTCCGATTTGAATGCCCATAAGGGATATGCCCTAAAAAAGGTGATGGACGATTTTCAAATTGCATCCCACGAAATTATGGTATTTGGTGATTACAACAACGACTTGGAAATGTTGGAGCTATCCGACTATAGCTTTGCCATGGCCAATGCACACCCCAATGTTTTAAAAACCGCCAAATATACTACTCACAGCAACGACGATTTTGGTGTGGAACGGATTTTGGAGAAGTTGCTTTAGTCACACTACCCAATCTATTTATCTTATTCTGAGTGATTTGCTTTTTCAAAATTTGTACCTTAATGGGCAAACAACAAAAGTAACGCCATGGCACCTTTAAAAAAAGAAGATATTAAGCAAGAGGTCTTTGACCTATACGATAAATACGCACACAACCAGTTGGACCGCAGGGAGTTTATGGAAAAACTTTCCGTTTATGCGGTTGGCGGAATTACCATGGCTTCGTTGATGAGTTTTGTAATGCCCAATTACAAGGACACACTCACCGTATCGCCCAACGACCCCGATTTGGATTCCAAGTTTATCACCTACAATTCGCCCAAAGGAGGTGGCGAAATTAAAGGATTGTTATCCAAACCCAAGGAGAGCAAAGGCAAAATGGGCGGTATTGTCGTAGTTCATGAAAACCGAGGTCTAAACCCCTATATTGAAGATGTGGGACGAAGAGCTGCCAAGGCAGGTTTTATTTCCTTGGCCCCGGATGCCCTTACGCCACTTGGCGGGTATCCAGGCAATGATGACGAAGGCAGAGCACTCCAACGCCAACGGGACCGTAACGAAATGTTGGAAGATTTTATCGCAGCCTACGAATATCTCAAAAACCATGAGGATTGTAATGGCAAAGTGGGGGTTGTTGGGTTTTGTTTTGGTGGATGGATTTCCAATATGATGGCCGTAAAAGTTTCTGATTTGGCCGCGGCAGTCCCTTTTTATGGCGGCCAACCCAAAGATGATGACGTAGCCCAAATCAATGCGCCGCTATTGATTCATTATGCGGGATTGGATGAAAGGGTAAACGCTGGTTGGGAAGATTATGAGGCTAAATTAAAGGAACTCGACAAAGACTATGAGGTTTATTTTTACCCCGATGTAAACCACGGGTTCCACAACAATACCACTCCACGTTTTGATAAAGCATCAGCCGATCTGGCATGGGAAAGAACCGTAGCTTTTTTTAAGGAAAAGCTGAGCTAGAAACCGTTGCCTTATATGCATGGTTGCTCCTGGGTATTAAAATAATTAAACGACAATCAAAATACAGCATATTTTTATAAATTGCCTTTGCATAGCCCTTAAACTTAATCAACATCATCTCTAATGAATAAGGGCGAAATCAAAACGCATATCCATAATCCGTACCGTTTTATTGAACGTAGAAGGACAAAGCAGGAATGGAACACTTTTCTCAAGTCACAAAATTATCCGCTATACTGGGGTTTTCGAGAACTCAAACTAGCATGGGCCTTTCAGGGTCTTATCGGAAAACCTATTTCCGGTTTTGCCCCAGACCATGATTACATCCCCTATGTTTATGAACCTTATTTAACTGATACTGACCTATCTCTTAAGGCCTCGCTCATCAATTCAGAAAAAAAACCGATGGGGTTTTATTATAATTCCAAGATAAAAGGACATTGGGCCATAGTGAAACTGGACAGCAAATATTGTACGCTGTCAAAAGACGAAAAAAGTTTGCTCCTAAAACATGGACATTACATCAGAAACAAGAAGGAACTCATTATAGACTTGGAAAATGCCGTTCAAATTGCCGGAAAAAGTGATAGCTCCAATTTTAGAATCATTACAAGAATCAGTAATAAAAATGATGTTTTCACAGCACTTTGCCAACTCTTTGAAATCCCCGATTCAGAAACCGATTATTATCCAAGGAACGCTTTGAGGTATGCTTTTACCAACAACGGCACGCTTTACGAACCCGCTAAAGAATGGCTGGACAATTGGGTGGAAGACACCGGTTTAAAAACACACCTTAGCTGCTTTATGGAACAAAAGCGAGGCTTTCGGGACACTAGGGACATATACTTGACCTGTCATTATCTAAAAAGCTGGAATACGTACCTTGAAAACGGAGACAATTTTCCATACGGATTGGCTGCTTTATCTTATTTAAACGGTACCAACTGCTTAATGGGTTGGGAATGGGAACATGGTGACTTGGTCGAATCCAAAGCGTTGATTCAGGTGAAAAAAGATTAAGTCTTTTGCTTTTTCTTTCTGGCAGCGGGAAAGAGAACATTGTTCAGAATCAATCGATATCCCGGCGATGTTGGATGTAACTCCAATTCTGTTTTTGGATCCCCTACCCTATGCTGGTAATCTTCAGGATCATGGCCTCCATAAAAAGTAAAAAATCCTTTTCCTTTTATTCCATGAATATATCGGGCTTCTCCATTGATTTTGTTCTCACCCAATACCATAACCGTAGGTTTCACCTGATTTCGGGTATAAGCGGTGGTCTGCCCCATAAAACCTTTGACCAAACTGGTATGGTTTTGGGTCAACATCGTGGGCACAGGATCCCATTTTGCCGAAAATTCCATTAATGAAAAGTAATCGGATTCCCTTGGAACATTGGCCCGTTTGTTGGTCATGTCTATCGAAGAGAACTCATATCGGATAGGATTTCGTTCCAACGTAAAATTGGTAAACGCAAACGTATTGCTAAAATCAAGTTTAGATTGATAATTCGCATCCGAAGGGTCACCATCGAACATCGGCTCGCAGATATCCACTTCCTCTGCTGCCAGAGCAATATCAAAACTATCGGTGGCCGAACACATGGCGAACATAAAGCCTCCACCAATCACATAATTTCGAATTTTTAAGGCCACGGCCAATTTCTCATCCGACACCTTGGAATACCCCAAGCTTTGCGCCAGCTCTTCAGCTTTGGCCTTGTCTTCAATATACCATGGAGCAGCTCGGTAATGCCCGTAAAAGCGTCCATACTGACCTGTAAAATCTTCGTGGTGCAGGTGCAACCAATCATATAGTGCCAATTTATCTCCTAATACTTCAGTATCATAAATAGTGGTGTAAGGTATTTCGGCATAGGTGAGCACCATGGTAACGGCATCGTCCCATGGTTGGTTCCCCTTTGGGGAATACACGGCAATTTTCGGTGCTTTTTCCAGAATAACGGCATCTTGGTTTTGGGATGGGCTGCTAATGTCATCCAAAATTTGTGCTGCCTGCCCATCGGAAAGTACTTCAAAAGAAACGCCACGGATTTGGCATTCCTTGCGTATGGCGTCTCCATCGGGTAACATAAAAGAGCCGCCACGATAATTGAGCAACCATTGTACTTTTTGCTGTTTGGCAAGTACCCAATAGGTGATTCCGTATGCTTTTAAATGATTTTTTTGTCCTTCGGCATCCATTGGGATTAGGATTACGGAGGCAGAAGTTTTTAAGAAAAAAAGAAAGAAGCATACAATAATGAGATTTCTCGCATTCGCTCGAAATGACATCCACTGTATTATTTTAGAAAGGTACATCATTATCCGGGTCATCGTCACTGTTCATTGCGCTACCAAAAGCATCGTCCGTACTTGGAAGGTTTGGTGTTGCAAAGGGGTTTTCTTCGTCCGCATTCATCTTCGATTGGAATTCGAATGGGGAATCAAAGTCATCCAAGTTATCAAATTTACCCAGAGCGCCCACAAATTTTAACCTAATATTTTCCAAACCTCCGTTACGGTGCTTGGCTACAATAAACTCTGCTTGACCTTGTGTGGGAGTACGCTCTTCATCGTCCCACTCGTCAATTTTATAATATTCGGGCCTATAAATAAAGGAAACGATATCCGCATCCTGTTCAATCGCTCCCGATTCCCTCAAATCCGAAAGTATGGGGCGTTTGCTTCCACCACGTGTTTCCACGGCCCTGGATAACTGCGAAAGTGCAATCACTGGAACATCAAGTTCTTTGGCCAATGCCTTTAGGTTACGTGAAATGGTAGAGATTTCCTGTTCACGGTTTCCTCCTTTTTGACTTCCTCCAGCGGTCATCAACTGCAAGTAATCGATGATGATGAGCCTAATATTATGTTGCGAAGCCAATCGCCTTGCCTTGGCACGAAGGTCAAAAATGGACAACGAAGGGGTATCATCAATAAATAAAGGTGCTTTTTCCAAAGTCTTTACCTTCACGTTCAATTGCTCCCACTCGTGTTTTTCCAATTTACCGGTCCTTAGTTTTTCGGAAGACAGTCCTGTTTCAGAAGAAATCAAACGGGTAATCAACTGTACGGATGACATCTCCAAAGAGAAGAATGCCACCGGAATTTCCGAGTTCACCGCAATATTACGAGCCATGGACAGCGTTAAAGCTGTTTTACCCATACCAGGCCTTGCAGCAACAATGATCAAATCACTGGGTTGCCAACCCGAGGTAAGCCTGTCCAGTTTATCAAAACCGGACGGAATTCCACTAAGTCCCTCTTTGTTAGAAATTTCCTCGATTCTCTTTTTGGCCTGTATCACCAAATTCTGGGCAGTTTCGGCGGATCGCTTTAAATTTCCTTGGGTAACCTCGTACAATTTTGCCTCCGCATTGTCCAAAAGGTCAAAAACGTCGGTTGCATCGCTGTAAGCCTCCTCAATAATATCGTTTGATATTTTGATCAGGCTTCTTTGTATATATTTTTGAAGGATAATCCTGGCGTGGAACTCAATATGTGCGGATGAGGCTACTTTTTGGGTCAGTTTTATCAAATAAAAATCACCTCCAACGGCTTCTAGCTTCCCATCCTTCTTTAGTTGCGCCGAAACAGTTAATAAATCCACTGGTTCGGAAGATTCGAACAATTTAAAGACGGCCTCGTAGATATATTTGTGGGAGTCCTTGTAGAATACATCGGGATGAAGAATATCGATCACTTCATCCACGCCTTTCTTGTCGATCATCATGGCTCCAAGCACAACCTCCTCTAAATCAACTGCTTGTGGAGGTATTTTACCTCTCTCAAGATTGATAAGGGCAGATTTCTCCACACGATGTCCTACAATGGGGCTAGGTTTTTCCATGAATGCGAAAGTAGCTAATTAACCTTTAGTTAACTTTAATTTAGACGAATACGATTTCCACAGGTACTTAACAATTTAAATGTTGATAACTTCTAATACCTGTTAATAACATAAAAAAATTCGGGGATATATCCTAATGAAAAAGGGGAGCCCCTGAAAAACAAGAATTATTCGCTGAAAACACCCATATCCGCATATTTTTCCATGCGGGTTTTCACCAATTCTTTTGGTGATAACTTTTTGAGTTCTTCAAAATGGGAAGAAATTTTGTCTGCGACCGTTTCAAATGTTTTTTTTCTGTCGGTATGTGCTCCTCCAAGAGGTTCTTTTACGATTTCATCGACCAAACCTTGCTTTTTCATATCGGTTGCGGTCAATTTTAAGGCTTCGGCGGCCTGTTCCTTATATTCCCAACTCCTCCATAGGATGGATGAGCAAGATTCCGGGGATATTACGGAGTACCATGTGTTTTCCAACATCAATACCTTATCTCCCACTCCAATGCCCAAAGCACCCCCCGAGGCTCCTTCTCCAATAATAATTACGATGATTGGGACTTTAAGGCGGGTCATTTCCAAAATATTACGGGCAATGGCCTCTCCTTGACCTCTTTCCTCTGCTTCAATACCTGGATAAGCACCCGGGGTATCCACAAAGCATACCACGGGAATCTTGAATTTTTCGGCAGACTTCATCAATCTTAGCGCTTTTCGGTACCCTTCTGGATTGGCCATACCAAAATTACGGTACTGTCGGGTCTTGGTATTATATCCTTTTTGTTGGCCAATGAACATATAGCTTTGGTCACCAATTTTTCCCAATCCGCCCACCATGGCCTTGTCATCCTTTACATTTCTGTCGCCATGGAGCTCCAAAAAGGTGTCTCCACAAATGGCGTTGATGTAATCCATAGTGTAAGGCCGACTGGGGTGTCTTGACAACTGTACTTTTTGCCAAGCGGTAAGGTTTTTATAGATATCCTTTCGGGTCTGCGCGAGTTTTTTTTCGATTTGGGCACACGTTTCTGTAACGTCTACATCACTTTCTTCCCCAATCACCATACATTTTTGAAGCTGTTCTTCAAGTTCTTTGATGGGGAGTTCAAATTCTAGATATTCCATGGGAAGTCTTTTATTTTCACGAAAAACAATGGGGACAAATATATAACATTATGGCATACTCCCATGAAACATACAAGTCTTTTAACTTCAATAACATACGCTAACATTACTGAATTATCTCTTGGCTTTCATTAGCATATAAACGGCAAAAACACCAAAAATAAGGTTGGGAATCACCACTGCCAGCAAGGGTGAAAAACCGGATTGCTCTGCCAATGTTCCAAAAACCTTGTCAAAGAAGATGTACACAAAGGCCACACCGATACCAAAGGCCAAATTTAGCCCCATGCCACCACGGCGTTTTACCGAGGAAACGGCAACAGCTATTACTGTAAGAATGAATGCCGCAATGGGAAGCGCCCATCGTTTATATTTTACCAATACGTATGCATTGATGTTGGACGCGCCTTTTCTGCGTTGATCTTCGATAAAGTCGTTAAGCTCAAAAAGGTTTTTGGTCTCGGCCACATAGGAAACCGGGGTAAGATCATCTATTTGAAAGGAGAAAACCGTATCCAACCTACGTTTTGCGTTGATGTACTCGGTTTCGTTCCTCACCGTACGTTTTTCATAATTGGTCAAACGGTAAATACTGTCGTCTTCCACCCATCTTATATTACTTGCGGAAATTTTGTAGTCCAACTTTCCGATGGAATCAAAATGCTCGTAGGTAAAATTATAACCTATTTTACGGTTGGGATCAAAACTGCTCACATAGATATAATCCTGCTCGTTCAATTGGTTGAAGATATTTTCCGTTACCCTGGTCTGTTTTCCTTTTTTAAAGTATTTGTACTCAAACTCGTTAAAACCAATACTGGCATGGGGCACTATGAACATCCCCATCATAAAAATAAGGATGGCCACCAAGGTAGCCCCCACAAAATAGGGGCGCAAAAACCGCCAAAAAGAGACACCTGAACTCAAAATCGCTACAATTTCCGTGTTACTGGCCAGTTTGGACGTAAAAAATATAATCGATAAAAAAAGAAAAATGGGCAGCAATAAATTCCCGATTACCAAGGTAAAGTTGCCGTAGAAAACAATCACTTCTGCCAATGGAGCTTCATTGTCTATGATCTTACCGATTTTTTCCGCTAGGTTGGCCATAATCCCAATAGGCACAAACAGCAAAAGCATCCCCATAAAAGTAATCAGGTAGCGTTTAAGTATGTATCTATCGAGTATGGTAAACATTACAGTCTTTTATCCATTTGGTTGACCATTTTGGTCTTCCATTCCAAAAAATCTCCGGCTAAAATACGTTCTCTTGCCGTACGTACCAACCATAAATAAAAACCAAGGTTGTGAATGGTGGCAATTTGCTTGCCCAAATATTCATTGGCTGCGAACAAATGCCTTAAATAGGCCTTGGAATATTCGGTATCCACAAAAGTGATACCCATTTCATCAATAGGCGAAAAATCGTTCTCCCATTTTTTATTTTTGATGTTGATGGTTCCGTGGGCCGTAAACAACATGCCATTTCGGGCATTGCGAGTGGGCATCACACAATCGAACATATCTACTCCCAACGCAATATTTTCCAAAATATTGATGGGTGTACCTACCCCCATAAGATATCTCGGCTTATCTTCCGGAAGAATATCGCAGACCAATTCGGCCATTTCGTACATTTCCTCGGCAGGTTCACCTACCGAAAGTCCGCCAATGGCATTACCTTCTGCCTCTACGGAGGCAATATATTCCGCCGATTGTTTTCTTAAATCTTTATAGGTAGACCCTTGAACAATAGGAAAAAAACTTTGGGAATAACCATATTTAAACGGAAGCTTTTCCAAATGGTCGATGCACCTGTCCAACCACCTATGCGTCATGTGCATGGAGCGTTTGGCATATTGGTAATCGCAGGGATAGGGCGTGCACTCATCAAAAGCCATAATAATGTCCGCACCTATGGTGCGTTGTATTTCCATTACGTTCTCCGGAGTGAAAAAATGACGAGATCCATCAATATGGGACTTAAACTTAACGCCCTCTTCTTTAATTTTTCTATTATCTGAAAGCGAATACACTTGATAACCCCCGCTATCCGTCAAAATAGGACGGTCCCAATTCATAAATTTATGAAGTCCACCGGCTTCTTCCAGTATTCCAGTACCCGGTCTTAAGAAAAGATGATAGGTGTTCCCTAAAATAATATCAGGATTTATTTCATCTTTTAATTCCCGTTGATGCACCCCTTTTACCGAGGCAACTGTGCCTACGGGCATAAAAATAGGGGTTTGTATATTTCCATGGTCGGTAGTCAGCTCCCCTGCCCTGGCCTTGCTTTTGCCGTCCTTTTGTAGTAAGGTAAAATCCAATTGTTCGTTTTAGAACCGCAAATATAACTAACTCTGTTTCGTTGTTCCTTAACAAAAAAATAAAGTTTCTGAGCACAAGTCATTTAACAAATGTATAATCAACACTTGTTTTCTACGAATAATGCGATTACATTTGATATCTAAATTATTGACACGATGCCGAACACGCAAGAATTACAGGACCTGGTAGTACAGGTAAGAAGGGACATTTTACGAATGGTCCATAAGGTAAATTCGGGTCACCCAGGAGGTTCTTTGGGTTGTACCGAGTTTTTTGTAGCACTCTACAACGAAGTAATGGATTTAAAGAAAGGGTTTGATATGGACGGGATCGGAGAGGACCTCTTTTTCCTTTCCAACGGACACATCTCGCCCGTTTTTTACAGTGTTTTAGCCCGAAGAGGTTATTTTCCCTTAGAGGAATTGAACACTTTTAGACTGATAGATTCCAGATTACAAGGACATCCGACGACCCATGAGGGATTGCCGGGGGTACGCGTGGCATCTGGGTCTTTGGGACAGGGAATGTCGGTTGCCATTGGCGCTGCTTTGGCCAAAAAATTGAACGGTGACGATCATTTGGTATTCAGTCTCCACGGCGATGGGGAGTTGCAAGAAGGCCAAAATTGGGAGGCGATCATGTACGCAGCTGGCAATAAAGTGGACAATTTAATTTCCACCGTGGACCGTAATGGCCAACAAATCGACGGCGCTACCGAAGATGTACTTCCAATTGGTGATGTTGCCGAAAAATTCAGGGTATTTGGATGGGATGTTCTGGAAATTGAAAACGGAAACGACCTAGAGCAGGTTATTGCAGGCTTAAAAGAAGCCAAGAGCAGAACTGGAAAAGGGAAGCCGGTATGTATTGTTATGACCACGGAAATGGGCAATGGCGTTGACTTTATGATGCACACCCATGCATGGCACGGCAAAGCGCCCAGCGATGAGCAATTGGCGACCGCATTGGCACAAAATCCAGAAACTTTAGGCGATTACTAATCATAAGAAAAAGAGAGAATGACTAAATATACAGATCAAGGAAAACAAGACACCCGAAGCGGATATGGCGCGGGAATGACAGAACTGGGAAGGACCAATCCCAATGTAGTAGCCTTATGTGCCGACCTTGTGGGGTCTTTAAAAATTGACACTTTTATTGAAGAAAACCCAGAACGTTTCTTCCAAGTAGGTATTGCAGAGGCCAACATGATGGGTATTGCAGCCGGTTTGACCATAGGAGGTAAAATTCCTTTCGCTTCTACCTTTGCAAATTTTGCGACTGGTCGTGTGTACGATCAAATCCGCCAATCCATCGCATACTCCGATAAAAACGTAAAAATATGTGCTTCGCACTCTGGTTTGACCTTGGGCGAGGACGGTGCCACGCACCAAATTCTGGAAGACATCGGTTTGATGAAAATGTTGCCCGGTATGACGGTCATCAACCCCTGTGATTTTAACCAGACCAAGGCAGCCACCATTGCCATAGCGGAACACCATGGCCCAGTTTATTTGCGCTTTGGACGCCCCAAAGTAGCCAATTTTACCCCTGTGGACCAAAAATTTGAAATCGGTAAGGCGCTCATGCTCAACGAAGGTACCGATGTGACCATCATTGCAACAGGACATTTGGTTTGGCAGGCACTACTTGCCGCTGAAAGCTTGGAAAACCAAGGAATTTCCGCAGAAGTAATCAATATACACACCATTAAACCCTTGGACGATAAGGCCATTTTGGATTCTGTGAAGAAAACGGGTTGCGTGGTAACGGCGGAAGAGCACAATTATTTGGGCGGACTTGGTGAAAGTGTTGCCCGTGTGCTGGCCACCCACCATCCTACCCCTCAAGAGTTTGTGGCAACACAAGATACTTTTGGAGAGAGTGGAACGCCCGATCAACTTATGGAGAAGTACGGATTGAACAATAAAGCCATAGAAGCCGCCGTTTTAAAAGTGTTGAGACGTAAATAGTTTCAGCTATCTCCTTTGGAGATATTTCAACTTTATAAAATAGACACTTATGAAAAAAACACTTTTAGTAGCTGTATTTGCCTTAATCGGTGCTGCAGCGATGGCACAAAGCGGTTCAGGATTCGGTATTAAGGCCGGTTTATCCTACAACAAGAACGGAGATTTGGTCAATACCGTAACAGATGCCGTTGATGACCCTGAGGGCAAAGCTGGCTATCATTTTGGTTTTTGGGGCAAATTGGATTTCCCTAAAATCTATCTAAGACCAGAATTGGTGTATTCCAAAACCAAGAGTTCTTATGACATCAATGGAGACTCACAGGATTATGATGTTTCCAAATTGGATATGCCTGTTCTTTTAGGGTACAAATTGATCGGTCCTTTGCACATTTTTGCAGGGCCTGCTTTTCAATATACATTGAACAATGATTTTGACGATATTGAAATTGAAGATGTAAAAAACGACTTTACCGTAGGCTTAAATGCAGGTGTTGGGGTAAACCTTGGAAACATTGGTTTAGACGTTAGATATGAAAGGGGTTTCTCTGAAAACGAGGCTCAATTTATTGACACCGAAGTGGCCAATGTTGAGGGAAGGATAGATTCGAGACCTTCCCAAGTTATTTTTGCGCTATCGCTTAAATTGTAACATATCATTAAACACATGAAAAAGCCCCGCTGGATGCCAGCGGGGCTTTTTATATGCTATTCACTTATTCACTTTGCTAGTTACCTGAGTTCGATTATTTGAAAGTTGTGATTCAAAATCGTCAGTTTGAGTAATTTTCAGTGGTTGAGCCCTTCGTCTATGCTCAGGATAAACTAAAGTCGAAAACAATGATTTAAACCCAAAAATACCACTTCTCGATACGCTTCGCACTCGAAGTGACGGCATTTTTCAAGGTCAGAAATAATAATCGAACTCAAGTTAGTTGGAATCTGGATCCAAGTAATCTGGGGTTCCATCTCCATCGGAGTCTGGAAAAGTAATCTCGCCATTTTCAATTATAATTTCATCTCGTGTTAAAACACCGTCTCCATCATCATCTGCATCTAAATAATTAGGTCTGGGAGGAACATTAAACGGTTCTTCATCAGCATCCGTATTGTCATCCAACAGGTATCTGTTATTGTTCAAATCCTCTTGTATGGATGGAATACCGTCATTGTCACTATCCGTGTCTTCCACAAACAATCCAAGCTCGACTTTGAAGAGTACAGGTGCATAAGTGCCAGCAGCACCAACCGATCTATTAAATGCAGCCAAACCTGACGGCATTACAATAATTCCAATACCTCTATCCAAAATTTGGTAGGTGCCATCTCCATTTTCAACAACCTGACCAGGTGTTCCCGCCTTCATGTTGGAAATACCATCCCCATATCCTCTAAATTGAGATGGCAATACCTGCCAAGTAAAATCCTGATTTTCATCAAATAAGGTTCCATTCAAAGCAGAACCTTGATATCTGACCAAAGTCGAATCTGCATAGGTCGGACTTCCTCCCCCACCTTCCAAAACTTCAATATAATAATAGGTGTGGGGAATATTTTCTTCTCCAGCACTTAATCCCAAATGGCTGGAAGAAACATTTAACGTTACCGAAACCGCACTTTCCATCATTGGCTCTTTGTTCACATTTTCACCTGCTATGGTATCAATCACGATTTTATAATCAAATCCTTCCGGAGGATTTTTAAATTCTTCATAATTGTAAAAGTGGGTGTTCAAAAACTCCCTAATGGTTTCATCATCTTCAGGCGCTACATCGCTCAATAAGCTTGGGGGCACCTCTACAACACCTCCATCATCATCCTTTTTACAAGATAGTAGTGTGACCGCAAAACATATCAAAACTAAAATTCCGTACCTCATCAAGTCTGTTATTTAGGCGCGCAAGATACAATTTTCCATTATTTTTGCTTTGTCCATTAACAAAGATTTGCGAAGACCATGCGAATAGACAAGTACCTTTGGTGCACGAGATACTTTAAAACCAGAAGCATTGCATCCAATGCTGTAAAAAAAGGACACGTTAAGGTGAACGGTAGCACCGTTAAACCCTCACGCGATGTTTACCCCATGGACAAGATTGTTGTACGCAAAAACCAGATTGATTACCAGCTTACCGTTTTAGATGTTCCAGAAAGCCGTGTTGGGGCAAAATTGGTCGATATTTACCGAAAGGATACCACCCCAAAAGAGGCCTTTGAGCACAACGAACTGCTCCAATATGCCAAAAAGCATTACCGAAAAAAAGGTTTGGGGCGCCCCACGAAGAAAGATCGTAGGGATTTGGACGATTTTTTGGACGAATCGGAATAAACTGTTTTATATCTTTGAATCAACTATCGAGCACTATGATAAACCGCATCCTTACCCACGATCAAATACAACACATCACAAAGCGAATCGCTTACCAAATTTATGAGACCAATGTGGACGAAGAAGAAATCGTAGTTGCCGGAATCAATGGTGGAGGAGAAAGTTTTGCCAAAAAAATAATAGCTGTCCTAAAAAAGATTACGGATGCCAATATTATTTTGTGCAAAGTGGACATGGACAAAAAGAACCCATTGAAAAGTGGGGTCAGCACCTCACTTTCGGAGGAAGAATACAAAAACAAATCCATTGTTTTGGTGGATGATGTATTGAACTCGGGCACGACCTTGATCTATGGCACCCACCACTTTCTTAAAACACCGATAAAACAACTAAAAACTGCTGTACTTGTAAACAGGAACCATAAAAAGTACCCGATCAAGGCTGATTTTAAGGGCATATCGTTATCCACATCCCTGAGCGAGCATATTAAAGTGGATTTTGAACCCAAGAACAATGCGGTTTATTTAGAGTAGTTCTTTAATCCTAGCAACAACAGCTTCAGCATCCAGATCATTACAATCCAAAATATGTTTTGCTTGTAGATAATAGGGCCTGCGTTCAAAAAGATGTTTTCCTATAAATTCAGGTAGTTCCTCGTCGACAATATTTTTCACCAAAGGCCGATCATCTTTTTCCTTTGAAATCCTTTCCACCAAGTTCGGAATACTCAGGTTTAAATATATGGAATGGTCAGATTGATTCAATATCGTTGCCATATTGGTTCCGTAGCATGGAGTTCCCCCTCCCGTTGATAGGATAATGGATTTTTCTTTTTCCAAAACCTCGGCTAGCATTTGATGCTCCAACTTCCTAAAAAATATCTCCCCTTTTTCAGAAAATATATTTTTAATGGATTTTTTTTGATGTTGCTCGATATAATCGTCCAAATCGACAAACTCGACCCCTAATTGTCTGGCCAACAATCGTCCAACGGTCGACTTTCCACTTGCCATATATCCCACTAAAACAATTTTCATATTGAAGAATTTTATCCGATTTCAAAAAAACACAAATTTATCATTAATTCACCTTGGAAAATAGATTATTGATGTTATATTTGCACCCGCTTAGCCAAACAGCTAGGCACAACTTGAAGACCTGATAGCTCAGTTGGTAGAGCATCTCCCTTTTAAGGAGAGGGTCCTGGGTTCGAGCCCCAGTCAGGTCACTTTTGAGCTTTCAAAAATATTCAAAAAGTCTGTAAATCGTTGATTTACAGACTTTTTTGTTTTTATTGATTTCATTTGATATCAAATTTTACCATTTATCGCGGTGCGCAATTCGGTGCGCACTTTTTGAATCCGCAAAAATGGCACCTGATCAATGTTAAAAACGCTCCGAACATTTTTATTCAAATGTTCCGGAACAAAATTGAATCAGTAAATCGATGACAAATGGAAACAAACACTTTCGCTTCAATCTTCTATTTAAGAAGTTCCAGATTGGACAAAAATGGAAAAGCTGGTATCTATTTTAGGATTACCGTAAACGGTAAAAGGGCAGAAATCAGTATCCAACGAAAAACAAATCCTGAAAAATGGTGTTCGGCCAAAGGGAGGATAAAGGGCTCCAGCAAGGATGCCAAGGAGTTGAACCACTACATGGACCAGTTGGAATCCAAAGCTTATGAATTCCATTCAAAGTTGGTGGTCAAAAAAAAGCCTTTCAATGCCGAGACCATCAAAAACAAGCTTCTCGGCAAAGGAACTGCCCACAAAACCCTCCTTGCCATTTATGATGAACAATGCCCAAATCAAAGAGTTGATCGGATCTGATTATTCCTATGGAGCCTATCGCCGACACGTACGCACAATGAATCATCTTGCAAGCTTTATCCAAAAGGAATATAAAGTGTCCGACCTATATGTTATGGAGGTAGATTTAAACTTCGTCAATGGATTTCACCATTATTTAAAGACCCAGAAAACCGGCAATCAGAATACGGTTACCAAATACGTGGTCAACTTCAAAAAAATCATGAGGATGGCCTTTGCCAATAATTGGGTGAAAAAAGATCCTTTCTATTCTTGGAAGGCCGAATGGAAAAAGGTGGAAAGAGATGTCTTGACCGAAGCAGAACTTAGGTCCCTGATCGAATTGCAGCTCGAGTCAAAAAGCTTGGAGCAGGTAAGGGATATTTTTGTTTTTTGTTGTTTTACGGGATTGCCTATGTTGATGTCAAAAAGCTTTCAAACGACCATATAGTCCATGGCATGGAAGGTAAGCGATAGATCAAAATCAAAAGGGCCAAAACAGATTCATTGAGCAGCGTGCCGTTGCTGCCCATCGCTGAAAAAATATTGCTCAAGTACAAAGACCATTCGCAAAGCTTTCTTACAACAACACTACTACCAGTGATCAGTAACCAAAAGACCAATGCCTACCTAAAGGAAATTGCTTCTGCCTGCGATATCAAAAAGAAGCTTACCTTTCATTTGGCACGTCACACATTTGCTACCACCGTGACCCTATCCAATGGCATATCCATTGAATCGGTAAGCAAGATGCTCGGGCATCAATCTTTAAAGACGACCCAAATTTATGCCAAGGTCATTGACAAGAAATTGTATGATGATATGAGCATACTTAAGGGAAAGTATTAGTTGTGAGATAAAGTTAAGTACGGTGTATTAGGGTTTCTCTGGAAATGCTAGACTTAGTTTAATTAACAATAACTGGTATCTCAATATATCCATCCCCATACCACTTTATAACCAAAGGCTCCTGCGCATCTTGGATAGTTTCTTTGCTGACATCCTTGCCCGTTCCATAATTTATTTCCGTAAAAGGCTCTTTGTTTCCGTTGATAACCACCACCAACCGACTGCCCCTGCTTATCTTTTTACTGGTCATTCGCACAATGCCAAAAGGAAGTTTTGTTTTTTCACCAGGGGTCAACAATTGTCTTTTCTCCAGGCTATTTGCAAAACTTGCCCTGGCCTTATAGGGTAAGGTCAGGGCAAAAAACTTCCCGTCAGGGGTCTGCTCAAACAAGACGACGGTATAATCAAAATCTTTTTTATTGACCGATACCGAGATTTCACCTCCAAACGAACCGTTCAATTCAACATCGGATCCAAAAGGTTCTGTGACCAAGGAAAAACCGTTCCCAACCATAAGGCTATCGCTTTTAATGGTTCTCCAACCACTTGAATTCCAAGTCAAGTTGCTCCGGTCCGCAAAATCTATGACTTGCTTCAAATACGCATTGGCATCCAAAGATTTGTCGGAGAGTGTGTAATGTTCATCCTTTCCATTGTTTCCTGTTCCGAACAGGGATGCAAAAGTCACCCCCGAGCGCTCATTGCCCAAATAATACGTCAATGTGTCATTTGCCATGGTCCGTAAAGAGGATGCATGGCCCCATTTGTTAGCTCCCATAACCTGGAAATTAATTTTGTCCTTTAACAATACTGGCTTCGGCTTTCCCTTTAAGATATAATCAAACCACTCAAATATTAACTCAAGGATGTCGATTTGAGCTACAGGGTCAACGTCATACCCAAAAATGTGACTACTGGGTTTTTCTTGGGCCCCAAAATGGGTGTAAGGTCCTATGACTAGATAATGCTCCGCATTTCTATTGTATTTGGTATGTTCTTTCAAATAATACTGGGTTCCCACCTGCCCACCATCATAGTATCCCGTCGTGGCCAAAACAGGAATATCAATATGGGCGAACTCTTCGTTGTAAGGCATCATATGTTGCCAATAGCTATCATAAGTTGGGTGCAGCAAACGTTCCCGAAATTGAGGATTAGGCAATCCATCCAGACTATCCATGGCACTATACGCCGCCCCAGTTTCATACCATTTCATGTTCAAGTTGTGCCAACGCTGCCCATTGTTGTACAAAGTGGTGTCCAAATACTTATTGTTCGACACATAATGATGCCAGGGATAATGAAAGTTCCAATGGACGCCATTCTCCATAGGTTCCGCAATACCGGGCGCTGCGGAGACCGAAGGAACAATGGTTTTTAAGGCAGGATGTACCTTGTTTTTTACAGCCGCCCATTGGGTAAAGCCAACGTAGCTTCCACCATACATCCCTACTTTTTTGTTGCTCCATTCCTGTTTGCTAATCCAGTCGATGACCTCATAGGTATCTGTCGTCTCATATTTATAGGGTACTATCGAATCAGGGCTCAGGCCCTTGCCACGAGTGTATGAAACTACCCCCACATACCCATGGTTTGCAGCCATTTTGGCTCTTTTCAAATCGCTTTTGCGTGCATATATCGTATGGAACAATACGGCTGGACTTGGTTCCGAAACCTCAGCATTTCGAACTACTATGGCATGAATTTTTGCTCCATCACCGGTTGAAATCAAAATACTGTCCTGAACCAGGTATGTTTTGCCATCTTCCGTAATCGCTCTTGGGGTTTGAATAGAGGATTGTTCCCGGCAAGAGACTAAAAAACAGGAGACCACGAGTGCAAGGATGATTGTTGTTTTGATTGAATTTTTCATTTTGATTGATTTTTAGTTCAGGACATAACCGTCCCAAATCAATATGTTTTTGCTATTCGTTATATTGATTTGATTGCTTGTGAAACCGCTACAAACTGTTCCGTTTTTTGAAGGTTACCGATTGCCTACTTGATAGATCAACAATTTCCCCAGTGGTCAATACGAGTCGTAGTTTGTTATTAAAATAGGACTGTATTTCCTTGATGTATTCCGTGTTGATTATCTGACTTCTATTTGCCCGAAAAAATATTTTCGGGTCCAGTCTCTCCTCCATCTGGTTCAACGAGCGTTTGATCATGGGCTTTTCAGTGCCAAAGTAAAGTCTGGCATAGTTGTCCATGGACTCAATTAAACTTACTTCTGACAATGCAATAAAATAAACCCTTTCGCCATCCTTGATAAAGATTTTTTGATGACTTGCCAAGGGCTCCCTCTGCTCTTCTTCCTGCTTTTTGAACTCCAGCTTTACTTTTTCGATGGTTTTGGAAAAACGTTCTTCCCGAAGCGGTTTCACCAAATAATCCAGGGCATTTACCTCAAAGGCCTGCACTGCATATTGATCATAGGCGGTGGTGAATACTACTTCTGGAACAGTCCCCAACTCCTCCAACAAATCAAAACCTGATTTTCCGGGCATATGGATATCCAAAAAAATGATGTCAGGCTGCTCTTTTTCTATCAATGCTTTGGCGACCTCCACATTGTTCGCTTCTCCTACAATGATAAATTCAGGATAGTTTTCCAGTGCCCGTCTAACTTCTTCCCGAGCCAAGCGCTCATCATCTATGATTAAAGTTGTATACGTGCTCATTAGTTTTCGATTGGAATCATTAATGTGGCAACCACCCTGCTTTCCGAAGGTGTTTCAACCTTAAACCCAGCCCTGCCCTCATATTGCAGCAAAAGCCGTTCCCTTAGATTTTTAAGCCCTACTCCCGAATCTTCTCCTTTGGAAAAAACCCCTGGGTTTTTCACCTGAACTACGACATAATCTTCCTGTTTTTGAACTGAAATATCCACCGTACCTCCTTGTAATTGTTTGTCCACCCCATGCTTTATGGCATTTTCAACCAAGAGTTGGATACTCAGTGGCGGAACCTTTACATATTCCAAAGCAGGATCAATGTTGAATGTAACGGTTAGGCGTTCCTCAAACCTGAGCTTTTCCAATTCCACGTAATCTTTAACCAAATTCATTTCTTCGGCTACGGTAATACTCAGATGCTTCTTCTCATAAAGTGATGTACGCAACAAATCGGACAACAAATCGATAGCCCTTCGTGCCCCTGTGGGATTCTCGAGAACCAATGCCTTTATGGAATTCAGGGAATTGAACAAAAAATGGGGGTTGAGCTGTGCCGATAAATTATCCAACTGGCTTTGTTTTGCTATAACGGAAAGCTGGGCATTGACCTTGGTGGTGTTGACTTCCCTAGTATAAAAATGATAGGCGTGATAGGCCAATACCCAAATAGCCATATGCCTCAAGCCAGTGATCAAAACCGGGTTCCAAACCAATACATTCTCCGTAAAGGTATTGCTATCATTGACCCAATACATATAGGCTGATGTTTTAAGATTCATAATCTGCATGAACAAAACGGACAAAACCAAAATGGATGGTATGATTCTTACTACCAATGGGTTAATGCCCAATTGATTCCATTTAAGTCGTAACGCAATAGCCCTGTATGCGTGTGTAAGCCCAATACAAATGGATACGTCAAGCACGTAGTTGATCAAGGCTTGGGGAACCGAAAATTGATCCCTGTCCAATGCAATATAGAACCACAACAAGGAAACAACGCCCCAGCCAATAAGTTGGCATTTCCAATAAAGGGAGAGTCCAGTATTTCTGTTTGAAGTGTCCACTGCTTTATTTGATCGCTGTCGATTGTATATTATGAGGATTCCTACTCCGCTTTTGAATAGCTGGTCAATTCATTGGTATATAGACCATAACCATCATCATTGATATGCTTTATGTATGTTTTCAATTCTGGGGAATACCACCAAATATCGGTCATCTCTCCCTTAAAACCTCGAGAGTTTGTTACAATTCCCTTGTATTCGATTTTGTAGGCCATGAATTTTCCCGCTTCCACATGCATTTCTTCAAAGGAAACCACTTCAACATTTTGACTGGTCTTTCCTTTAGTACCTTCATTATTTTCCCATTCGGCCTCATATTTCCACTTTTTACCAACCTGCAAAGGCCAATTTCGGAAGGGCGTACTGCTCTGGTTTTTATTTGGTGCAATTGGAATTTCGAGGGTATCGGCCCCATTCCATAACCCCAAAGTTCCATTGTATTTGACAACTTCTTGAATATCCTCTCCTTCTGCCCGAACTTCCCCTTCCACTTTGCGTTCCCATTTCCAAGTCCATTTTTCACCAATTTGGTAATCCTTTACAATGGGTTCATTGGTTTTTGTTGATGCACAACTGGCTAACATCAATGCCAATGTTAGGCTTATCATTACCCTTTTTCTCATTTCTCTGTATTTAAGATTGATACCTATTTTTATGTTTCATCGCTATGATGAACAATCAGGATACAAAGCAATAAAAAGGGTGCCGTCCAGCCTAGTAAAAGTACATGAGCGCAGTTTTAAGGGTTTAAATGTTAGAAAAGACCTAACTACCCAGAAACTATGGTGATGTAGCCTTCCCTAAAAAAGGAAAGGCTACATTTTCAGGGAAGGCTACACGACATTTTCTGGACGCTCTCAAAACTTTTTTCAAAACGCCCTGTAAAATCTGTTTGTCGAGACTAAGGTGGATACGCCAGACATAGTATACCATACTGGCCGGATAAAATTGAGCACCCTCGGGACTAACACAAAAACTTGATTTTCAAACCACTAAATCCAAATAATGGATGGTTAAAATCTTCCGCCTTTGTGGTCTACACCACCCAGTACATTCAATTTTGACAAGTAACTAATATAAAAACCCGAAAAGCCAAAGCGGTATTTTGTTTTGGGAGCCATACAATATATTATCAGCCACGACATAAGAGTTCGCCACTGTCTTTATCTGTTTATGGCCTTTCCCTTTGCCCCCAATCTCAAAGGTGAATTGACCATCAACCAAAAAGTCGCCTAAATCGGTATACCCAAGCGAATGCCGATAGCTTAATTGATTGGAGAAAAAAGTTTCCCTAAGATTCCCTATGTTAGCATTATTCCATGCCAGTAAAAAGATTAAGTTAGTATTGTCCAGATAAACCTTGGAAGGTTTCTGGAGCTTGCTGATACCATGGGCGTCTTTATAAAGGTTATGGGTCAGTCCGATTTCATCCAAATAATTTAGATAGGACAATAAGGTTGCCCTATTAATGCCGATCTTATCGCTCAACTTGCTTACATTCGGAACAAATGGAACGGATTCGGCTATGATCACCAAAAGCTGTTTCACCTTGGTCACATAGGCCATATCCACGTTTCGCAATAATGGCAGTTCAATTTCCAGAATCATGTTCACTACTTCCCCAATGCGCATTTCGTTAAGGTCGAGCCCTTCCCTATAAAAGGGATAATATCCATGTTTAAGGTAGCTATCAAAATATTGAAATGGCTTTATCTTGTCATTGATTTGTTGAGTCTCTTCAATATGGTTTTCCAAGATTTGATCAAGGGACAATGGTTTAAGGAGAGTTCCCGATTCCACCCCGATATATTCCCGGAAAGAAAAACCTTGCATGGTATAAACCACGGCTCTTCGGCTTAAATCGGCACGAGCATTCAATATTTCAAGAAGTGAAGGTCCCGTAAAAACGATTTTTAGGTTTGGGTAACTATCATATATATTCTTTAGTTCCTGTGCCCACCCGAAATATTTGTGCACCTCATCCAAAAAAAGATATTCCCCCCTGACGTTCAAAATCGCGGACCAATTCGATAAGGGAATGGTGATTGAACCAAATGTCATCCAAGCTCACATATAGTGCCTGTCCAAGGGAGCTGCTTAGGTTCAACTTGATATATTGTAGCAAAAGTGTGGTCTTTCCAATACCTCTTGCTCCTTTTATACCAATCAGCCTCGCTTCCCAATGAATCTCATCCATAATCGACCTAACGAAATCGGTGGAAGTATGTTTTAACTTTTGCTGAAATTGCTCAAATAAAAAATCCATTTTGTTTACTTTAACAAACAAAATCAGTTAATTCTTGTACACCGCAATAAACAAAAAGGATTAAATTGGTTAGCCATGCGAAATTACATCTGAATTCCTTCAGGAACTTTAAACTATCCATATCATATCCACAAAGGGTTGGGACAGAGGTCGGAAACCATGTCATCACAGGATTTGAGATGGTTTGATTTGGGAACATTTTTTTATAAGTTGGTTAAGGGAACAACATAGGATGTTTAATTCAAGTACTTTTAAAAAACATTTTTTTCTATTGAACTTTTTAAATCAATAGTTTTCACTTATTTGTTTTATTTTCTTACATAATATTTTGTTGGAATTTATGTTATCAACCTAATATTCATCCCAGATGCACAAAAATATGTATCCCCCTATTTTTTGTGTATCCAAGTCAGGTATGTAATGGGGGAAATAAAATTTTTAAAACAGAAAAAATGAGACAACCCAACGTATGGCCAGTGGATGGAGAAATTTGGGGAAATTTACAGTTGGTTAAGGTTGTTCTGTATTTTGGAATACCGAAAAAATGATGATGACACTTTGGAACGCCTACAAGAGAAAAATCAACCACAATTGCAACCCCGCCTCTGCAGAGACTGGAGAGACCGTAAGCTATTGGAGAAATACGCTATTTTCAACCACAATGATGTTTTTATTGCCTCTTTGTTTAATTGCGTTGCTTCCGTCACTGCTTTTGATTACGTATGAAAACAAAGAGTTCATAACACTTTTGCATTTTACGACTATTGGTGTCATGTGCTTCATCGCATTTGCACCTAGGGTTAAAATAACGACGAGAAAGCTGATTTTCTCATTCACTGTATTTGTTTTTGCCACCATTCTAAATATTTTCACTTCTCCTTCTTCTGGTTCTGTTTTGGTCTACTTTTTGGCAGCATGTATCTACTCCATTATTATTTTCGATAACAAATATGCATTTTGGTGGAGTCATATTGTGCTGTTCATCTCTGTCTTGTTTGGATTTGCCATACACTTCAAGTTAACAGACTTTAGCCACAATGTTGATATGAGCTCTGTTAATGAATGGGTTGCGGTTAGTGCCAATCTTGTCTTTCTCTGTTATCTTTCATCAGCTCTAATCCCCAAAATATTTGGTGGGATCGAAAACCATATACAAGAACAGATCAGGTTGAAAAGTGAACTTGAAAAAAGCAAAATCGCTTTGCAGACCAAAAATGAAGAACTTGCGCAGTACGCATATGTTGCTTCTCACGACCTGCAGGAACCCTTGAGAATGGTCAGCAGTTTTATGGAAAAACTGAAACTGAAACATGCTGATAAACTGGACGATAAAGGACTCCAATACATTCATTATGCTACAGACGGTGCCCATCGAATGAAGCAAATCATTCTTGACCTGCAGCTCCATTCTGAAGTAGACAGGCCCACAGAGCTGAAAGAATCCGTGGACCTGAATGAAATCGTTTCAGAGTTTTTACTGTTAAGAAGAGATTTGATCAACGAAAAAAAGGCGGTCGTCAATTATGATAAACTTCCTGAATTGGAAACCTACAAAGCTCCTGTCGCCCAACTATTTCATAGTTTATTGGACAACGCCTTAAAATATACAAGGGAGAATGTGCCCCCTGTAATTACCATTGAAGCTGTAAATAAAGGAGAGTTATGGAAATTCGCCATAAAAGACAACGGTATAGGGATTGATGAAAGGTTCTTCGACAAAGTGTTCGTTATTTTCCAAAGGTTACATAATAGAAATGGGGATGACGGTACCGGTATTGGCTTATCGGTAGCCAAAAGGGCGGTAGGTTTTTTGGGGGGAGAAATATGGATAGAGTCCAAACCGGAAGTAGGTTCTACCTTTCATTTCACAATTTCAACCACAATAAATCATAATGTTTGACAAAAAATTTAAAACCGGGTCAGTGTAGCCAAAAATGGCCGAACCATTTATAGTATAAAATTACTGTTGCACAAAAAGCGTTTCGGGGGAGTCTTTGGCCATGAGACCGGAGACACTTTCCATGTTAATGAAAGAAAAGTTGTAGGCCAAGAATTATGTATTATTAACCTTTTGTGTTATATTAAAAAAGAATTTCAGAGGTATGGATATTATCCTAAATCCGGTTTTCTTCAACATAGAATAATCCCTTTCCCTTCTTTAGACTACTTTTTCTGACTCATAATCCATTACATTCTTGTAAGAAAAAGACACTAAATTGATATTTATCAATTTCCCATACGATTTCTTAAAATAAGATTATATAACCCCCGTTTCTTAGGTGAAGAATAAGAAAAATTGTACAATTTATATATGTTTGACTGTAAGAAAATAGTCGATTCATTGCACCGAAAAAAGAAACGATTTAAACAGTTCCCACTTATGAGATAAATCTACTAAACACTACACAGAACAATTTTTCCAGTTTTTACTGATGTCCCTTGCATCATAACGGATTTTGGGACGTCCCTAAAATTGCCACTATTCAGGAGGCATGGCCTAGCTATGTCCATTCTTTCCTGGATTTGGAATCAAAAACCCAATTAAAATTTAAACGTAAAACCAAAATTATTAACCAATGAGAAATTTTATGTACAGGAAAATTTTACCAATCTTTTTTATCCTATTCGCTTTTTTAACTACCGGAGCTATAGCCCAGTCAGATGATGTGGTGATTATAGATTCTAAGTATTCACAAAGACAGGAGATACTCGATAGCCTGCCTGCTGGTACCACAGTTATTGAGATTAAGGCAATAAGCAACCCTTGGAAATCCATCCGTGAATATTTGGAGCAAAATCGTTCCAAACAAGTGGTTCATTTGTTTGCAAACACAAATTACAACGCAGTGAAACTAGGGGGCAAAACCTATGACATAAATGCTGTCGACCAAGAGTTTGAATTTTCCATGCTCGAAGGACTCTATCAAGGAAGCCATATCCAACTTTTGATTTACGACTGCAACCTCGGTTCTAATCCGGAAGGGATGGCGCTTCTTAAAAAGATCAGCGACAAATCATATTTCAACATTGCGGTGCCCACCAATTGCAGTTCCGTTTTTGGAGCCGAGTTGGTATTTGATCATACCACAATGGACCAACCCATAAGCAATTCAATATTTCAATAGATAGACCGACCATGAAACAGATCTCAACAAACGTATTTACATTTTTGCTGCTGTTCCTATTGCATGGGACAGCAAAGGCCCAAACGGTGGATATGACCGTGCAGCAGGGGCCCAATGTGGATGTTATGGTGACCGTGGGTGCGGCCAACCAAGACCTTTCCACCTTTGAACAAGACCTTGAACAGGCCATGCACCTCAAAGGTATCCCTTTGGGAAAACTTAGGGTAGAGGCTTTTCAAAGAAGTTCCATCTCTTCCGATCAAGCTGATGCCAGCGATATTTTCAACAGTTGGAACAAAATGAACTTCAATGGAACCGAACCCCCGGTGCACAATTCCTATTCTGGGGATTATTTCTCCTTTGACTCCGGCACCAATCAAATATTGGCTGATTTTGTGAACCGGTACAATGGTTATGGCTATGCCATGTACGACCCCACTGGGGATGTATCTGACGGAACCATTTCGGCCACCTTCGGACTTTCCGGCGCACCTTACACACATGCCGAAGTAGGTTTTATTTTCCGAAAGAAGGACAACCAGAATTTCTATGCCTACATCATTGACAACCATACGGCCTGTGGAAACCTGATGAACTATGCAAACGGTGATGGATTCCCCGCAGAGGCCATTTTGAAGCGGGAGAACGGTGTCACCACCATTTTGGCCGTGAACACCAATAGCGGAAGGGCCGGAACCGCACCTTATGGCTGGGACGGCAATAGAGCCGATATGTTCGGGGCTTTTTACAATGGCCAGAGCATTGACTTTAAAATTGAAATGAGCGGCGATAATATCAAGATATCCCGAAGAGGTGGGGGCGGAAACGCCGGAACCGATTGGATACAATCGTTTGACATTACCGATACCTCATTTCCTTCGGGAAGTTATGGGTTCTATGTTCATGAACAGCAAAATGCCTATTTCAAAGACATCGAGATCGAAAAATTGGAGCTCCGTGCATTCAAGGATGTGTTGAGGGAGCCACAGTGGCGAAACAGTGCCCTTAGGTTCAACGTCAACCTTGACGACATTGAGGTAGCTGACTTTGATGTGGATACCGACCTCTCCGAAATTTTGATGCGGACCATCAACGAAGATATCCACTACATAGGTTGGGGTACCAATGCCAATGAGGCGCAATTTGAACGTTTTATAGCCCAGAACAATAATCAGGGAACCTTCATCAACAGGGACAGCGGCTCCTGGTCCTCATGGATTGACGATATGGCCCAGTACATCTATGAGCAATATCAGTTTGGTACCGTGACGGCAGGTGAATTCTTCATCGCGGGCACCTCTGTGGAGATCGATGTAGATCCGGCCCAGCTGAAAAACAATACGGCCAATGCAAGCTATCCCAGCGGAAGGTGGAACATCACCCATGATGAGACCTATTTTGACAACAACACTGGAAAAGTCTCATGGGATGGGCTTTATTTGGAAGATGTGCCCGAGTTTTATGAAAAAACGGGAAAATACTCCTTCACTTTTGAAGACCTGCCCACAGCACCCACTACCCTTTACTTTCACCGGAAGCCCGTGGCCAGTTTTACCTATAGTGGCGACACAGGATTCATAAACGATACCTCTTATGATCTGGACGGTGGTGCAAACAACGGTATTGCCCAATCCGAATGGAAATGGAAATCGGTTGACGCTACCTCGACCAACGATTGGAACACAGGGATGTTTGACAAAAATGCCGTTCCCGAAGGCCAATATCTGGTCATGCTAAAAGTACAGGACCACCAAGGAACCTGGAGCAAGCCATCCAGTATCTACGTGGAAAAAACCTCTGCTTCAGGCGGAGCTGAAGACCTGCCCATTGCGCAGTTCAACATCCTTCCGGACATGATCAACACCTACACCGGGAACATGACCATTGCCATTGAGGACAACTCCGTAGACCCCTATGGAAGAACACTGTCCACACAGGAATGGATTGTCACCCAGCGTGTTTATGATTCAGAGGGCAATCCAAGCGACACGGAAATTTACAATGCGGGCACGCCCATGACCGATTTTTCGACCTATAACAATGTATCTGCGGATTATATCATCAGTCTAAGGACACAGACCAATTCAGGCGTGTGGTCGCTTCCTTTCTACCGCACATTGACCATTGTTGACGACAATGCCCAGCCAACGGTAACAGCTGACCCATCCAATGGAAATTTGGATACAGATACCGACATTCAATTGGTATTTCAGGATGAAAACGGTGGCAGTGGTTTTGATGTACAACGTTTTGCCAAGGCACAAAGTGCCACACCGCCCGCATCAGACAATGCCGCATGGACCTCATGGAGCAACAGTCAGTCCAAGACGACCTCATTCTCTTCTGGCGGATCGGGCTGGTACATCCATGCAGAGGTAAAGGACAACGCGGGCAATATAGGAACAGCCAGTTTTGGACCCTACGATGTTACCTTGGTGGTGAATGCCGATGATGATCTTGCCATTTTGGACGAGGATACCACATCCAATCCCATAGATGTACTCTTCAATGATGTGTACGACACAGCATTAACCCCTACGGTCACCATTACCGTGCAAGGAACAAAGGGGAATGCCGTAGTGAACGGTAGCAACCAGGTGGTCTATACTCCAAATGCGAACGAAAGTGGAACGGACACTGTCACTTACGAACTGGACGACCAGGGTCAAAAAGTAACGGCCCAAATTACCCTGTCCATTTTGCCAAAAGACGATTTGCCCGTTGCCAATACCGACAATTTCAACCTTGATGAAAATGGTACCCTATACGAGGATGTCTCTACTAACGATATCGAAATTGACGGTGATGACTTGTTATACCACCTTATCGATGGACCTTCACATGCCGAGTCGTTCACGTTCAATCAAGATGGAACCTTCTCTTACGAACATGATGGCAGTGAATCCGGCACAGACAGCTTTACCTACAATTTTGAGGATGCCGTGTCCTTCTCGGAAACCGTGACCGTAACCTTGATCATCGACAACGTGAACGATGCACCTGAAGGTGGAAATATCACCGTGGATGTAGTGCAAGACCTAGGGTATGCCTTCTCAACAGGAGATTTTGCTTTTAACGATGTGGATTCTGGTGATGGTTTCAACGGAATTCAGATTATCTCTCTTCCTGCAAAAGGCACTTTGACCTATAATGGAAACCTGGTTGCCATCAATGATTTGATCGATGATGTGTCCCAATTGATCTATGCAACAGAAAGTGGGGAATACGGTGAAAACTATGCCTCTTTTTCATTCAAGGTAAAGGATGGTTCCGATGCGTTGAGCAATGACACCTATTCCGCAACCATCACAGCCGCACAGGATACAGATGGTGACGGCATACCCGATGAGGATGACGACGACGACGACAACGATGGAACCCCTGACGATGAGGACGCCTTCCCAAAAGATGATTCCGAGGACACCGATACCGATGGTGACGGAACGGGCGACAACGAGGACGATGACGATGACAACGACGGAACCCCTGACGATGAGGACGACTTCCCGAAAGACCCCACCGAGGATACCGATACCGATGGTGACGGAACAGGGGACAACGAAGATGACGACGATGACAACGACGGAACCCCAGACGATGATGATGCCTTCCCGAAAGATCCATCCGAGGACACCGATACTGATGGTGACGGAACAGGGGACAACGAAGATGACGACGATGACAATGACGGAACCCCAGACGATGAGGACGACTTCCCAAAAGATCCATCCGAGGACACCGATACCGATGGTGACGGAACAGGCGACAATGAAGATGACGATGATGACAATGACGGAACCCCCGACGATGAGGACGACTTCCCGAAAGATCCATCCGAGGACACCGATACCGATGGTGACGGAACAGGCGACAATGCCGACGAGGACGATGACAACGACGGTACTCCCGACTCCGAGGACGCCTTTCCGAAAGATGGTTCAGAGGATACCGATACCGATGGTGACGGTACGGGAGACAATGCCGATGAGGACGATGACAACGACGGTACTCCTGATGCTGAGGACGCTTTCCCGAAAGATGATTCCGAGGATACCGATACCGATGGTGATGGAACCGGGGACAATGCCGATGAT